>DMCZ01000193.1:0-27329 GCA_003446655.1 Thauera sp. | reverse complement strand
GCGCCCAGGACGCGGGCGGAGCGGGGATTCGTTGACAGCGTGACGAGGATGTCGCCCGGGTGGCCGAACGCGGCGATCTGGCGGGCGAACAGGGTCTGAGGATCGAGTTCCGCGGCGACCGGAGCCAGGGTCGAGGTGTCGGCGCTGAGCGCCATCGCCGCGAGCGCCGGGCGCTCGAGCTCGAAGCCGCTGACCAGCTGTGCCGCAAAGCGGCGCGCATCGCCGGCGGAGCCGCTGCCGCTGCATACCAGCACCTTGCCGTTGTCGAGCAGGCTGGCCGTGATCAGTTCGACGGCGCCGGCGATTGGCGCCGCGAGCAGCTCGAGCGCCTCGAGCGCGCCGCGCATGTTGTCTTCGAACTGGCGCGAGATGCGATCGATGAGGTTCATGCGAATCAGGTCGTCTTCAGGGCGGCAGAGTCTAGCATGTGGGTTCAGCCTGCATCGAAGGCGCCCGGCAGCCAGGTGATCCGCTCAGGGTCGAGGGCGTCAAGCAGCACGGCGTCGAAGCGGCAGGCCGCGCCCGCGAAGCGCCGCCCGGCGCCGCCCAGCCACCACTGGGCTGCAAGCAGCACGCGCCGCCGCTTGGCCGCGGTGATGCTCTCGGCGGCGCCGCCAAAGCGCGCGCTGGTGCGCAGGCGGACCTCGACGAACACCACATGGCTGCGGTCGAGGCAGATCAGGTCGACCTCGCCGCCACGGCAGCGCACGTTGCGGGCGACGATGCGCAGCCCCTGTCCGGCAAGGTGTGCGGCAGCCAGCGCTTCGGCGGCTGCGCCGCGTGCTTGCGCCGGTGTCCGGCGTGCGCCGATACTGTCGGCTCCTTCACCCGGGGGTGTCGCCGCCGCCAGCGTGCCGGTCGCCCGCCCAGGGCCTGTGTTCCTTGCAGGGCGGCGTCTTGCCGCAGAGTCGAAATCATCCATGCCAGCCACCGTTCCCCTGCCTGATCGTCCGCTTTCAAGTACGCCGTCATTGTATGTGGTGGCGACGCCGCTCGGGAATCTGCATGACATCACGCTGCGTGCGCTCGCCGCGCTTGCGGCGGTGGATGTGGTCGCCGCCGAGGATACCCGCCACAGCCAGCGCCTGCTCGACGCCTACGGGCTGAAGGTGCGCATGATGGCGGTGCATCAGCACAACGAGCAGGCCGCGGCGGGGCAGCTCATCGAGCATCTTGCCGCCGGCCGCCATGTGGCGCTGATCACCGACGCTGGCACGCCTGCGGTGTCTGATCCAGGCGCCCGGCTGGTCGCCCGCGTGCGCGACGCCGGGCATCCTGTCGTGCCTTTGCCCGGGCCCTGCGCAGCCGTGGCGGCGTTGTCGGTGTCAGGCTTCGCCGAGGGCGGATTCCGCTTTGTCGGCTTTCTGTCCGCCAAGAGCGGGGCGAGGCGTGCGGCCCTGTCGGCCTTGCGTGACGAGCCGGATGCCATGGTCTTTTATGAGGCGCCGCATCGCATCCGCGAGTGCGTCGCGGACATGCAGGACATCTTCGGCGGCGAGCGCGAACTCCTGATTGCGCGCGAGATGACAAAACTTCACGAGCAGATCGTGCGCATGCCACTTGCCGACACCGACGCCTGGTTTGCCGCCGATGCCAACCGCCTGCGCGGCGAGTTCGTGTTGGTGCTTGCCGGCGCGCCGGTCCGCGCGGGCCTGGAGGCCGATGCCTTGCGTGTGCTCGACCTGCTGCTCGCCGAGTTGCCGCTGAAGACTGCGGCCAGCTTGGCGGCCGAGATCACTGGCGCCCCGCGCAAGGCCTTGTACGCGCAGGCGCTGCAGAGCCGGCGCGAGGAATGAAGCCAGGTGTGACGCAGGAACTGCGCGTGCGGACCGGCTGGGCCGGATGCGGGCTGAAGCGCCTATAATCCGGGGCTCCAACGAGGATCCGTTCCATGCAAACGATTACCCTTGTCCGTCCGGACGACTGGCACCTGCACGTGCGCGACGATGCCGCCCTTGCGGCCGTCGTGCCTCACACCGCTGCGCGTTTCGGTCGCGCACTGATCATGCCCAACCTGAAGCCGCCGATCACCACGACCGCGCAGGCGCTGGTGTATCGTGAGCGGATCCTCGCCGCGGCGCAGGGTACTGGTTTCCAGCCGCTGATGAGTTTGTATCTGACCGACAACCTGCCTGCGGACGAGATCGACCGGGCCAGGGAGAGCGGACATGTCGTTGCCTGCAAGCTCTACCCGGCGGGCGCCACGACCAACTCCGACGCCGGTGTGACCGCGATCGACAAGATCTATCCGGTGCTCGAGCGCATGGAGAGGCTCGGCATGGTGCTGTGCGTGCATGGCGAGGCGACCGGCGCGGAGGTGGACGTGTTCGATCGCGAGCGTGTCTTCATCGAGCGCACGCTGTCGCCGCTGGTGCGGCGTTTTCCAGGGCTGAAGGTCGTGTTCGAGCACATCACGACTGCAGAAGCCGCGCAGTTCGTGCGCGCCGCGGGGGCAAACGTTGCTGCCACGGTGACGGCGCATCACCTGCTGCTCAATCGGAACGCGATCTTCGCCGGTGGTATTCGCCCCCATCATTACTGCCTGCCGGTGCTCAAGCGCGAAACCCACCGCCAGGCGCTCGTCTCGGCCGTGACCTCGGGCAACCCGCGCTTCTTCCTTGGTACCGACTCCGCGCCTCATGCGCAGAGCACCAAGGAGAACGCCTGCGGCTGCGCCGGCTGCTATACGGCGCACGCCGGGATCGAACTCTACGCCGAGGTGTTCGAGGCGGCGGGTGCGCTCCAATGCCTCGAGGCCTTCGCCAGCCGGAACGGCCCCGCCTTCTATGGCCTGGAGCCGAACGCCGACACCATCACCCTGCGCCGCGAGTCATGGGCCGTGCCGGCGAGCTACCCGTATCTCGGCGGCGACCCGCTGGTGCCGCTGCGTGCCGGCGAGCAGGTCGGCTGGAAATTGGTCGGCATGGGAGCGCATGCATGAAGCGCCGCGGAAGCGCATTGCGCATGCTCGCCGCGCTGGGCTTGCTCACTGTGCTGGCCGGGTGCGAGAACAGCGCCACCTCGTACATGATCGATGGCAGCCAGCACGCCCTGATCCTCGTTCGGGAGCAGAAGTTCTTCTGGGACGACGAATTGCGACAGGCGGTGGTCGTTTCTCGCTTGCCCGCATGCCAGAAGCGCATCCGTATCCATCCAAGCTCCACCGAGCTGGTCGAGATGAAGGTGTATGCGGCCGGCGATGCCCTGTGGGCGCTGCATCAGGGCAGTCGTTGGTATCTTGCCGGGACGGAGGAGTGTCGCCTGCAAGACTGGGACAACCCGGGCAACCAGCCGCCTGGGAGACTGATCGGCAGTTTCGTCCTCAAGGATGGCGCCCCTGCCTTCGTGCCGGCACCAGCGCCCAACTGAGCCGGGCGTGTCGGCGCTGACCTGCGTATAATCCGGAACGGGAAGTTCGCCAGGCAGTCGCTGCGCACCTCGTCGTGCGTGGAGGAAAGTCCGGGCCCCGCAGAGCAGGATGCCGGCTAACGGCCGGGCGCCGTGAGACGACGGAAAGTGCAACAGAGAGCAGACCGCCGATGGCTCGGACGGTGCCGCCGCAAGGTGGCGAAGTCCATATTGAAGAGTTCGCTCTTCAGTGGAGATCAGGCAAGGGTGAAACGGTGAGGTAAGAGCTCACCGCAGGACTGGCAACAGGACTGGCACGGCAAACCCCATCCGGGGCAAGGCCAAATAGGGGAGCATTGGCGTGGCTCGCGTCGCTCCCGGGTAGGCTGCTAGAGCTTCACGGTAACGTGTCGCCCAGAGGAATGACTGCCCGATGTCGCCGGTTCGCCGGCGGCGTTCGACAGAACCCGGCTTATCGGCGAACTTCCCCACCATCCCCCCGTTTTGCTCGCCCCTGCGAGCGCCCGCCTACCCGATGTCGTCCGCGCGGCAGTCGGAAAGCGGCCTTTTTCCCCTCGACGGGCCTTGGTCGAGGTTTGTCTTCCAACATTCTCCCACTTCGGACTTGCACCGGGCCGTGTTCGCCCGGCGTGTGAGCCAGTCTCGCATTCTCCTTGATTTTTCAGGCTTTATTGCGCTGATTCAGGTGCGACATAAGTCATTGTGTCACAACGGGAATCCGCGCCCGTTGCCTTGACCGGGGATAGCCTTTCCACTAAAGTGGGTTCAAGTGGAAAAAAGTGGGGAAAAGTGTCATTCCGATGCTTTTCCGGTGCCGTCAGGGGGGACGATGTTCCAGGGAGCCACCGCGCTCAATCTTGATGCCAAGGGTCGCCTCGCGATTCCTGCGCGGCATCGTGACGCCCTGGCCGTCGACAACGGGCAGATCGTGCTGACTGCCCATCCCCACGGTTGCTGCCTCGTCTATCCCGTTCCCGCCTGGATTCCGATTCGCGATCAGGTGCTCGCTGCGCCCGGGCTGGACCCGCAGTCGGCGATGTTCAAGCGCCTGCTGGTGGGTTTTGCGCAGGATGAAACGCTCGACGCCGCCGGCCGCGTGCTGGTTGCGCCGTCGCTGCGCAAGTTCGCCAAGCTCGACAAGCAGGTGTGGCTGATCGGGCAGGGCACGCATTTCGAGCTGTGGTCCGACGAGGGCTGGGAGAAGCAACAGGAGGCCATGCTTGGCCTTGCCAGCACCGGGTTGCCGCCCGGCTTCGAGAGCCTGGCGCTGTGAGTGCGGTGCAGCAGCACGTCAGCGTCCTGCTCGCCGAGGCAGTTGACGCGCTCGCGATCGGTACCGACGGCATCTACGTCGATGGCACGTTCGGGCGTGGGGGGCACAGTCGGGCGGTGCTCGCGCGGCTGGGTCCGGCGGGGCGGCTGATCGCCTTCGATCGCGACCCAGCGGCGATCGCCGCCGGGCAGGCGCTGAATGATCCGCGGCTGACGCTGGTGCATTCGGCCTTCAGCGCGCTCGATGCGGAACTCGCGCGCCTCGGCGTGGCGGCGGTGGATGGGGTGTTGCTGGATCTGGGGGTGTCTTCACCCCAACTGGATGATGGCGCGCGTGGGATGAGCTTTCGCTTCGATGCGCCGCTCGACATGCGCATGGACACCAGCCGCGGGCAGACCGTGGCGGAATGGCTGGCGGACGCGTCCGTCGGCCAGATCACGGAGGTACTCAGGGATTATGGAGAGGAACGGTTTGCTCATGCGATTGCAAAGGCGATTGCAGCTGCTCGGACAGGGGGGGCTGTCGCAACCACTGGACAACTTGCCGCGATCGTGGAAAAGGCGGTCCGCACACGCGAGCCGGGGCAGCACCCGGCGACACGCTCCTTCCAGGCTCTTCGGATTTTCATCAATCAGGAGCTCGAGGAGCTGACGCACGTGCTGCCGGTCTGCGTAGCCCGTCTGCGTACGGGCGGGCGGCTGGCGGTGATCAGTTTTCACTCGCTCGAGGATCGCATCGTGAAGCGCTTCATGCGTGACGAGTCTCGTCCCCCGGTGTTGCCGCGCCGGCTGCCGGTGAGAGCGGCGGATCTGCCCGCACCGCGCTTGAAGCTCGTCGGCAAGGCGGTGCGGCCGGGCGAGGTCGAGGTCGCCGCCAACCCGCGCGCGCGCAGCGCGGTGATGCGTGTGGCCGAACGCACGGAGGCGCCCGCATGATCCGCGCCGATGCCGTCCTCGTGGCCCTGGTCGTCGCCAGCGCGCTTGGCGTCGTCGCCGCGCAGCATCAGGCGCGCCGGCTTTATGCCGAATACGAGCGCGAGCAGGCGCGCGCACAGGCGCTCGAGGTCGAGTGGGGTCAGCTTCAGCTTGAGCAGAGCACCTGGGCGACCCATGGCCGGGTCGAAAAACTGGCGCGGGAAAGACTCGGCATGCGTGTGCCGCCTGCCGGACAGGTGCTCGTGGTGGAGCCGCAATCATGAAGAAACAGCGTGCAGTCACCTTCAATCACAATCCGCTGCTCAAGCGCGAGTTGCCGGCCTGGCGCTCGCGCCTGGTCATGCTCGGCCTGATGGGTTGCTCGCTTGCCCTGGTCGGACGGGCGCTCTACTTGCAAGGGGTCAATCACGATTTCCTGCAGGCCAAGGGCGAGTCGCGTTATGCCCGCACGCTTGAAGTGCCGGCGACCCGGGGTCGCATCACCGATCGCCAGGGCGACATCCTGGCCGTGAGTACGCCGGTGCGTTCGGTGTGGGCGATCCCGTCGGACGCCCAGCTCGAACCGGCGCAGGCGCGCGAGCTCGCCCGCTTGCTGGAGATGGATGTCAAGGAGCTCAACGGCAGGCTGGCGACCGGGCGCGACTTCGCCTACCTCAAGCGCCAGGTGCCGCCCGAGGTCGCCGAACAGGTCGCCGCCCTGCGCCTGCCCGGGATTCATCAGCAACAGGAGTATCGCCGCTACTACCCGGGTGGCGAGGTCATGGCCCACATCCTCGGATTCACCGATGTCGAGGACAAGGGGCAGGAGGGCATTGAGCTCGCGTTCGAGCAGCGGCTGGCTGGTCGTGCCGGCGCGCGGCGCGTAATCAAGGACCGGCGCGGCCAGATCGTCGAGGACGTCGAAGCCATCCGCCCGCCGCGTGACGGCGAGGATGTGGCCCTGTCGATCGACGGCAAGATCCAGTATCTGGCCTGGTCGGCGCTTCGCGACGCGATGCAGCAGCACAAGGCTCAGGCCGGTGCCGTCGTGGTGCTCGATGCACGCAGCGGGGAGATCCTCGCCCTGGCCAATGCGCCGACCTTCAATCCGAACAACCGAGCCAACCTGAGCGGTGCGCAGCTGCGCAACCGGGTATTCACCGATGCCTTCGAGCCGGGCTCGGTGATGAAGCCGTTCATCGCGGCGCTCGCAATCGAGCGTGGCAAGGTGAAGCCGAGCACGCAGATCGACACCGGGAACGGGCGCATGACGATCGGCACGGCGACGATTTCGGACACCAAGCGCCACGGCATGATGACCGTGGCAGAGGTGGTGCAGAAGTCATCGAACATCGGCACCGTGAAGATGGCCCAGCAGTTCAGTGCCGAGGAGATGTGGCATCTGTTCGACCAGCTCGGCTTCGGCACGCCGCTCAATCTCGGCTTCCCTGGCGAGACCTCCGGGCGTCTGCGTCCTGCCAAGACCTGGCGGCCCATCGAGCAGGCGACGATGTCGTATGGTCACGGCATTTCCACGAGCCTCATCCAGATGGCGCGTGCATACCTCGTGTTTGCGCGCGACGGTGAGCTGGTGCCGCTATCACTGACGCGGCTCGACGGAATGCCCTCGCAGGGGCGCCGGGTGTTCTCGGCCGATACGGCGCGTGAGATGCGCACGATCCTCGAAATGGCTGCCAAGCCCGGCGGTACGGCACCGCGCGCGCAGGTGCCCGGCTACACCGTCGCGGGCAAGACCGGCACGGCGCACAAGCTCGAGGCGGGCCGCTATGCCCGCAAGTACGTGTCGTCCTTCGTCGGTTTCGCGCCGGCCTTCAACCCGCGCATTGTCGTGGCGGTGATGATCGACGAGCCGAGCGCGGGCCAGTACTTCGGCGGCACCGTGGCGGCGCCGGTGTTCTCCCGGATCACGGAGGGGGCCCTGCGTGCCCTGGGCGTTGCGCCGGACGTTCCGCTGACGCCTCTGCAGCTTGCCCGGCGCACGGCAGACGACGCTGCAGCGGCGGCCGGTCGGGAGAACATGTGAGCGCTGAAAAGGCTCTCTCACTGCTGGCGCAACTGCGCGCGCAGGGCGTCCTGCCGCAGGACATCACCGCGGATTCGCGCAAGGTGGGGCCGGGCTGTGTTTTCGCGGCCTGGCCCGGGCAGCGCACGGACGGTCGGCGCTATCTCGCCGATGCTGCCACCCGCGGTGCGGCGGCCCTGCTGTGGGAAGACGGCGATGGTTTCGGTGCTCCTGCCAGCCCCGTGCCGTCGATGGGCGTGAGCGGTCTGCGCGAGCTCGCAGGCCATCTCGCGCACGAGATCCACCAGCGGCCTTCGGCTGCGCTCTGGCTTGCCGGCGTCACCGGCACCAACGGCAAGACCACCGTGACACAGATGCTGGCGCGCGCCTTCGCCGAATTCGGCGAGCGCTGCGGCATCGTCGGCACGCTCGGCTGCGGCTTCCCCGATGCGCTCGAGGAGGGCATCAACACCACCCCCGATGCGCTCGACCTGCACCGCTGGCTGGCGCGCTTTGTGGACGCAGGGGCGACTGGCGCCGCGATGGAGGTCTCGTCCATCGGACTCGACCAGGGCCGAGTGAATGGCGCGCAGTTCGACGTCGCCGTGTTCACCAACCTCAGCCGCGATCACCTCGACTACCACGGCACGATGGCGTCTTATGCGGAGGCCAAGGCGCGGCTGTTCGCGCGTCCCGAAGTGCGCACGAGCGTGATCAACATCGATGATCCGTACGGTCTGATGCTCGCGCGCCGCCTGGTGTCCGAAGGGCGCGCAGTCATCGCCTGCACCCTCCACGACGCCAACCTGAACGCGGTGCCGGGGGCGCGCGTGCTGCACGCCGACCGCCTGCAGGCGGCGCCGGCAGGCCTGCGCTTCACGCTGGCCTGGGACCGGCGCGAGGCGGACGTCAACGTCCGCATGGTCGCCCCGTTCAATGTCTCCAACCTCGTTGCCGTCGCGGCCGCGCTGCTCGCCCGTGGCGTCGAGTTCGACAGCCTTGCGCCCGTACTGTCGCGGCTGGTCCCGCCGCAGGGGCGCATGCAGCTCGTGGGCGGCGTCTGCGAGCCGCTGGTCGTCGTGGACTACGCGCATTCGCCCGACGCGCTCGCCAAGGTGCTCGAAGCCCTGCGCGCCACGGTGCAGACGCGGCGAGGGCGGCTGGTATGCGTTTTTGGTTGTGGCGGCGATCGCGATCCGGGCAAGCGCCCGATGATGGGCGAGATTGCGCGTGCGCTGGCTGATCGCGTGGTCATTACCAGTGACAACCCGCGCTCCGAGGATCCGTTGCGCATCATCGAGGCGATCGCGGCCGGTGCCGGACCGGCTGCCGAGCTCGTGATCGATCGCGCGCAGGCGATTGCACGTGCCATTGGCGAGGCCGAACCGGACGATGTCGTCCTGATCGCGGGCAAGGGGCACGAGCCGTACCAGGAGATCCTCGGCCAGCGCCTGCCATTTTCAGATCTCGAACAGGCCCGGCTGGCCTTGCGTGGCTGGCAGACGACGCGGGGGACGATGCAATGATGACGCTGCACGACGCTGCGCGCGCACTCACGGCGCATGGCGCCCACTTCACCGCGCTCGCGCGTTTCGAGAGCGTGGGCACCGACAGCCGTGCACTCGCGCCCGGGCAGCTCTTCGTGGCGTTGCGAGGAGAGCACTTCGATGGCCACGATTTCGTCGACGCCGCGGCACATGCAGGTGCAGCTGCGGCCATGGTCGATGCGGCCTGGGCGGCGGCGCACCCGGATGCAGCGCTGCCCTTGCTGATCGTCGATGACACCCGGCTCGCGCTTGGCGCACTGGCCGCAGCCTGGCGGGCGCGCTTCGCCGTACCGGTGATCGGCATTACCGGCAGCAACGGCAAGACCACCGTCAAGGAGATGTGCGCGGCCATCCTGCGAGCGCAGGCGCGTCGCGACGGTTTCGGCGACGAGTCGGTGCTGGCGACGCGCGGTAATCTGAACAATGACATCGGGATGCCTCTGACCCTGCTCGAGCTGCGCGACTTCCATCGCGCCGCGGTGATCGAGATGGGCATGAACCATCCTGGCGAGATCGCCTACCTCACCGGGCTTGCTCAGCCCACGGTCGCGCTGGTGAATAACGCCCAGCGGGCGCACCTGCAGGGTCTGGGCAGCGTGGAAGAGGTTGCCCAGGAGAAGGGCGCGATCTACGGCGGTCTCGGGAGCGCGGGCGTGGCGCTGGTCAATGCGGATGACGCGCATGCCGGCTATTGGCGCGAACTCAACGCGGCGCGCCGGATTGTGACATTCGGTATCGACCACGAGGCAGACGTTCGCGGCCGGTGTACCCTGCGCGGCCTCGGCTCGCGGCTCGAACTCGACACCCCTCAAGGGCTCATCGAGTTCGCCCTGCAGGTACCGGGTTTGCACAATGCACGCAACGCTGTGGCCGCGGCTGCCGCATGCCTGGCGGCGGGGGTGGCGCTGGAGTCGATGGCCGATGGGCTCGCCGAGTTCGCCGGCACCCGGGGTCGCCTGCAGCGGCGGGAGGGCCCCAGGGGGGCGCTCATCCTCGACGATTCCTACAACGCCAATCCCGATTCGGTGCGCGCGGGGATCGACGTTCTGGCTTCGATGCCGGGCCACACCTGGCTGGTGCTGGGTGACATGGGCGAGGTCGGCGAGACCAGCGCCCAGGTTCACGACGAGATCGGCGGTTACGCGAAGAGCAAGGGCATTGACGGGCTCTTCGCGCTGGGCGATGTGAGCGCGATTGCGGCGCACAATTTCGGCGAGGGTGGGCATCACTTCGGCTCGCCCGAGGCCCTCGTCAGGGCGCTCGCGTCGCGGCTGGATGCGGACTCGGTGGTGCTGGTGAAAGGCTCGCGTTTCATGCGTATGGAAAGGGTGGCGGACGCGCTTGCGGCAATGCACAATTCCGCCCCTTCGAACGGAACCGGCTCCTGACATGCTGTTGGAACTTGCTCTCTGGCTCAGCCAGGACATTCGTGGCTTCAACGTCTTCGGCTACATCACGCTGCGGACGGTGCTGGCCGCCCTCACTGCGCTGGCGATCTCGCTGATTGCCGGGCCTGGTGTCATCCGCTGGCTCGCCGCCAAGAAGATCGGTCAGGCGGTGCGCGACGACGGCCCCAAGTCGCACCTCACCAAGGCAGGCACCCCGACCATGGGCGGCGCGCTGATCCTGATCTCGATCGGTATCACCATCGTGCTGTGGGGAGACCTGCGCAACGACTACGTGTGGGTGACCCTATTGGTGACGCTGGGTTTTGGCGCCGTTGGCTGGGTGGATGACTGGCGCAAGGTGGTGCACCGCGACCCCAAGGGGCTGGCGAGCCGCTGGAAGTATTTCTGGACCTCGGCGATTGCACTCGCCGCGGCCGTCTATCTCGGCGTCACCGCGAGCACGCCGGCCGAGACCGAGCTGATCGTGCCCTTCTTCAAGGCCGTGGCCTATCCGCTGGGTATTTTCGGCTTCATCGCGCTGACCTATTTCGTCATCAACGGAACCAGCCACGCGGTAAACCTCACCGACGGCCTCGACGGCCTGGCGATCATGCCGACGGTGATGGTCGCAGCCGCGCTGGCGATCTTTGCCTATGTGGCGGGCCACGTGGGCTTCTCGAAATACCTCGGCGTGCCCTACGTGGCGGGGGCAGGCGAGCTCGCTGTGTTCTGCGGCGCGATCTGCGGCGCCGGTCTCGGCTTCCTGTGGTTCAACGCCTATCCGGCCGAAGTCTTCATGGGCGACGTCGGCGCACTCGCGCTCGGCGCTGCGCTGGGCACGATCGCGGTGATCGTGCGCCAGGAGATCGTGCTCTTCATCATGGGCGGCCTGTTCGTCGCTGAGACCCTGTCGGTGATGGTGCAGGTGCTGTACTTCAAGGCCACCGGCGGCAAGCGCATCTTCCGCATGGCTCCGTTGCATCACCACTATGAACTTGGTGGCTGGAAGGAGACACAGGTCGTGGTCCGCTTCTGGATCATCACCATCATGCTGGTGCTGTTCGGTCTATCGACGCTGAAACTGCGATGAGCGAACTTACGGGCAAACACGTTCTCGTCCTGGGGCTCGGCGAATCGGGCCTGGCCATGGCGCGCTGGTGCGCGCTGCGCGGCGCGCGCGTGCGCGTCGCGGACAGCCGCGCCGTACCACCCGGGCTGGATGCGCTGCGTACCGACGCGCCGCTCGCTGAGGTCGTTGCCGGTGCGTTTGGCGCTGAGGTACTCGATGGCATTGACCTTGTCGCGCTGAGCCCCGGGCTCGATCCACGCGTGGGAGTCGCCGCCGAGGCGCGTCGGCGCGGGCTGCCGGTCACCGGAGAGATGAGCCTGCTCGCGCAGGCGCTCGATGAACTGGGGGTGCGCGCGCAGACGCGTGTCCTCGCGATCACCGGTACCAACGGCAAGACCACCACCACGGCGCTTACCGCCGCGCTCTTGCATTCGGCCGGCATCGACGCGGTCGCGGCCGGCAACATCAGCCCGGCTGCGCTCGATGTACTGATGGAGCGCCTCGAGCTCGGTGCCGAGTTGCCCGCTTGCTGGGCGCTGGAGCTGTCGAGCTTCCAGATCGAGACCATGCATGCTCTGGATCCCGAGGCGGCGACGGTGCTCAACGTGACCGACGATCATCTCGACCGTTACGCCGACCTTGAGGCCTATGCCCTGACCAAGGCATCCATCTTCCAGGGGCAGGGCGTGCAGGTGCTCAACCGTGATGACGAACGCGTCGCGGCGATGGCGCTGGCCGGACGGCGAGTGATCCGCTTCGGCGCTTCGATACCAACTGGCGAGCAGGACTACGGCCTCGCGGACGCCGATGGCCAGACCTGGCTGGTGCGTGGCAGCGAGCGTCTGCTCGCGCTTGCCGACCTGCCGCTCGCGGGCCGCCACAACGCTGCCAATGCCCTTGCGGCGCTGGCCTTGTGCGAGGGCGGTCTGGACATCCCGCCGCGTCGGCTGATCAACGGGCTCCTTGCCTTTCGCGGCTTGCCGCACCGGGTCGAGCTGGTCGCCGAGCGTGCCGATGGCGTGCGTTTCTACGACGACTCCAAAGGCACCAACGTCGGCGCTACGGTGGCAGCGCTGGCTGGCATGGACTGCCCGGTGGTGCTGATCGCCGGCGGCGACGGCAAGGGCCAGGACTTTTCGCCGCTGGCCGAGGTGTTCGCACGCAAGGCGCGAGCCGTGGTGCTGATTGGCCGTGACGCGGCGCGCATCGAGGCGGCGGTCGCAGGCTGCGGCGTCGTGCTCGAGCATGCTGCCGATCTCGACGCCGCTGTCGTGCGCGCCAATTCGCTCGCCGAGCCGGGCGATGCGGTACTGCTTTCGCCGGCCTGCGCCAGCCTCGACATGTTTCGTAACTATGCGCACCGTGCGGAGGTCTTCGTCGCCGCCGCACGCAGGCTGCCGGAGGTGATGCCGCGATGAAGTTCGCGAATGCCCTGTCCGGGTTTCTGCATCGCGCCGAGCGCAAGCACGATCCTGCACGCGCAGCCGCCGAACGGCTGGCGCGCCAGTCGGCGCCCGCGCGTGAACTCGACCTTATCCTGATCTGGTCGGCGGTCGGGCTGCTGCTGCTCGGCTTGGTCATGGTCTACTCGGCCTCGATCGCAATTGCCGAAGGCAGCCGGTTCACCGGCTACCAGTCGCATTACTTCCTGATGCGGCATGCGATTTTCCTCGCTGTCGGCATTGGCCTTGGGCTGGTCAGCTTCCAGTTCCCGATGGCGCGCTGGCAACAGCTGGCGCCGGTTCTGTTCGTCGCCGGCGTGGTGCTGCTCGTCGTGGTGCTGATTCCGGGCGTGGGGCGCGAGGTCAACGGCGCGCAGCGCTGGCTTTCGCTCGGGCCGGTGAACCTCCAGCCCTCCGAGTTGATGAAGATCTTCGCCGCGCTTTACGCCGCCGATTACACCGTGCGCAAGCTCGACGTCATGGGCAGCTTCATGAAGGGCTTCCTGCCGATGATGTCCGTGATCCTGTTGGTGGGCTTCCTGCTGCTGCGCGAGCCGGATTTCGGTGCTTTCGTCGTCATCACTACGATCGCCTTCGGCGTGCTCTTCCTCGGTGGCGTAAACGTACGCGTGTTCATCCTGCTTGCCGTGGCGGCGCTGATCGGCTTCGTGGTCCTGATCTGGACCTCGCCCTATCGTCGCGACCGTATCTTCGGCTTCATGGACCCCTGGCAGGACGCCTTCGGCAAGGGGTATCAGCTCTCGCATTCGCTGATCGCCTTCGGTCGCGGCGAGTGGTTCGGCGTCGGGCTGGGCGGCAGCGTGGAAAAGCTCTTCTACCTGCCCGAGGCGCACACCGACTTCCTGCTTGCGGTGATTGCGGAGGAACTCGGTTTCGTGGGCGTGGCCGTTGTGGTCGCCCTGTTTGCGCTGGTCGTACAGCGCGCCTTCCTGATCGGGCGCGAAGCCATCAAGCTCGAACGCTACTTCTCCGGTCTGGTTGCGCAGGGCATCGGGCTATGGATCGGTGTGCAGTCCTTCATCAACATGGGCGTGAACATGGGCCTGTTGCCGACCAAGGGTCTGACCCTGCCGCTGATGAGCTTCGGTGGTTCGGGGATCGTCGCCAACTGCGTTGCCCTCGGCATCCTGCTGCGTGTTGACTGGGAAAACCGCCAGCTCAAGCGCGGAGGCCGCGCATGAAGACGTTGATGGTGATGGCGGGCGGCACCGGCGGGCACATCTTCCCCGGTATCGCGGTGGCCGAGGAGCTGCGCGCAAAAGGCTGGCGCATCGTATGGATGGGTAATCCGGAGGGTATGGAGGCGCGCATCGTGCCGCCGCGCGGCTACGAGACGGCCTGGGTGCGCTTTGGCGCGCTGCGCGGCAAGGGGCTGATGCGCAAGTTGCTGCTCCCGCTGAACCTCTTGTCGGGTTTCTGGCAGGCGCTGCGTGCGCTCCGCCGGATCAAGCCCGACGTGGTGCTCGGCATGGGCGGTTACATCACCTTCCCCGGCGGCATGATGGCGGCGCTGCTCGGCCGACCGCTGGTGCTGCACGAGCAGAACTCGGTCGCCGGGCTCGCCAACCGGGTGCTCGCGCGCGTCGCCGATCGGGTGCTGAGCGGCTTCCCGGCCGTTCTTGAGCAGGCCGAGTGGCTGGGCAATCCGGTGCGGGCCGACATCGCCGCGGTGCCGCCGCCGGGCGAACGCTTTGCAGGCCGGACGGGACCGCTACGCGTCCTGGTCGTCGGTGGCAGCCTCGGGGCGGCGGTGCTCAACGAGACCGTCCCGCAGGCACTCGCCCGGCTCACGCCCGAGATGCGACCGCAAGTCGTGCATCAGGCCGGCGAGCGCCAGATCGAGGCGCTGCGCGCAGCCTACGGGCGGGCGCAGGTCGACGGCGAACTGCGGCCCTTCATCGACGACATGGCCGCCGCCTACGCTGATGCGGATCTGGTGATCTGCCGCGCCGGCGCGCTGACGGTGGCCGAACTCGCAGCAGCGGGCGTGGCCAGCCTGCTGGTGCCCTTCCCGTTCGCGGTTGACGACCACCAGACCGGCAACGCCCGCTTCCTCGCCGATCGCGGTGCAGCCTACCTGCTGCCGCAGACCGAACTCTCGCCCGACCGTCTGGCGGGCATTCTTTCCAGCCTGGACCGGGGCCGCCTGCTGAACATGGCAGAGCATGCGCGCACGCTCGCGAAGCCGCTTGCGGCGGTCGCGGTGGCGCACACCTGCGCCGAACTCGCTGGAGGAGACGCCACATGAAACACAAGGTGCGCAACATTCATTTCGTCGGCATCGGCGGCTCGGGCATGAGCGGGATCGCCGAGGTCCTGGTCAATCAAGGCTATCGGGTCAGCGGGTCCGACCTCGGCGAGAATGCCGCGACCCGGCGTCTGCAGAAGATGGGGGCGAAGGTCGTGCGCGGCCATGCCGCGCAGAACACGGCGGATGCCGACGTGGTCGTCGTGTCGACCGCGGTGAAGGCCGATAATCCGGAGGTGGTCGCCGCGCGCGAGCGCCACGTTCCGGTGGTGCCGCGCGCGCAGATGCTCGCCGAGCTGATGCGCTTCAAGCATGGCATCGCCATCGCCGGCACCCACGGCAAGACCACCACCACCTCGCTGGTGGCGAGCATCCTCGCCGAAGGCGGCATCGACCCCACCTTCGTCATCGGCGGCCGCCTCAACGCTGCGGGTGCCAACGCCCGCCTGGGCACGGGCGACTACCTGGTGGCCGAGGCGGACGAATCCGACGCGTCGTTCCTGCTGCTCAATCCGGTGATCTCGGTCGTCACCAACATCGACGCCGACCACATGGAGACCTACGGCCACGACTTCGGGCGGGTCAAGCAGGCGTTCGTCGACTTCCTGCAGCGTTTGCCGTTCTACGGGGTGGCCGTGCTGTGCGAGGACGACGCCAACGTCCGCGAGATCATGCCGCAGGTGTCCAAGCAGATCGTGCGCTACGGCCTGTCGCCAACCGCCAACATCCGCGCCGAGAACGTGCGCGCCGACGGCGGACGCATGGTTTTCGATTGCGTGCGGGTCAATGGCACGACCACCCGGCTGTCGATCGAGCTCAACCTGCCCGGCATGCACAATGTGCTCAACGCGCTGGCCGCGATCGCGGTGGCGACCGAGGTGCAGGTGCCGGACGCGGCGATCGTGAAGGCGCTGGCCGAGTTCAACGGCGTCGGCCGGCGCTTCCAGCGCTACGGCGAGGTGCCGCTGCTTGATCAGGATGGCGACGAGGCTGGCAGCTTCACGCTGATCGATGACTACGGCCACCATCCGGTGGAGATGGCTGCAACCATCGCCGCGGCGCGCGGCGCCTTCCCTGGTCGGCGCCTCGTGCTGGCCTTCCAGCCGCATCGCTATACCCGCACCCGAGACTGCTTCGAGGACTTCGTCAAGGTGCTGTCGACGGTCGATGGCCTGCTGCTCGCCGAAGTCTACGCGGCCGGCGAGACGCCGATCGTGGCTGCGGACGGCCGCTCGTTGGCGCGCGCGATCCGCGTGGCGGGGATGGTTGAGCCGGTGTTCGTCGAGGAGGTCGCCGACATGCCGAGGATGATTCTGTCTGCCGCGCGCGATGGCGACGTGGTGATCACCATGGGGGCGGGCAGCATCGGCACGGTGCCGGGCAAGCTCGCCCGTATCGAGGAAGCAGTGTGAAGGCGAAGTACGGAAAGGTTGCGGTGCTGTTCGGCGGGTCGTCCGCCGAGCGTGAGGTGTCCCTGATGTCGGGCAAGGCGGTGCTCGCCGCGCTGCAGGCGGCCGGGGTGGATGCGCATGCCTTCGATCCGGCCGAACGCGACCTGCACATCCTCAAGGAAGAGGGCTTCGAGCGCGTGTTCATCGCGCTGCACGGCCGCGGTGGCGAGGACGGCACGGTGCAGGGCGCGCTCGAGCTCATGGGCATTCCCTACACCGGCAGCGGGGTCATGGCCTCGGCGCTGTCGATGGACAAGTGGCGCACCAAGATGGTGTGGCTGGCGAGCGGCCTCCCGACGCCGCGCTACGCGATCCTCGAGGCCGGCACCGACTGGGACGCGGTAGTTGCCGAGCTCGGGCTGCCGATCTTCGTCAAGCCCGCCCATGAAGGCTCGAGCATGGGTGCGACCAAGGTGACCGAGGCGGCACAGCTCGAGGGCGCCTGGGAGCTGGCGGCGCGTTACGACAGCCTGGTGATCGCCGAGGAGTTCATCCGCGGCGATGAGCTGACCGCGCCTTTCCTCGAGAATCGGCCGCTCCCGCTGGTGCGCATCGTTGCGCCGGATGGCAACTACGATTACCAGAACAAGTATTTCACCGACGACACCCGTTACGACTGCCCCTGCGGCCTGCCTGCGGAGCAGGAGGCCGCGCTGCAGGCACTGGTGATGAAGTCGGCGCGGGTGCTGGGTTGCCGGGGCTGGGGGCGGGCCGACCTGATCCTTACCGCTGACGGCCGCCCATACCTGCTCGAGATGAACACGACGCCCGGCATGACCGGGCATTCGCTGGTGCCGATGTCCGCGCGCGTCGCCGGACTGGATTTCACCGCGCTGTGCCTGCGCATTCTCGAGGGAGCGCGCCTTGGCTGAAGTGCGTGCGCGTCCCGCCTCGATCCGCTCCGCCCGCGCGGCGGCGGGCGGGCGGGCGCGCGCCGCGGAGGAGCGCGGGCTGTGGCATCGACCGGCGCTGCTCAATCTGCTCTCCGACCTGCTCACGCTGTGTGCCGCGGTGGCGCTCGGCTGGGCGCTGGTGCTGTGGTTCCTGTCGCGTCCGCTGTTTCCGTTGCGCGAGCTGGTGGTGGTGACAAAGCCCTCGCAGGTGACGGAGGAGCAGCTCGATTACGCTGCACGCATGGCCGTGCAGGGCAATTTCTTCACCGTCGACCTGCAAGCGGTCAGGGAAACCTTCGAGAAGCTGCCCTGGGTGCGCAAGGCCGAGGTGCGCCGGCGCTGGCCGGATGCGCTGGAGCTGCGGATCGAGGAGCACGACGCGGTTGCATACTGGACGGTCTCCGACAGCGGCGACGCGCGCCTGGTCAACCGCCAGGGCGAGGTTTTCATCGCGGCATCGAACGCCGACCTGCCGCAGTTCGACGGTCCGCAGGGTTCCTCGGGCTGGTTGCTCGCACGCTACCGCGACTACTCCGCCATGCTGCAGCCGCTCGGTGTGCGCCTGGTCGGACTCGCGCTGTCTGCACGCGAGGCGTGGCAACTCCAGCTCGACAACGGCATGACGATCGTGCTCGGGCGCGAACAGGAAAAATCCCCGCTCGTCGAGCGGTTGCAGCGCTTCATCGCGGTGTGGCCGGGCGTGGAGAGGGAAATCGATATCGAAATCAGGGTCGCGGATCTGCGCTATCCGGGTGGATTCGCGCTCACCCCGGCCGACGCCTCGGTGCTGCAGCAGCCCGTGGCCCCTGCAGGCAGGAAAGGCAAGCAATGAGCAAGCAATACAACGAACTGATCGTCGGGCTGGACATCGGCACCGCCAAGGTCACCTGCATGGTGGCCGAGGTCAAGCCCGATGGGCGGCTCAACGTCGTCGGCCTTGGCACACAGCCGACCAACGGCCTCAAGCGCGGCGTGGTGGTGAACATCGAGGCGACGGTCGACGCGATCTCGCGTGTCGTGCAGGAGGTCGAGCTCATGGCCGACTGCAAGATCCACGAGGTCTATACCGGCATCGCCGGCAGCCACATCAAGAGCTTCAACTCCAGTGGCACGGTCGCGATCAAGGAGAAGGAAGTCTCGCCGATGGACGTCGAGCGCGTGATCGAGGTCGCGCGCGCGATGCCGATTCCGGCTGAGCAGCAGATCCTGCACATCCTGACCCAGGAGTTCATCATCGATGGCCAGGGCGGGGTGCGCGAGCCGATCGGCATGAGCGGCGTGCGCCTCGAGGTCAAGGTGCACATCGTCACCGGCGCGGTTTCGGCGGCACAGAACGTGATCAAGTGCGTGCGCCGCTGCGGTCTGGAGGTCATGGACCTGAGCCTGCAGCCGCTCGCCTCCAGCCACGCCGTGCTCACCGAGGATGAGAAGGAGCTCGGCGTGTGCATGGTCGACATCGGCGGCGGCACCACTGACATCGCGGTGTTCACTCAGGGCGCGATCCGCCATACCGCGGTGATCCCGGTCGCGGGCGACCAGATCACCAACGACATCGCGATGGCGCTGCGCACGCCGACCTCGGAAGCCGAGGAGATCAAGATCCGTCACGGCGTCGCCATGCATCAGATGGCTGATCCCGAGGAGATGATCGAGGTGCCCGGCGTGGGCGACCGGCCGCCGCGCAAGCTGTCGCGCCAGGCGCTGGCAGACGTGATCGAGCCGCGCGTGTCCGAGCTCTTCGAGCTGGTGCAGGCCGAGCTGCGGCGCAGCGGTTACGAGGAGCTGCTGTCCTCGGGCATCGTGCTCACGGGCGGTTCCGCAGTGATGCGCGGCATGGCCGAGCTGGCCGAGGACGTGTTTCACATGCCGGCGCGCGTGGGTGCGCCGCAATACGACGGCGGCCTGGCCGACGTGGTTTGCCAGCCGCGCTACGCGACCGCGATGGGACTGGTGATGGAAGGTGCCGCACAGCGGCGCAGGGGGCTTCAGGCGCGCGATACACGCAGCGTGAAGCAGGTTTTCGGGCGAATGAAGGCGTGGTTCGAGCGTAATTTCTGAGCGCGCTTTTCGGACGCAATCAATTTGGATGATTGCTGGTTTGTCGTCGCTTATTTAGTAGTAGACTGCGGGTCTGATACTAGATGCGGGCTGACCGGCGTTCGGTGTTGAGCAGGGCCGTCAAATCAGGAGGCGAGGCAAATGTTTGAAATCGTTGAGAAGGAACCGTCCGGAACCGTCATCAAGGTGGTCGGTGTGGGCGGTGCAGGGGGCAACGCGGTCGATCACATGATCCGCGAGGGCGTGAAGGGGGTGCATTTCATCTCCGCCAACACCGACGCCCAGGCGCTGAAGCGCTGTCTGGCTCCGACCAAGGTCCAGCTGGGCAATACCGGCCTCGGCGCTGGCTCGAAGCCCGAAGCTGGCCGTGCGGCTGCGCAGGAGTCGCGCGAGGACATCGCCGCCGCGCTCGAAGGGGCGCACATGGTGTTCATCACCGGCGGCATGGGCGGCGGCACCGGTACCGGCGCGGCGCCGGTTGTGGCCGAGATCGCAAAGGAGATGGGCCTGCTGACCGTGGCCGTGGTCACCAAGCCTTTCGACTTCGAGAACCGTATCCGCGTTGCCGAGAGTGGCATCGAGGAACTCACCCGCCACGTCGATTCGCTGATCGTCGTGCTCAACGACAAGCTTCTCGAGGTCTTCGGCGATGACGCCGGCTTCGAGGAATGTTTCCGCTCCGCGGACAACGTGCTGCGTTCGGCGGTCGGCGGCATCGCCGAGATCATCAATGTCCCCGGCCTGGTGAACGTCGACTTCCAGGACGTCCGCACCGCGATGGCCGAGATGGGCCGCGCGATGATGGGTTCGGCCGAGGCCGCGGGGCTCGATCGCGCCCGCATCGCCGCCGAGCAGGCTGCGGTCTCGCCGCTGCTCGAGGGCACCGAGCTGTCGGGCGCGCGCTGCGTGCTGATCAACATCACGGCCAGCAAGTCGCTGAAGATGTCGGAAGTGCGCGACGCGGTGAAGACCGTGCAGGCCTTCGCCGCGCCGGAAGCCTTCGTGAAATACGGCACCGTGTTCGACGACACCATGGAAGACCGCATCCGCATCACCGTGGTGGCCACGGGTCTGGGCGCGCCGCGTGCCGCGCGCCAGCCGATCATGCAGGTGGTGCAGGGCACGGGTACCTACGGCCCGGCGATTGGCGGCGGCAGTGTCGACATGAGCAACCTGGACGTGCCGGCGGTGATGCGCAGTGGCCGCCGGTCGACGGTCGAGGCGATGAGCACCAGCGGCGTCGGCACCTACGACATCCCGGCCTTCCTGCGTCGCCAGGCAGACTGATCGCGCCGTTCGAAGCCCGCCCGCAGACTGTCGCCTCCAGTCTGCGGGCGGGCTTTTTCATGTGGTTGCTGCTTTGCAACATCCGCTTGCGCAACAGCTTGTGTCCATGGCGGCGATAGCCCGGCCGGTTTTGGGGTGCGTGCTAAAATGACTGATCTGCAAAGGAAAAGAACATGATCAGGCAGCGCACTCTCAAGTCCATCGTCAAGGCCACGGGTGTCGGGCTGCACGGCGGCCGCAAGGTGACGCTGACCCTGCGCCCGGCGGCCCCCGACACCGGCATCGTCTTCCATCGTGTCGACCTCGATCCGCCCCTGACCCTGCCCGCAGACCCCTATGCGGTATGCGACACGCGCATGTGTTCGGGGCTGGAAAAAGGTGGTCACAAGGTCGGCACCGTCGAACATCTGATGTCGGCGCTTGCCGGGCTCGGCATCGACAATCTGCATGTGGAGGTCGATGCGCCCGAGATTCCGATCCTGGACGGCAGTTCGGCCCCCTTCGTGTTCCTGCTGCAGTCCGCAGGGATCGAGGAGCAGAAAGCGCCCAAGAAATTCCTCCGCGTCAAGAAGGCCGTCGAATACGTCGAGGGCGACAAGTGGGTGAAGCTCGAGCCCTACGACGGCTTCAGGCTGTCGTTCTCGATCGTGTTCAACCACCCGGCAATCGACAGCACATCCACCCAGGTCACGATCGACTTCGCCGAGCAGTCCTACGTGCGCGACGTCGCCCGCGCGCGCACCTTCGGCTTCATGCAGGACGTCGAGTTCATGCGCGCGAACGGCCTCGCGCTCGGCGGAAGTCTCGAGAACGCGATCGTGATGGATGAGTATCGCGTGCTCAACGCCGAAGGGCTGCGCTATGCGGATGAGTTCGTCAAGCACAAGGTGCTGGACGCGATCGGCGACCTCTACCTTTGCGGTCATCCGCTGCTGGCAGCGTATTCGGCGCACAAGGCGGGGCACGCGCTCAACAACCAGATCCTGCGCGTGCTGCTCGAAGACAGGGAGGCCTGGGAGATCGTGACTTTCGACCAGGCAGCGTCCACGCCGGCTGCGGTTGCCCACCAGTTCGCGCCTGTGGCGGCCGCGTTCGCCTGAACCCATGAGACCCATTCCCGATCCTCGCCTTGCCGATGCCGACGCCGATGCCGACGCCGACGCCGACGGTCGACAGGCGTCGTGGAGCGCTCTCCTGTGCTGATCATGCGCTTATTGCTGCTGCTTGCCGTGCTGGCGATCGGCGGCTCGGTGATCCTTTGGTCGCTGACGGGAAATCCGCGCTACAAGACCTGGGCCTGGAAGGCTTTTCGCGCGACAGTGGTTGTGCTGTTCGTGTTTCTGGCCTTGTTCGCGATCGAACGCGTTCTCGCTCCGGTCGCCTGAGTCAGCGGGCCTGCGGACCTTGCGCCCAAGGACGGGCGCCTCACTCCCTGCCGCGCCGGATCAGGCGCTCGAGCGAGGCGCGCAGCGGTGAGTCCGGCGGCAGGCTGCTGGCGAAGACGCCCAGCCCGGCCTTGGCCTCGGACGAGATGTGGCGTTCGGTCGGCTGCCGTTGCCACGAGACCTGCTCCGGCGATGCGACCTTGACCTTGATCGTCTGCACGGCGTGCCCCGCAGCGACGAGCTGGTCGAGCAGGCTCGGCAGCATCTGCCGGAGCCGCACCGCAGCAGCGCCGCCGCGGGCGCTCAGGACCAGTGCGCCATCCTTGAGGTTGGCGACCTGGCATTGGCCCTGCAGCTGAGGTGGCAGTGCCAGCTCGAGCGCGCCCTGGATGCGGCGCAGGCGCGCGGCGTGGTCCTGGAGGCGGGCGAGGGCGTCGCCGCTGCCGAGAAAGCGACTGAGCGGGCGGGTCATCGGGAGGGTGTGCGAAGCGTCATGAGGCGGGTGGTTGCGCCATGATAAACTCTCGCCTTTGCCGAATCGACGTCGAACCCAAAACATGATCTCCGGCCTGCTCAAGAAAATCTTCGGTAGTCGCAACGACCGCCTCGTCCGCCAGTACATGTCCACGGTGCGCAAGATCAACGCCCTGGAGGGCGAGATCTCCGCGCTTTCGGACGACGCGCTGCGCGGCAAGACCGCCGAATTCAAGCAGCGCCTTGCCAGCGGCGAAACGCTTGACGCCCTGCTCCCCGAAGCCTTCGCCGTGGTGCGCGAGGCCGGCAAGCGGGTGCATGGCATGCGCCACTTCGATGTCCAGCTCGTCGGTGGCATGGTGCTGCACAACGGCAAGATCGCCGAGATGCGCACCGGCGAGGGCAAGACCCTGGTCGCTACGCTGCCGGCCTACCTCAACGCGCTGTCGGGCAAGGGCGTGCACGTGATTACCGTGAACGACTACCTCGCCAGCCGCGACGCCGAGTGGATGGGTCGCATCTACGGCTTCCTGGGGATGACGACCGGCTGCAACCTGTCGCGCATGTCACATGACCAGAAGCAGGCCGCTTACGCCGCCGACATCACCTACGGCACCAACAACGAATTCGGCTTCGACTACCTGCGCGACAACATGGTGTATGCCGCGCATGAGCGCGTGCAACGCGGCCTCAACTTCGCGATCGTCGACGAGGTGGATTCGATCCTCATCGACGAGGCGCGCACGCCGCTGATCATCTCCGGCCAGGCCGAGGACCACACCGACCTCTACCTCAAGATGAACCAGGTCGCCCCGATGCTCAAGAGGCAGGAAGGCGGCCCGGATGACAAGGAGCTCGTGGGTGAGCCGGGCGACTACACGGTCGATCTGAAGGCGCATCAGGTGCTGCTGACCGAGCAGGGCCACGAGACGGCCGAGCAGCTGCTGGTCCGCATGGGCCTGCTCGCCGAAGGCGCCGGTCTTTACGATCCGGCCAACATCCTGCTGGTGCATCACCTCTACGCCGCCTTGCGTGCGCACGCTCTGTATCACAAGGACCAGCAGTACGTGGTGCAGAACGGCGAGGTCGTGATCGTTGACGAGTTCACCGGCCGCCTGATGCCCGGCCGGCGGTGGTCCGATGGCCTGCATCAGGCGGTCGAGGCCAAGGAGGGCGTGCGCATCCAGGCCGAGAACCAGACCCTGGCCTCGATCACCTTCCAGAACTACTTCCGCATGTACGGCAAACTCGCTGGCATGACGGGCACGGCCGACACCGAGGCCTTCGAATTCCACTCGATCTACGGCCTCGAGACCGTGGTCATCCCGACCAACCGTCCGATGCAGCGCAAGGACGAGAACGACAAGGTGTATCGCACCGCGAAGGAAAAATGGGATGCGGTGATCGATGACATCCGCGCCTGCGTCGAGCGCGGGCAGCCGGTGCTGGTGGGTACCACCTCGATCGAGACCAACGAGTTCCTGTCGGGTGTGCTGAAGAAGGCGAAGATCGATCACCAGGTCCTCAACGCCAAGCAGCATGACAGCGAGGCGCAGATCGTCGCCCAGGCGGGGCGTCCGGGCATGGTCACCATCGCCACCAACATGGCTGGTCGCGGCACCGACATCGTGCTCGGCGGCAACATCGAGAAGCCGGTCGCTGCGGTGCGCGAGGACGCGAGCCTGTCCGACGCCGAGAAGGAGGCGAAGATCGCGACGATGCGCGCCGAGTGGCAGAAGGTCCATGACCAGGTCATCGCGAATGGTGGTCTTCACATCATCGGCACCGAGCGCCACGAATCCCGCCGCATCGACAACCAGCTGCGCGGCCGCTCCGGGCGCCAGGGCGACCCGGGCTCGAGCCGCTTCTACCTGTCGCTCGAAGATCCGCTGATGAAGATCTTTGCCGGCGAGCGCCTGAACGCGATCATGGTGAGGCTGAAGATGCCGGAGGGCGAGGCGATCGAGCACGCGATGGTCACGCGCTCGCTCGAGTCCGCCCAGCGCAAGGTCGAGCAGCGCAACTTCGACATCCGCAAGCAGCTGCTCGAGTACGACGACGTCGCCAACGACCAGCGCAAGGTCATTTACCAGCAGCGCAACGAGCTGCTCGAGACCGAGGACATCACTGACACCATCCGCGCCATGCGCCAGGGCGTGCTGCACGACATCTTCCGCCGCTACGTGCCTGCCGACAGTGTCGAGGAGCAGTGGGAAATCCCCGCGCTCGAGCAGGCGCTGCAGGCGGAATGCCAGCTCAAGGTGCCGGTGGGCGAGTGGATCAAGTCCGAACCCAGCCTCGACGACGAGGCCATCCTCGAGCGCGTCATCCAGGCTGGTGAGGAAACCTACGCCGCCAAGACCGCGATCGTCGATCCGTCGGCCTGGCACCAGTTCGAGCGCAACGTGATGCTGCAGAGCCTCGACACCCATTGGCGCGAGCACCTCGCGGCGCTCGACCACCTGCGCCAGGGCATCCACCTGCGCGGCTATGCGCAGAAGAACCCGAAGCAGGAATACAAGCGCGAGGCCTTCGAGCTCTTCGAGACCCTGCTGGATGCGGTACGCGCCGACGTGACCAAGGTGCTGATGACGGTGCAGATCCGCACCGAGGCGCAGCTGGAGGCCGCCGAGGCGCCGCCGCAGGTCGAGAACGTCAAGTACCAGCATGCAGACTACGACGAGGCACTCGGCAACTCGGGCGAGGCTCAGGGCGGTGCGCAGCCGCAGGTCAATGCAGCGCCCAAGGTTGGCCGCAACGATCCCTGCCCCTGCGGTTCGGGCAAGAAGTACAAGCACTGCCACGGCAAACTGAACTGATCGAAACACGGAGGCGCACATGGCCGTCAACCTCGTCACCCCGAATCCTGCTGACCTCAAGCCCGTCGCGGGCGTCCGCCTCGGCGTCGCCGAGGCCGGCATCCGCAAGGCCAACCGTCGCGACCTTACCGTGATCGAGCTCGCCGCGGGTAGCCGTGCTGCTGGCGTGTTCACCCGCAATCGTTTCTGCGCTGCGCCGGTTCAGGTCTGCAAGGCGCACCTGGCGAGCAGCGCAATCCGCGCGCTGGTCATCAACACCGGCGTCGCCAACGCCGGCACGGGCGAGCCGGGCCTGGCCAATGCGCAGGCCACCTGCGCTGCGCTGGCGCAGCAGATGGGGTTGCGGACGGAGCAGGTGCTGCCGTTCTCGACCGGCGTGATCCTCGAGCCGCTGCCGGTCGATCGCCTGGTCGCCGGCCTCCCGAAAGCCATCGCCAACCTGCGCGCCGATGGCTGGTTCGATGCCGCACACGCGATCATGACCACCGACACGCTGGCCAAGGCCGTGTCGAAGCAGGTGCAGATCGGCGGCAAGACGGTGACGCTCACCGGCATGAGCAAGGGTGCCGGCATGATCAGGCCCAACATGGCGACCATGCTCGGCTTCCTCGCCTGCGACGCTGCGGTCTCGCAGGCGCTGCTCGAGGGGCTGGCCCGCGAGGCAGCCGACCTGTCCTTCAACAGCATCACGGTCGATGGCGATACCTCGACCAACGACTCCTTCATCGTCATCGCCACCGGCGCCGCCGGCAACGCCGAGATCACCGACGCCGCCAGCGCTGACTACAAGACCTTGCGTGACGCGGTGGTCGAGGTCTCGGTTGCGCTCGCGCAGGCCATCGTGCGCGACGGCGAGGGCGCGACCAAGTTCATGACGATCGCGGTGGAAGGCGGCAAGGACCGCGACGAGTGCCGCAAGGTCGGCTATGCGGTGGCGCACTCGCCGCTGGTGAAGACCGCGTTCTTCGCCTCCGACCCCAACCTTGGCCGAATCCTGGCGGCGATCGGCTATGCGGGTATCGATGATCTCGACGTGTCGAAGCTGCGTGTGTGGCTCGGAAACCCGGACGAGACCGTGCTGGTCGCCGAGCTGGGCGGGCGGGCCGCGAGCTACGTTGAGGAGGCTGGCTCGCGGATCATGAAGCACGCCGAGCTGACGGTGCGCATCGACCTCGGGCGCGGTGACGCCGCGGCCACCGTCTGGACCTGCGACTTCTCGTACGACTACGTCAAGATCAACGCCGACTACCGGAGCTGATCACTTCCAGCACCATCGAGCGTGATCCCGTGCTCGTGGCGAGCCACGGGACCCACGGGACTCTTCGCTGCGGGAGGGCAGCCACCCGACCGCTTTTCGGCCCGTCAGCGGCGCCATCCGGCACGCCTGCGTTTCAGGCTCAGTTGCACAGCCCCAGCACGCGCTCTTGCTGCGTGCAGTTCGCCCTCGCCGGCGCGGTGAAGCTGGAAGTCCCTTGCTGGATGCATGTTCGCAGGTGACGTTCGGTCGCGGGGGAGTAGGCCCAGCCCTTGCCGAGCGCGGGCAGTGCGAGTGCGACCTCCTTCCATTTCGGATGGCCATCGGACTGCAGGCGCGGGAAGTTTCTGCACAGTGATTGCGCGAACTGCCGCAGATACTGGACCGTCTCCCAGGGCCATCGCACTCGAATG
>DMCZ01000057.1:4129-4789 GCA_003446655.1 Thauera sp. | reverse complement strand
CAGCAATCTGTTCATCAGTGACCTGATGGGCGGTTTCCTCAAATTTATGATCTACTTCTCGACCGCGATCGCGCTGCTCTATGGGCGTGGCTACCTCGCCGACCGCAAGATCGACAAGCCGGAGTACTACTTGCTCGCGCTGTTGATGACGCTGGGCATGATGGTCATGGTCACCGCCAATCACATGCTGCCGATGTACATCGGCCTGGAGATGATGTCGCTGGCGCTTTACACCATGGTGGCCTTCGATCGGGACTCGGCGCGTTCGACCGAGGCTGCGATGAAGTACTTCGTGCTCGGGGCGCTCGCCTCCGGCCTGTTGCTGTATGGCATGTCAATGATCTACGGTGCGACCGGGACGCTCGAGTTCTCCGCCGTCGCGCAGGCGATTTACAACCAGTCCGCCAACCAGACCGTGCTGATGTTCGGTCTCGTGTTCCTGGTGGCGGGTATCTGCTTCAAGCTCGGCGTCGTGCCCTTCCACATGTGGGTGCCGGACGTTTATCAGGGCGCGCCGACGGCAGTGACGCTCCTGATCGCCACGGCGCCCAAGCTGGCGGCGTTCGCGATGGCCGTGCGCCTGCTGATCTGGGCGCTGTTCGACATCGCCGAGGAGTGGCAGGTGATGCTGATGCTGGTTGCGGGCGCCTCCATCGTGCT
>DMCZ01000057.1:1320-3825 GCA_003446655.1 Thauera sp. | reverse complement strand
TACAGCTCGGCCATGTTCTATGCGGTGTCCTACGTGATCATGAGCCTGGCGTCGTTCGGCATGATCATCCTGCTGTCGCGCGCCGGCTTCGAGGCCGAGAACATCGAGGACTTCAAGGGACTGAACAAGCGAAGCCCGTGGTATGCGCTGATGATGCTGTTCGTGATGTTTTCGATGGCGGGCGTGCCCTTCTTTATCGGCTTCTTTGCCAAGCTGTCTGTGCTGCAGGCGGTGGTGGCGGCCGGGTACTTCTGGCTGGCAGTACTGGCGGTGGTGATGTCGGTGATCGGGGCGTTCTACTATCTACGGATCGTGAAGCTGATGTACTTCGACGAGCCGGTCGATTCTTCGCCGATCCACGCACCGGCTGAGGTGCGGGTGATGCTGTCAGCCAACGGTCTCGCGATCGCGGCACTCGGGCTTGCGCCGCAGATGCTGATGTCGGTATGCGCGTACGCGCTGCTCGGGTCGCTCTGACGAGCGCGTCTGGCGGTAGCTGAAGCGCCCGACAAACTGGCCATCGCAGTCGCGATGGCCAGTTTGCTTTGAAGCGGGCAGTGTGTCGGCGCGGGGTGAGCGTCGTCATGAAGCGGTGCCGGCTTCTAGATTTGCGATGCACTGAAATCGGGGGAAGGGCTATGCGTGATGGCGATGATGATCCGTTGGGGGAGCGTGCGCTCGGATCGGAGCAGGTGTTTGATGGGGTGCTTCTGAAGGTATGGCGGGACCGTGTCAAGCTACCGGGCGGCGGCGAGAGCGTGCGCGAGTATGTCCGTCACCCCGGCGCGGTCGTGGTGGTGGCGCGGCTGCAGGACGGCACGCTGCTACTCGAGCGGCAGTTCCGGTACCCCCTCGGGCGAGCGTTCCTGGAGTTTCCGGCGGGCAAGATCGACCCCGGCGAGGACGTCCTGGACTGCGCAAAGCGGGAACTGCGCGAGGAGACGGGCTATGAGGCGAGCGCTTGGCGCTACGTTGGCGTCATGCACCCGTGCATAGGCTACTCGGACGAACGCATCGAGATCTTCGTCGCGGACGAGCTCAGCCACGTCGGCCATGCATGGGACGAAGGTGAGTTCCTCGAGGTGCTGAACTGGCCGGTTCAGGCGGTGGAGGCCGCAATTCACGCTGGCAGGATCACCGATGCGAAGACGATCACGGCGTTTTACCGCGCATTGCCGTTCATCGGGTAGCAGGCGGCAAGATGGGACGCACTCAGCCGCCGATCGGCATGCGGAACGGCGAGCGCTCGTTGAGCTCGTCGACATAACCACCGATGCCGATGCGCTCGCGCGCCAGGTAATCGTCTATCGCACGCCGGAACCGGGGATCGGCGATCCAGTGCGCAGACGCGGTGCGTACCGGGCTAAGGCCGCGCGCCAGCTTGTGCTCCCCCTGTGCACCGCCTTCGAAACGCTCAAGGCCTCGGTCGATGCAGTACTGGATTGCCTGGTAGTAGCAGAGCTCGAAGTGCAGGAAGGGGAGATCCTCGAGTGCCCCCCAATATCGGCCGTAGAGCGCCTTCTCATCGCACAGGAAGAGGGCCGCAGCTACCGGTTCGCCCCGACGCGTCGCGATCAGCAGGCGCAGCGCAGTGGGCATGCGTTCAGCGAGCAGATGAAAGAGTGGCCGCGTGAGGTAGGGCGTGGAGCGGTGCAGGGCGTACGTGCTGGCGTAGCAGCGCCAGAGGAAGTCCCAGTCCTTCGGCTGTGCGGTGTGGCCATCGAGCCAGTGCAGTTCGAGCCCGTGAGCTGCCGCCCGGCGTCGCTCTTGACGGATCTTCTTCCGTTTCTCACTGCTGAGACTGGCGAGGAAGGCGTCGAAGTCTGCCCAGTGTGAAGGTGCCTCCTGGGAGGCCGGCGGTGACACGCTCAGGCTTCGTGCACCCGGCGGACGGTTGTGCCAATGGAACTGCACGCCTTCGCGGATCATCATCCCTTCCGAACGCAACAAGGCCAGCTCCTCATCAGCTGGGAACAGCAGGTGGAAGGACGAGTGACCGGATGCGCCCACGTGGGCGAGCACGGCCGCGAGCAGCGCACTCCGTGCGGCTGCGCTGCTGCCGAGCAGGCGCGGGCCGGGTATGGGCGTGAACGGTACGGCGGACAACCACTTGGGGTAATACGCGAGGCCGTGCCGGGCATAGGCTTCGGCCCAGGCCCAGTCGAACACGTACTCGCCGTAGGAGTGGTGCTTCAGGTACAGCGGCATGGCCGCGATTGCCTTGCCGTCCCGCCACAGCGTTGCATGAGCCGGCGTCCAGCCGCTGTGTCCGCCGACACAGGCGGCTTCCTCGAGGCTTGCGAGATAGGCGTGGCGCAGGCAGGGCGCGGCTGCGGCCGTGGTGGCGTCAAGCAGCGCGTCCCAGTCCGGGGCGGCGATGTCGGCGATGCTGGTGAGCAGGTGTAGACCGTCGGGGCGTGTCATGCGTCGGGAGCGTGTGCGGGAGGAGGGCTGCCCATTTTTTGTGCAGTGCGACGATACGCTTGCCGCACAGGGGCTTGCAAG
>DMCZ01000057.1:0-1071 GCA_003446655.1 Thauera sp. | reverse complement strand
TGGCCGGCAACGCCGACCGGATCATCGCTGCGCTCGAGCAGGCACGTGGCGCCGGTGCCGACCTGTTGCTCACGCCCGAACTCGCGCTCTCGGGCTATCCGCCGGAAGACCTGCTGTTGAGACCGGACTTCTACCGCGCCTGCGGTCGCGAGACCGCGCGCATCGCCGCTGCCGCGCGAGGAATCACGGTGGTGCTTGGGCATCCGGTGGAGGACGGTGACGAGCGATACAACGCAGCGTCAGTGCTGCGAGATGGCGAGGTGCTGGTGCGCTATCACAAGAGCCTGCTCCCCAACTACGAGGTGTTCGACGAGGAGCGCTACTTCGAAGCCGGCAACATGGCTTGCGTGTTCGAGTGCAAGGGTGTCCGCTTTGGGCTGAACATCTGTGCTGACGTCTGGGAACCCTCGCCCGCCGGGGCTGCGCGCGCGGCTGGTGCCGAGGTGCTGCTTGCGCTCAATGCCTCTCCGTACCACATGAACAAGCAGCCGCAGCGCATTCAGGTGGTGAGCGAGCGCGTGCGGGAGACCGGCCTACCGATCCTCTACTGCAACATGGTCGGTGGACAGGATGAGCTGGTTTTCGACGGCGCCTCCTTCGCCCTCGATCACGATGGCGGGCTCGCCTACCAGGCCGACAGTTTCGTCGAGCGTGTGGATCTCGTGCGCTTCGAGGACGGGCGGTGGCGGGGCGGCATGCTGGCGGTGGGGCGCACGCTCGAGGCCGAGGCCTATGAGGCGCTGAGGATCGGTGTGCGTGACTACCTTGGCAAGAATCGCTTCCCGGGGGCGATCATCGGCCTTTCCGGGGGTATCGATTCGGCACTCACGCTCGCGATCGCGGTCGATGCGCTCGGTGCCGAGCGCGTGCGTGCGGTCATGATGCCTTCCCCTTACACCGCGCAGATGAGTCTGGACGACTCGCGCGAGATGGTGCGGCGCCTGGGGGTGCGTTACGACGAGATTCCGATCGAGCCGGCGATGAGGGTATTCGCCGACCTGCTCGCGCCCCAGTTCGCCGGTCTTCCGGCCGACACCACCGAGGAGAACCTGCAGGCGCGCATCCGCGGCA
>DMCZ01000014.1:4259-11601 GCA_003446655.1 Thauera sp. | reverse complement strand
GCGCGGAAGCCCGCCTCGTTCTGGCGTGCGGCCTCGTCGGCGACCCAGGTGAGCAGCGGGCCGTCGGGGTTGCCGGCCTGGGTCTGCGCGCAGGCGTCGACGCATTGGCGGCATTGGGTGCAGGTGAACATGTGGCGCTTGATGTTGCGCGGGCGCAGCCGCATCGGGCACACCGCATCGCAGGCGGACTGGCGGTCGGGCAGGCAGGTGGCGCAGTCGGTGGCACGCTCGCGCTTGAAGCCGACTACCATCGCATCCTTGTTGCCCATCCACGCCAGGCTCTGGAACAGGCCGACCGCGCACACGAAGCGGCAGAACAGGTGGCGCGCGAACAGGAACTCGAGGCTTAGCACCACGGTGGCGGCGGTGATGAAGATGAACTGGTTGCGGGTGAGTTCACCGCGCAGGAGGTTGCCATAGACCTCGGCCGGCGGCAGCAGGTAGGTCAGCAGCACCACCGCCCACAGGAAGGCGAAGGCCACCGCGGCCGGGACGACGATGCCCCACCAGCGCGCATCCACCTTGGCAGGGGTGCCGTCGGGCTTCCAGGCGGGCAGGCGGTGGTGCTCCCACACCGTCGGCTTCCCCGAAGCGCGCGCCATCAGGCGGTTGATCGTTTCCACCACGGAAAAGTGCGGACACAGCCAGCCGCAATAGAGCCGCCCCCAGCGCCAGGCCACGCCGATCACGAGCGCGGCCAGCGCGAGCAGGGGCACGAACAGATTGAGGAGGATGTTGCCCGCAGCCTCCAGCGCGCTCGCCTCGCCGGCGAGGAAGGGGTCGAGGCCGAGCCGCCACTCCATGCCGAGCAGCCAGGCGTGGTCGGCGTTGAGGTCGTAGCGGAAGAGGTCGAAGACCGGCGCCAGGATGAAGAGCACGAAGAAGCCGACCTGCATCGCGGTGCGCAGGCGTTGCGTACGCCGCGGCTGTGCCGGGTCGCCACCGACCGCTGCGATCGGGATCACGCGGCGCGTGCCGGGGACGGAAGTCGCCGCTGCAGCTGGGGCGGATGGACGGGCCATGATGCAGTCGCCGCCTAGTCCTGCTCGCGTGGCCCGAACAGCGGGTAACGCCAGCTGCGCCCGTTGATCGCGCGCGACAGGCCCATGACCCCGAGCAGGATCAGGCTCGAATGGACGAAAGTGAAGTAAAGCACGCCGATCACCCAGGTCCACGGGTTGTCGAAGCCGCCGAGCAGGAAGATCGCGACGCTGATCACCACCAGCAGCAGCCCGCCCCAGATGCAGGTCCACCCGGTCTGGCGCAGGTGGTTGCGGACCAGCGGGTCGGGGTGGTCGCGATTCAGTGCCCACAGCACCATCAGCGCGAGAAAGGCCAGGCCGGGCAGCAGCATCAGGTTGATCAGGAACAGCGCCTCGGCCACGACCGCCAGGCGGGGGCCGGGCATCACATGCTTGAGGGGGTCGGGACGGTCGATGCTCATCGGGGCGCTCAGGCGTGGGCGCTCAGCGGCCGAAGGTCGCGGCGACGACCTCCATGAGGCCCTCGGCCACTTCAGCGTCGTCGGTCAGGCTCTCGACGATGCCGACGCGGCAGGCGGCGACCGGATCCATGCCGTCCTTGATCAGCAGCGCGGCATAGACCAGCAGGCGGGTGCTGGCCGATTCCTCCAGGTCGCGGTCCTTGAGCGCGCGCAGCGCACCGGCGATCGCCACCAGGCGCCGGGCCAGGTCGGGCGGGCAGGCGGTCTCGCCGATGAGCACGGCCTCCTCCTGCTCGGCGCGCGGGAAGTCGAAGCGCACGCTGACGAAGCGCTGGCGGGTGGAGGGCTTCATGCCCTTCAACAGGTTCTGGTAGCCCGGGTTGTAGGACACCACCAGCATGAAGCTGGGCGGCGCCGCGAGCAGTTCGCCGGTGCGGTCGATGGGCAGGATACGGCGATCGTCGGCGAGCGGGTGGAGCACCACGGTGGTGTCCTTGCGCGCCTCGACCACTTCATCCAGGTAGCAGATGCCGCCCTCGCGCACCGCCCGCGTGAGCGGGCCGTCGCACCACACCGTCCGGCCGTCACCGATCAGATGGCGGCCGACGAGGTCGGCGGCGGTGAGGTCGTCGTGGCAGGCTACGGTGTAGAGCGGCAGGCCGAGGCGGGCCGCCATGTGCGTCACGAAGCGCGTCTTGCCGCAGCCGGTGGGGCCCTTGATGAGCAGCGGCAGGCGGTTCTTCCAGGCGCGCTCGAAGACCGCGACCTCGTCGCCCGCGGGCTGGTAGAAGGGGATGTCGAGGTTGGGCGTGTCCGGCTTCATTGTGCGAGTCCCTTGATGTAGGCGATGGCGATGACGGCCCAGACCAGGATCATCCAGCCCATCGTGATGGCGCGCCACAGCAGCGGCGCATGGCGCAGCGCCATGAAATCGAGAATGATCACTGCGCCTTTCCAGAAGGAGATGACGGCGAGTGCGGCCACGCCCCAGCGTCCGGTCTCGCCGAGGGCGCCCATGCTCCAGGTCAGAAGGGTGGCGAGGATGAGGGTGACCCACAGGATCGTTGAACTCCTGGGGGTGCCGTGCATGCGTGTGCTCATGATGGGCGCCTCAGTGGATGACGTAGACGAGCGGGAACAGGATCAGCCACACCAGATCGACCATGTGCCAGTAGGCGGCGCCGGTCTCGATGCCGTTCATGTCGCCCGGCCGGTAGCGGCCCTGGCGCGCGCCGTTCCACATCGCGACCAGGATCACCAGGCCGAGGATCACGTGCATGAAGTGGAAGAAGGTCAGCGACAGGTAGAACATGTGGAACGGGCTGCTCGACAGGCTGATGTTGTGCTCGAACGCAGCCGCATATTCCCCGAGCTTGACCACGACGAAGCCGAAGCCGGTGAGGATTGCACCGAGCAGCCAGCTGGCGCACTGGCGGGAGGCCTCTCGTTCGGCGGCCTGCACCGCGCGCACGACGAAGTAGCTGGCGGTGAGCAGCAGCACGGTGTTGAGTGCGCCGGCGTTGCGATTCAGCGCGGCCTGCTCGGCGTTGAAGAGCTCGATGTGGTTTGCGCGGGTGAAGGCGTAGGCGGCGAAGAACACGCCGAAGGCGAGCAGCTCGGCGAGGATGAAGAACCAGATCGCCAGGTCGCCGGCGAGCCGCGGGCCCTCTACAGGCGCGGGCGCGGCGCGTGGGGGCAGGGGGACGGTGCTCGTTTCCATGCGCGGCAGTCTAGGCAAGCGCGCATGGTTTTAACTTGATCGCGGTTAATTGGAACCGGCCGCGCCCGGCCCGCCGGCGGTGATGCCGAGCCAGTGCCGGGTCACGTCGACCATGCGGCTGGCGAAGCCCCACTCGTTGTCGAACCACACCATCAGATTGACCATGCGTGGCCCGATGCTGTGCGTCTGGCCGCCGTCGACGATGGCCGAGTGCGGGTCGTGGTTGAAGTCGATCGAGGCGTGCGCCTCGTCCGAGTAGGCGATCAGGCCGCGGTAGCAGCCGTCGGCTGCAGTTCGCAGCAGGCGGTTCACCTCGCCCGGCTCGATGTTGCGCGCGAGCGTCAGCACCATGTCGATCGCGGAGACGTTGTGCGTCGGCACCCGGATCGCCTTGGCCTTGACGCGGCCGGCGAGCGCAGGCAGCAGACGCTCGACCCCGCGCGCCAGCCCGGTCGACACCGGGATGATCGACTGCATTGCCGAGCGCGTACGGCGCAGGTCGGTGTGGTGGTAGCCGTCGATCAGCGGCTGGTCGTTCATCGCCGAGTGCAGTGTGGTGAGCAGGGCCTGCTCGATGCCGATCTCGCGGTGCAGGAGCTCGAGCACCGGCACGACGGCGTTCGTGGTGCATGAGGCGTTGGAGATCAGGCCCTCGCTGCCATCGAGTTGGGCGTGATTGACGCCGAACACCACGGTGGCGTCAACGTCCTCGGCGCCGTTGCCCGGGTGCGAGAGCAGCAGCCGGGGGCATCCGGCAGCGAGGAAGCGCGCCAGTTCGGCGCGGCTACCATACTGGCCCGAGCATTCGACGATCAGGTCGATGCCGAGCGCCTCCCAGTCGACTTCCTCAGGCGTGTGCGCATGTGAGACGACCACTGTCTGGTCGTCGACGATCAGCGTGTCCTCCGTACAGTCCACCAGGCCTGGGAAGCGACCGTGGGTCGAATCGAAACGGGTCAGGTAGGCGATGCTGGCGAGGTCGGCGGGTTCGTTGATGGCGACGATGCGGAACTGCTCGCCCAGCCCGGCCTCATGCAGGGCACGCAGGTAGCAGCGGCCGATTCGGCCGTAGCCGTTGATCGCGATGCGGAAGGCGGGGCGGGTCAGCGTCGGGGGGGAGGCGGGCACGGCGTACTCGGAGCGGGCAGAAGCGGTCGGATGGCGGGAGCGGGTGTATTCGACGGCCCCAGCAGGGCCGTGACAGCGCGACATTCTAGCGGGCGGCGGCACCGCTGCCGCCAGGGGCCGGCCAAAAAAGCGCGCCACCACCGGCGGTGTCGGGCGGGCTGGGCGAAAAAAAAGGGCGGCCTTCGCCGCCCCAACCCCTTCCCCTGGATCGCCCAGGAGTTGCTACCCAAACACCTGCTGCATGTCAGGCCTTGACGTCCTTCGCTTCGCCCTTGATGAAGAAGCTGGCGAGGTAGGTCAGCAGGCCGATGAAGAACACCACGCCCGCCCATTCACGCATCCAGTAGAACAGCGTGAGCTGGTCCTGGGTGGCCATGAAGGACATCGGAGCGTCGGACACGCGCTGCAGCCACACCTGCAGGATGCCGGCGGCGGTCAGGAACAGGGTGATGAAGACCATCGCGATCGTCATCAGCCAGAACGACCACATCTCGACCACCTGGGCCTTGGTGCCGTTTGCAGCACGGCCGCGCAGGATCGGCATGGCGTAGCTGATGATCGTCAGCACCACCATCACGTAGGCGCCGTAGAAGGCCATGTGGCCGTGCGCCGCGGTGATCTGCGAACCGTGGGTGTAGTAGTTCACCGGCGCCAGGGTGTGCAGGAAGCCCCACACGCCTGCGCCCAGGAAGGCCATCACGCCGGTGCCGAGCGCCCACAGCACGGCAGCCTTGTTCGGGTGCTCGCGACGGCGGCGGTTCACCATGTTGAAGGCGAACACAGTCATGGCGAAGAACGGGATCGGCTCCAGCGCGGAGAAGATCGAACCCCACCACTGCCAGTACTCCGGCGTACCGATCCAGAAGTAGTGGTGGCCGGTGCCGATGATGCCGGTCACGAGCGCCAGGGTGATGATCACGTACAGCCACTTCTCGATCACTTCACGGTCGACACCCGTGACCTTGATCAGCACGAAGGCGAGCAGCGCAGCCATGATCAGTTCCCACACGCCTTCCACCCAGAGGTGCACCACCCACCACCAGTAGAACTTGTCGCGGACGAGGTTCACCGGGTTGTAGAAGGAGAACAGGAAGAAGATCGCCAGGCCCCACAGACCCATCAGCAGCACGATGCTGATGACGGTCTTGCGACCCTTCAGGATGGTCATCGTGATGTTGAACAGGAAAGCGAGCGCGACGATCACGATGCCGATCTTGGTCAGCAGCGGCTGCTCGAGGAATTCCCGCCCCATGGTGGCGAGGATGTCGTTGCCGGTCATCGACGCCAGCGTGCTGTAGGGTACGAGCAGGTAGCCGAGGATGGTGGCCGCGCCAGCGACGAGGAAGACCCAGAACAGCAGCAGCGCCAGCTTCGGGCTGAACAGCTCGGTCTCGGTCTCTTCAGGCACGAGGTAGTAAGCCGCCCCCATGAAGCCGAACAGCAGCCACACGATCAGCAGGTTGGTGTGCACCATGCGTGCCACGTTGAACGGGATCTCCGGGAACAGGAAATCGCCGACCACGTACTGCAGGCCCATGATCAGACCGAAGATGATTTGCCCCACGAAAAGCCCGATCGCCGCGATGAAGTAGGGCATGGCGACCGCTTGTGATTTGTATTGCATGGATATCCCCTTGTGGTCTCCAGAGTTCCGATCAGCCCTCGATGTTGGGCGGCCAGTTGGCGGTGTTGATCTCCGAGGTGTACTTCAGGAAAGCCACCAGCTGGTCGAGCTCTTCGTCGGTGAGGTTGAACTGTGGCATCTGGCGACGGCCGGGTGCTCCGGTGGGCATGGCCTGCATCCAGCCCTTGATGAAGTCGCCGCCACGGCGCTTGTAGACGTTGCCAAGCTCTGGCGCGAAGTAGGCGCCCTCGCCGAGCAGGGTGTGGCAGCCCAGGCAGTTGTTGGTTTCCCAGATGTGCTTGCCAGCCGCCACCTCGGGGGTGATGGCGGCGCGGTTGTCGCGATTCGGGAGTTCGCGCTCGGTGTCGAAGGTCAGCGCAAGGAACAGGAGGAAGAAGAACACCGTTCCCCCGTAGAAGATGTTCCGCGCCATTGATTTGGTGAATATGCCGCTCATGGAGTACTCCTCATCGCTTGTCTCGTTTTGTCCGAAAAGGTGTCAGGTTGCCCGGGTGGTTCAGGGGGTACAGCTGCCCACGGCAGTGCCGATGGTGGGCGCATTGTCCGGGGCGGCTCGGGGCGTCTCCATGATTTGAATCAAGACCAAAACCGGGCTGCACGCGGAATTGCCGCGCCTGGTCGCGTCCGAGCGGGGGATTCGGTTAGCATCGCTGCATGGCGACAACACGATTTCACGCTCGCTGGGATTTCATGGCGTTGCTGCTTGGCCTGGTCGGCGGCGGCGCTGGAGCCGGTGTGCATGCCGCGCAAGCAGGATGGATCGCGGTCGATGTCGGGCACACGTTGGCGGCGCCCGGTGCCATCAGTGCGCGGGGACGGCCGGAATTCGAGTTCAATCGTGAATTTGCGCTGCGCCTGGTCGAGGCCTTGCGTGGCCGCGGGTTTCGTGTCGAGTTGATCAACCCGGATGGCCGGATCGAGAGCCTGAGGGCGCGCCCGCTGGCGGGAAGCGGGGCAGCGTTCTTCCTGTCGATTCACCACGACTCGGTTGGTGCGCATGAACTGCGCTCGTGGCGCTGGAACGACATGCTGCTCGACTACAACGATGAGTACGCAGGCCACTCGCTGTTCGTGTCGCGCGACAACCCCGATACCGCGCGCAGCATCCTGTGCGCGCGCGTGATCGGGGCGAGGCTGCAACGCCTCGGTTTCGAGCCGACGCACAAGAACGGACGCCGACGAGCCTATGCGGACCGTGAGCACGCGGTGCATTACTTCGATGGGCTCGCAGTCCTGCGCCACGCCACGATGCCGGCAGTCCTGTTCGAGGCTGGCGTCATCAAGAATCGTGAAGAAGAGCTTTTGCTGCGCGATCCGGCCCGTCAGGCGCGCATGGCCGATGGCATCGCGACTGCGCTCGCCGCCTGCCTGCGCAACGGCCAGCCTGCCGATGATGAGGCGAGCG
>DMCZ01000014.1:3542-4035 GCA_003446655.1 Thauera sp. | reverse complement strand
GGCGGTACGCGCCCTCAGCAGCGAGGAAACAGGCAGTGAAAGGCAGGATCACACCGACACAGCGGGAAATCCGGGTCGCAGAAGACGACCTGATCGTCAGCAAGACCGACTCGACAGGCCGGATCACCTACGTAAACCGGACCTTCATGCGCATCAGCAACTACCCCGAGCACGCGCTGCTCGGGCAGCAGCACAACATCGTGCGCCACCCGGACATGCCGCGTGGCGTGTTCCGGCTGATGTGGGAGACGCTCAAGAGCGAGCGGGAATTCTTCGGGGTCATCAAGAACATGACCTCGGACGGCGATTTCTACTGGGTCTTCGCCAACGTGACCCCCGACCGTGACCAGCGTGGTGCGGTGTCCGGCTATTTCTCGGTAAGGCGTTCGGTCTCGCCGAGCGCGGTTGCCGCGGCGTCCGAGCTCTACGCCCAGATGCGGCAGATCGAGCACAGGGCGGGGCCGGCGAGTGCCCCCGAGGCTTCGCTCGCCTG
>DMCZ01000014.1:3110-3274 GCA_003446655.1 Thauera sp. | reverse complement strand
CAGTTCCGGATCTTCTGCCTGGTCTTCGTCGTCCTGGTCGCGGCCCTTGCAGGATGGCAGATAACCCTGTTCGGGCTGTCGGCGCCGAGCGTCGTCATTCCGCTGCTTGCTGTCGCCTTCAGCCTGTATGCCTGGCACTGCTTCGATCGTCCCTTGAGCACCTT
>DMCZ01000014.1:2917-3102 GCA_003446655.1 Thauera sp. | reverse complement strand
GCCCCCGAGGCTTCGCTCGCCTGGCTGCGCGGTACCCTCTCGGAGCGTCAGACCACCTACGAGCGCATGATGCTCGGGCTTTATACCGGCTGAAGAGGAAGTCGCACGATGAACAATCATCCCAACCGCCCGGTCAGCAGCGGCACGCCCTTTCTCGACAAGCAGTTCCGGATCTTCTGCCTGGT
>DMCZ01000014.1:2285-2650 GCA_003446655.1 Thauera sp. | reverse complement strand
TTCGATCGTCCCTTGAGCACCTTGTCCCGGATGCAGGATGTCATCCTGGCGTGCCGGCGCGGTGATCTGCATCAGCGCATCACCAGCACCCGCGGCCTCGGCGAGGTCGGCAAGGTGGCGTGGGAGCTCAACGAGCTGCTCGACATGGTCGAAACCTATTACAAGGAGATCAACACCTGCTTCGCAGCGGCCGCGCGCGGTGAGTTTCATCGCCGGGCACTCGAGAAGGGGCTCCCGGGTGATTTCGCGGCGTCGCTGCTCGCGGTCAATAAGGCCATCGCGAGTATGGAGGAGAGTGCGCGCTACATGGTCCGCAATCGCCTCGGATCGCAGCTGCATGCCCTCAATACGGTGAACCTGCTTGC
>DMCZ01000014.1:1797-1976 GCA_003446655.1 Thauera sp. | reverse complement strand
CGCATCAGCGACGCGCTCGAGGACATCAATGCCGACATGCAGGCCATGGCCGCGGCTGCCGGGGAACTGGGCGAGGCGAGCACCTCGATCGATCGCGCGGTGCTGATCATCTCCGACATCACCGACCAGACCAACCTGCTCGCGCTCAATGCCGCGATCGAGGCGGCGCGTGCGGGCGA
>DMCZ01000014.1:494-1539 GCA_003446655.1 Thauera sp. | reverse complement strand
GGGTCGCGGCGATGGTTGACCAGACCGCCCGCGTGGGCGAGCACAGTGCTCGCGTCAGCGAAGACGTAAGCGCCTTCCGTGACCAGTTTGCTGCAGTTGCCCAGTCTGCGGCGGCGACGATCGAGCAGTTGTCGCGGGCGAAGGATCTCTCGCTGGCCTCGCGCGTCAAGATGGATCACATCATCTACATGCAGAACGCCTACGTCGCGATGGAGCGCCGCGGGGAAGGGCCTGAGGCCACCGAAGTTGCCGCCGATGCCGGCGCATGCCGTGTGGGGCAGTGGTATCACGACGGCGAGGGCGAGCGGCACTTCGGATGTACGCGCGCCTTCTCGCAGACCGAGCGCCCGCACGCGATGGTTCATGCCGCCGTGCATGAGGCGCTGGCGGCAATTCGCGCGTCCTCCGAGGACGAGGAGGCGGTGCGCAAGACGGTAGTCGGCGCGCTCGAGCGCGCGGAGCAGGCGAGCGAGGCGCTGATGCGCCTGCTCGGCGAGATGGTGCGCGAGAAGCACGCGCTCTGATCGCGGCGGCGCAGCGGGGATGAAGAACGGCGCCTCTTGGCGCCGTTCTTCATCCTGGCAGGCGTTCAGCCTTGGTTGTTGTTACCTGGCGGTTGTTGTTACCTGGCATTAGGCAGCCGGGACGAGACGCCCTGCACGAAGTAGTCCATCTTGCCCAGCGTGGCGTCATCCATGACGGCGCCCGCCGCCAGGCGCTCGGTGCCGGCCTGGTCCAGAACGGGCCCGGTGAAGGGATGGAAGCTGCTGGCGGTGATCTTCGCCTCCAGATCGCGCACCATGGCTTGCACGTCGGCCGGGATCGCCGGGTTGAGCGGGGCGAGCTTGATCATGCCGTCCTTCATGCCGCCCCAGACGCTCTCCGGCTTCCAGCTGCCATCGAGCACGGCACGCACGGTCCGGGTGTAGAACTCGCCCCAGTGGTGGGTGGTCGCGGTGAGTTGGGCCTTGGGGCCGTACTTCGACATGTCGGAGTGGTAGGCGAAGGCATGTACGCCTTTCTCTTCCGCCGCCTGCACGGTGGC
>DMCZ01000014.1:0-156 GCA_003446655.1 Thauera sp. | reverse complement strand
GGGTTCACGCTGCGCGCGCCTAGTGTAAACGCGTTGATGCCCTGCAGCACCTCGGGGATCGGGAAGGCGCCGACGTAGCCGAGCACGTTCGACTTGGTCATCTTGCCGGCGATCACGCCATTCAGGTACCGGCCTTCGTAGAAGCGCGCGTTGTAG
>DMCZ01000194.1:6286-17959 GCA_003446655.1 Thauera sp. | reverse complement strand
GCCAAGGAGCTCACGCCGATGTCGCTGCCGGCGATCGGCGAGGCCTTCGGCGGCCGCGACCACACCACCGTGCTGCACGCCTGCCGCACCATCACCGAGCTGCGCCTCGGCGACGCGCAGCTCAACCACGACGTCCACGTGCTCACCCAGGTCCTGCGCGGCTGAGCCCACTGATTCCTTCCGATCAACCCAACGACCTGATCTGACGCCATGCTCCTGCTCACCACCACCCGCGATGCGCTCCTGGCCCCGCTGCAGTCGGTCGCCGGCATCGTCGAGAAGCGCCACACGCTGCCCATCCTGTCGAACGTGCTGATCGAGAAGCATGGCGACCAGCTCACGATGCTCGCCACCGACATCGAGATCCAGATCCGCACCACCACCGGCGGCCACATCGGCGGCGAGGACGCCGCGATCACCGTCGGCGCGCGCAAGCTGCAGGACATCCTGCGCGCCCTGCCCGACTCGACCGACGTCAGCCTCACGCTCGACGACAAGCGCCTCACCGTCAAGGCCGGCCGCAGCCGCTTCCAGCTCCAGACCCTGCCCGCCGCCGACTACCCGAGCCTAAACCCGCCCGCGGACGCCGCCGCGCGCCTGTCGATCAGCCAGCGCGCGTTCAAGCGCCAGCTCGCGCAGGTCTCGTACGCGATGGCGCAGCAGGACATCCGCTACTACCTCAACGGCCTGTTGCTGATCGCCGACGGCGGCGAGCTGCGCATGGTCGCCACCGACGGCCACCGCCTGGCCTACGCCGCGTCCGACCTCGACGCACCGGTGGAACAGCGCACCGAGGCCATCCTGCCGCGCAAGACCGTGCTCGAACTCGCCCGCCAGCTCGCCGACAGCGACGACCCGCTCGAGATCGTGCTCGCCGGCAACCAGGCCGTGTTCCGCTTCGGCTCGATCGAGCTCGTCACCAAACTCATCGACGGCAAGTTCCCCGACTACGAGCGCGTGATCCCGCAGGCCCACCCCAAGCTCGTCCACTTCGCCCGCCAGCCGCTGCTCGCCGCGCTGCAGCGCGCCGCCATCCTCACCAACGAGAAGTTCCGCGGCGTGCGCATGGTGCTCGAGGACGGCATCCTCAAGATCGTCTCCACCAACGCCGAGCAGGAAGAGGCGATGGACGAGCTCGAGATCGACTACCAGGGCGACAAGCTCGACATCGGCTTCAACGTCACCTACCTGCTCGACGTGCTCAACAACCTCGCCTCCGAGACCGTCGACTGGCGCTTCAACGACGGCAACTCCAGCGCCCTGATCACCCTGCCGGGCAACGACAAGTTCAAGTACGTCGTGATGCCGATGCGCATCTGAGCCACCCAGGCGGCCGCTTCAACGCAGCACCCGTTCTTTACGAATCACCGAGATGACCATGTCCGAACCGCAGAACACGCCGGCCCCGCAAGGCAGCAACGATTACGACGAATCCAGCATCCAGCAGCTCGAAGGCCTGGAAGCCGTACGCAAGCGCCCCGGCATGTACATCGGCGACACCTCCGACGGCACCGGCCTGCATCACATGGTCTTCGAGGTGGTGGACAACTCCATCGACGAGGCCCTGGCCGGCCATTGCGACGACATCGTCATCACCATCCACGCCGACAACTCGATCTCGGTCACCGACAACGGCCGCGGTATCCCGGTCGGCGTGAAGATGGACGACAAGCACGAGCCCAGGCGCAGCGCGGCCGAGATCGTCATGTGCGTGCTGCACGCCGGTGGCAAGTTCAACCAGAACAGCTACAAGGTGTCCGGCGGCCTGCACGGCGTGGGCGTGTCCTGCGTCAATGCGCTGTCGAAGTGGATGACGGTCACCATCGCCCGCGACGGCAAGCGCCACCAGCTCGAGTTCGCGCGCGGCAAGCCGCAGAACCGCGTCATCGAGCTCGTCGACGGCATCGAGGTCAGCCCGGCGCGCGTCATCGGTGAGACCACCAAGCGCGGCACCAAGGTGCATTACCTCGCCGACGAGGAGATCTTCGGCACCGTCGAGTACCACTACGACATCCTCGCCAAGCGCCTGCGCGAGCTCTCGTTCCTCAACAACGGCGTCAAGATCCGCCTCATCGACCAGCGCACCGGCAAGGAAGAAGACTTCGCCTTCGCCGGCGGCGTCAAGGGCTTCGTCGAGTACATCAACCGCGCCAAGACGGTGCTGCACCCGAACGTGTTCTACGCCCAGGGCACCACTCGCATCCCCACCGGCCACGGCCACGACGCCGAGCTCGCGGTGGAAGTCGCCATGCAGTGGAACGACAGCTACCAGGAACAGGTGCTGTGCTACACCAACAACATCCCGCAGGCCGACGGCGGCACCCACCTCACCGGCCTGCGCGCGGCGATGACGCGCGTCATCAACAAGTACATCGAGGAAAACGAGATCGCCAAGAAGGCCAAGGTCGACATCACCGGTGACGACATGCGCGAGGGCCTCGCCTGCGTGCTGTCGGTCAAGATGCCCGACCCCAAGTTCGCCAGCCAGACCAAGATGAAGCTGGTCTCGTCGGAAGCCCGCCCGGCGGTGGAAGAAGTCGTCGCCAGCAAGCTCGGCGACTTCCTGCTCGAGAACCCGATCGACGCCAAGACCATCTGCAACAAGATCGTCGAGGCTGCCCGCGCCCGCGACGCCGCCCGCAAGGCGCGCGAGATGACGCGCCGCAAGGGCGTGCTCGACGGCGTCGGCCTGCCCGGCAAGCTCGCCGACTGCCAGGAGAAGGACCCCGCACTGTGCGAGCTCTACCTGGTCGAGGGCGACTCCGCAGGCGGCTCCGCCAAGCAGGGCCGCGACCGCAAGTTCCAGGCGATCCTGCCGCTCAAGGGCAAGATCCTCAACGTCGAAAAGGCGCGCTTCGACAAGCTGCTGCAGAGCCAGGAGATCGCCACCCTGATCACCGCGCTCGGCACCAGCATCGGCAAGGACGACTACAAGCCCGAGAAGCTGCGCTACCACCGCATCATCCTGATGACCGACGCCGACGTCGACGGCGCCCACATCCGCACCCTGCTACTCACCTTCTTCTACCGCCAGATGCCCGAGCTGGTCGAGCGCGGCCACATCTACATCGCCCAGCCGCCGCTGTACAAGATCAAGCACGGCAAGACCGAGATCTACATCAAGGACGACACCGAGCTCAACGGCCACCTGCTCAAGCTCGCGCTCGACGGCGCCATGCTCGTGCCGCGCGAAGGGGCCGACCCGATCGCCGACGAGGCGCTCGGCGGGCTGGCGCGCAGCTACCTGCTCGCCGAAGCGGTGATCAAGCGGCTGGCCAGCTACATCGACCCCGAGGTGCTGCAGGTCATGCTCGCCCACGACCTCGAGGTCAGCCTCGAGGACGAGGCCGCCGCCCGCGCCTCCGCCGAACGCATCCAGCCCCACCTGCCCGAAGGCCTGCAGATCTACGCCGAGTACCACGACGAATCCGAAGGCTGGCGCCTCACCATCGAGCGCCTGCACCACGGCAACCGCAAGTTCGGCTGGGTCGAGCACGACTTCCTCGTCTCCGGCGACTACCGCAGCATCCGCAACGCTGCAGAAGCCATCAGCGGTCTCATCGGTCCGGGGGCCGAGATCCGTCGCGGAGAAAAGCGCCAGTCTGTCAGCCGTTTTGCCGACGCCATCACCTGGCTGCTCGCCGAAGTCGAACGCGGCCTCAGCAAGCAGCGCTACAAGGGCCTGGGCGAGATGAACCCCGAGCAGCTGTGGGAGACCACCATGGACCCGGCGGTGCGCAGGTTGCTGCGGGTGCAGATCGACGACGCGATTGCGGCCGACGAGATCTTCACCACGCTGATGGGAGATAACGTCGAGCCGCGCAGGGCATTCATCGAGGGCAACGCGCTGTATGCGCAGAACATCGACGTGTAATTTTATGACATTTGCATAATCTCGAGTTGCTTCAGCTGGCTCGAGAGCTTCATCGTGGTCCTTGCCGACCAAGCCGTCACCGACAAATCGCGCGCGAACCCAAGCTCTTTCGCGATCAAGCCAGAGGCCGCGCCACGATTTCGCCTGGCGCACCGCAACACCACCGCTGATCAACCAGACCATCCAACGCCCGCCCGCCGAAATCGTGGCCGGCTTCAGAGATCTGCTCGCCCACGACTCGATCACCTGCGCGCTCTCGGACTGCATGGGCCGTTTCAACGCGACGCCCGCCGACATGAGGCCGCTGTTCGAGGGCATCCGCTTCGTCGGCACGGCGGTCACCGTCAGGACGCTCGCCGCCGACCTGGCGGCCGCGTTCAAGGCCATCGACCTGAGCCAGCCCGGCGACGTCGTGGTGGCCGATGGCAACGGCGTGGTGGTCGTACCGATGGCCGATGCTGCCGACATCCTGACGAAGGCCCGGCGCTTGCTGGACACCGAGCATCTGGTCCAGGACAAGCTCTAGGCGGGGGCGACGATCGGCGAGCTGGTCGACATCGATGCGATCTTCCGCAATACGTTCTCCTACCAGGACAAGGCCTTGAAGCGCGATTGAATCCGCGCTGCGGGCATCAAGAGCGCCACGCGCACGACCGAGTGGCCCAACAACACATCAAGCCCCCGCGAGGAACCCCGCATGGACTTCATGACCGGCATGGACCGCCGCACGCTCAAGGCGAACGGCATCAAGCTCAACCTGTGGGTCGGCGGCGACGGCCCGCCCGTCCTGCTGCTGCATGGCTGGCCGCAGACCGCGCAGATGTGGCACAAGATCGCGCCTCGACTGGCCGAGCACTACACGGTCGTCTGCCCCGACCTGCGCGGCTACGGCGACAGCGAAAAGCCGCGCGACGGCTACGACAAGAGGACCATGGCGCGCGACATGCACGCGTTGATGCTGGCGCTCGGCCACCCCAGCTACGCGCTCATCGGCCACGATCGCGGCGCTCGCGTGGGGCACCGCCAGGCGCTGGACTACCCGGACGCCGTCACCCGCCTGTGCGTGCTCGACATCGTGCCGACGCATACCGTCTTCACCCGGACCGACCGTCACCTGGCGGCCGCCTACTGGCACTGGTTCTTCTTCCAGGCGCCCGACCTGCCCGAAATGATGATCTCGGCGGCGCCCGAGGCCTTCCTGCGCCACGTGTTCCGCGCGCTGGCATTCCATGCGGGCGCGATCGAAGAGGCGCTGATCCAGGAATACCTGCGCGCCTTCACGCTTCCCGGCACCATCCGCGCCACCCTCGAGGATTACCGCGCCGCGGCGACGCGCGATTTCGAGGACGACGCGCGCGACTTCGCCCTGCGCGTACGCTGCCCGCTGCTGGCGATCTGGGGCGAGTTCGGCAAGATGCACGACCTCTTCGATGTGCTCTCGACCTGGAAGGAAAAGGCCGACGTCGTCACCGGGCATCCGCTCCCATGTGGCCACTTCATCCCCGAAGAGGCGCCCAAGGAGTTGCTCGCCGATCTGCACGCCTTCCTGCGCGCCTGAGCAGAATTCCGGCACCACCTGCACGCTTCGTCCACCCGCTGATCAGCGCCACCGCAGGCGATGGGTCGAGCATGACAGCCCGCGTCGCGGCCTCCACGACCGGAAAGTTCACCCGATCTGAGTTATATTGCGACGCAACAAAACCAGGTTAGAGGACCTCCTCATGGCTCGTACCGCTCCCTCCTTCTTCCGTCGCATCGGGCTCGCCTTCTCCGTCCTGTTCAGCGCCGAGCGCGCTGCCCGCTTGCAGGATGCGCCGGAACAGGATGCACAACCGTCGGCTTCCGCCCCGGCACCTGCCGCCGCCCCCCAGCCCGTCATCGTGCGCGAAACCACCCCCGAAGCCGCGCTGCAGCTGCTCGGCCTGCTCCAGCGCGAGGCGCGCTTCATCGACTTCGTGCAGGAAGACGTCGCCGCCTATTCGGATGCCGACATCGGCGCCGCCGCGCGCGTGGTGCATGAAGGCTGCCGCAAGGTGCTGGGCGAACACTTCAGCATCGAGCCGGTGCGCACCGAGCCCGAAGGCAGCCGCATCACCCTGGCCGAAGGCTTCGACGCCGCCGCCGTGCGCCTCACCGGCAAGGTCGTCGGCAAGCCGCCCTTCACCGGCAGCCTCGGCCACCGTGGCTGGCGGGTCACCGACACCCGCCTGCCGAAGCTGGCCGAAGGCCACGACGCCAGCGTGATCGCGCAGGCGGAGGTGGAGCTGTGAGCGCTGCCCGCTACGCCATCGGCATCGACCTCGGCACCACCCACTGCGCGCTGTCCTACGTCGACCTCGAAGCCAGCGATGGCGAGAAGGCCGCGCAGCAGGTGCTGCAGATCCCGCAACTGACCGGCCCCGGCAGCGTCGAGGCGCGCCCGCTGCTGCCGTCCTTCCTCTACCTGCCGCACGCCGACGAGCTCGCACCGGGCGACCTCAGCCTGCCGTGGTCGGCGACGCAGGATCACGCGGTCGGCGAGTTCGCCCGCAGCCGCGGCGCAGCCACGCCGATCCGCCTCGTCGCCAGCGCCAAGAGCTGGCTGTGCCACCCGGGCGTGGACCGCCGCGCCGAGATCCTGCCCGCGGAAGCGCCGGCCGAAGTGGCGCGCATCTCGCCGCTCACCGCCTCGGTGCGCTACCTGTCGCACCTGCGCGCGGCCTGGGACGCCGCCCACCCGGAATCGCCCTTCGACGCCCAGGACATCACCGTCACCATTCCCGCCTCCTTCGATCCGGCCGCGCGCGAGCTCACCGCCGAGGCCGCGCAGGCCGCCGGCTACCCGCAGATCACCCTGCTCGAGGAGCCGCAGGCCGCGCTCTACAGCTGGATCCAGCGCACCGCCGGGCAGTGGCGCAAGGAGGTGAGGCCTGGCGACCTGATCCTGGTCGTCGACGTCGGCGGCGGCACCACCGACCTGTCGCTGATCGCGGTGCTCGAGCGCGACGGCAACCTCGAGCTGCACCGCGTCGCGGTCGGCGAGCACATCCTGCTCGGCGGCGACAACATGGACCTGGCGCTCGCCTACGCCGTCACCCGCAAGCTCGCCGCGCAGGGCACCCGGCTCGACCCGTGGCAGACGCGCGCGCTCGCCCACGCCTGCCGCGCGGCCAAGGAAGCGCTGCTGAGCGACCCCGACCTCGACGCCGTGCCGGTGGTGGTGCCCAGCCGCGGCTCGAAGCTGATCGGCGGCTCGATCCGCACCGAAGTCAGCCGTGACGAGCTCAACGCCACCCTGGTCGAGGGCTTCTTTCCGCAGGTCGCGGTCACCGAGCAGCCGATCACCCGCGCCCGCGCGGCGCTCACCCAGCTCGGCCTGCCCTACGCCCAGGACGCGGCGATCACCCGCCACCTGGCCGCCTTCCTCACCCGCCAGCTCGGTGCCACGGCGGAGCTCGAAGGCTTTGCCGCGCAGCCCGACGACAGCACCTTCCTGCACCCCACCGCGGTGCTGTTCAACGGCGGCGTGCTCAAGTCCGCGCTGATCTCCGAGCGCGTGCTGGGCTCGCTCAACGCCTGGCTCGAGGCCGACGGCGCGCCGCCCGCGCGCCTGCTCGGCGGCGCCGACCTCGACCTCGCGGTGGCGCGCGGCGCGGCCTATTACGGCTACGTACGCCAGGGCCGCGGCGTGCGCATCCGCGGCGGCACCGCGCGCGCCTACTACGTCGGCATCGAATCCTCGATGCCCGCCATCCCCGGCATGGAGCCGCCGCTCGAAGCCCTGTGCGTCGCCCCCTTCGGCATGGAAGAAGGCAGCGAAGCGCCCCTGCCCGAGCAGGAATTCGGCCTGGTGGTCGGCGAGCCGGTTCGCTTCCGCTTCTTCGGCTCCTCGGTCCGGCGCCAGGACGAGGTCGGCACCCTGCTCGACTTCTGGGCCGATGACGAGCTGCAGGAGCTGGAAGAGATCGAGGCCACGCTGCCCGCCGAAGGCCGCCGCGCGGGCGACATCGTGCCCGTGAAGCTGCATGCGCGCGTCACCGAGACCGGCACGCTCGAGCTCGAGGCCCTGCCGGTGGACGGCAGCGCGCGCTGGAAGGTGCAGTTCGACGTGCGCGGCGAGAGTGGCGGCATCGGCGCCGCCGCCGAGTAAGGCACCCACGGCCGTGCCACGCTACACCGTCGGCATCGACCTCGGCACCAGCAACACCGTCGTCGCCTTCGCCGCCGCGGGCGACGACCGCATCCAGGTGTTCGAGCTCGACCAGCTCGTCGGCCGCGGCGAGGTCGCGCCGCGCCCGCTGCTGCCCTCCGTCCGCTACCACCCTGCCGCCGGCGAACTCGACCCCGCCGAGCTGCGCCTGCCGTGGACGGATGCGCCGATCGCCGGCGCGCCCGCCGCCGTCATCGGCCACTACGCGCGCGAGCTCGGCGCCCAGGTGCCGGGGCGCGCGGTGGCCAGCGCCAAGAGCTGGCTGTCGCACGCCGGCGTCGACCGCAACGCCGCCATCCTGCCCTGGGGCGCGGGCGACGACGTCCCCAACGTGTCGCCGGTGGTCGCGAGCGCGAGCTACCTCGCCCATGTGCGCGCGGCGTGGAACGCTCGCCACCCGGACGCCCCGCTCGAGGCCCAGGACCTCGTGCTCACCGTCCCGGCCTCGTTCGACGAGGGCGCGCGCGCGCTCACGGTCGAGGCCGCGCGCCTGGCCGGCCTGCCCCGCCTGCGACTGCTCGAGGAGCCGCAGGCCGCCTTCCACGACTGGCTGTTCCGCCATCGCGAGCGTCTCGCGGAGGAACTGGCCGGATCGCGCCTGGTGCTGGTGTGCGACGTCGGCGGCGGCACCACCGACCTCACGCTGATCCAGGTCGAGCCCGCCGCGGACGGCCGCAGCCCGCCGCGCCTGACCCGCATCGGCGTCGGCGACCACCTGATGCTGGGCGGCGACAACATGGACCTGGCGCTCGCCCACCTGGTCGAACGCCGCCTCCACGCGGGCGGCGGCGCGGCGGGCGAGCGCCTGTCCGCCGCCCGCCTGTCGCAGCTGGTGCAGCGCTGCCGCGTGGCGAAGGAGCAGTTGCTCGCGGCGGACGCGCCCGACAAGGTCACGGTGACCCTGCTCGGCGCCGGCGCACGGCTCATCGGCGGCGCGCGCTCCGTGGAGCTCGGCCGCGACGAGGTCGAGCGCCTGGTCGTCGACGGCTTCCTGCCGCTGGCCGCGGCGGACGAACTGCCGCAGCGCCGGCACGCCGCGATCGTCGAGTTCGGCCTGCCCTATCCCGCCGACCCGGCGATCAGCCGCCATCTCGCCGCCTTCCTGCAGCGCCACGCCAAGCTCGCGCGCGCCGCGCTCGGCCTGGCTGCAGAGGCTGCCGGCGACGCGGGCGACGCGGACAGCCCCGCCACCCCGCGCGCGGTGCCCGACACCCTGCTGCTCAACGGCGGCGTGTTCCGCGCCCACGCTCTCTCCGCGCGCCTCGAGACCCTGCTCACCGCCTGGCGCGGCGCACCCCCGCGCGTGCTGCACAACGATGCGCCCGACGTCGCCGTCGCCCGCGGCGCGGTCGCCTTCGCCCTGGTGCGGACGGCGCGCGCCGGGCTCGGGCCGGGCATCGGCGGCGGCTCGGCGCGCAGCTACTTCCTGCTGCTCGAGGACGCGGGCGAGCGCGCGCGCGCCCTCTGCGTGCTGCCGCGCGGCACCGAATCCGGCGTCGAGCTGGCGCTGCCCGAGCGCCGCTTCGCGCTGCGCCTCGGCCAGCCGGTGCGCTTTCACCTGCTGTCCTCGACCGGCGACACCGCCTGGCAGGCGGGCGAACTGATCGATGTGGACAGCGACGACTTCATCCGCCTGCCCGCGCTCACCGCCCGCCTGCCGCCGACGAGCGCCGGGCGCAGGGAGAACGTCGTCGTCCGCCTGGTGGCGACCCTGACCGAGGTCGGCACGCTCGAGATGCAGTGCGTCAGCGTCGACGACGACGCGCGCCGCTGGCAGCTCGCCTTCCAGCTGCGCGCCGAGGCCGATGCGGAGGACGCCACCCGCCGCGCCGCGGACGGCGCCGGCGTCCACCCGCGCCTGGACCAAGCCCTGGCCCTGATCGACGACACCTTCGGCGGCCAGGCGCGCGAGGTCGAGCCCAGGGCGGTGCGCCAGCTGCGCAGCCGCCTCGAACGCGTGCTCGGCCGCCGCGAGGACTGGGACATGGCGCTGCTGCGCAGCCTGTTCGACGCCCTGCTCGAGCGCGCCCGCCGCCGGCGCTCGGCCGAGCACGAGCGCGTGTGGCTCAACCTCGCCGGCTATTGCCTGCGCCCCGGCCTCGGCGCTGCGCTCGACGACTGGCGGGTCGACCAGCTGTGGGCGCTGTTCGCGCAGGGCATCCAGTACGTGCAGGACGGCAACAACTGGAGCGAGTGGTGGACACTGTGGCGGCGCAGCGCCGGCGGCCTGGACGAAGCGCGTCAGCTGCAGATCCTCGAGGTGCTCGCCGGCCACCTCGAACACGCCGACGCCGCCCGCCGCCGCGGCGACCCGGTGCAGGGCAGCTACGACGACATGGTGCGCCTGTCCGCCGCGCTCGAGCGCGTGCCGGTGATGCACCGCATCGAGGTCGGCCGCTGGCTGCGCGAACGCCTGCAGCGCTCCGGCGAGAATCCGCACACCTGGTGGGCGCTCGGCCGCGTCGGCGCGCGCGAGTCGCTCTACGGCAGCGCGCACAACGTCGTCCCGCCCGACATCGCCGCCGAATGGCTCGCCGCCGTGCTCGCGCTCGACTGGAAGACGGTAGAGCCCGCCGCCTTCGCCGCCGCCCAGATCGCCCGTCTCACCGGCGACCGCACGCGCGATCTCGCGCCGGCACTGCGCGACGAGGTGGCGCGCCGCCTCACCGCGATCCGCGCCCCGCAAAGCTGGATCACCATGGTGCGCGAGACGATCACCCTGGACGACGCCGATCGCCGGCGCAGCTTCGGCGAGTCGCTGCCACCGGGTCTGAAGCTGATCTAGCCGCCTGTAACGGCGGACGGCCGATGCGCGGGGTGTCGGCACGACACATCTTCACGCGTCTGACCGCGCTTCACAGTGGTTGAAAATCGTCCATTGTGTGGATGATTTTCAACCACTCAATGGTTGATTTTCATCTCCACGCAGCGCTACAGTCGTACTCATGTACGACCGCCACATCGCCCCGCTGCTGCTCGAAGCCCTGGCCGACACGCCCGTCGTGCTGCTCAACGGCGCGCGCCAGACCGGCAAGAGCACACTCGCACAATCACTGCGCGAAGCCACCCCGCGCCGTTACCTCACCCTGGACGACCACACCACGCTGGCCGCCGCACGCGCCGACCCTGCGGGCTTCATCGCCGCCCTTGCCGGGCCGGTCGTCATCGACGAGATCCAGCGCGCGCCGGAACTCTTCCTCGCCATCAAGGCCGCGGTCGATCGTGACCGCGCCCATGGCCAGGCCGCCGGCCGTTTCCTGCTCACCGGCTCGGCCAACGTGATGCTGCTGCCGGCGCTCGCCGATTCGCTCGCCGGGCGCATGGAGATCGTGCCGCTCACCCCGCTGTCGTGCGCCGAACGCGCCGGCGACCCGCAACGCAATCGCGCCGAGTGGCTCTTCGACGGCGACCTCAGCACCCGCCCCGTGCCGCCCTGCGAGCGCGAGCTGTTCATCGACACCCTGCTCGCCGGCGGCTTCCCGGAAGCAGTCGCACGCAACACCCCGCGCCGCCGCCAGGCCTGGTTCGACAGCTACCTGCAGGCCGTCCTGCAGCGCGACGTGCGCGAACTCGCCAACCTCGAGCAGCTCACCGAGCTGCCCAATCTCGT
>DMCZ01000194.1:649-6053 GCA_003446655.1 Thauera sp. | reverse complement strand
CGCAGCAGCGGCATCGCGCAGACCACGCTCAAGCGCTACTTCACCCTGCTCGAGACGCTGTTCCTGATCCACCGCCTGCCCGCCTGGGAGCGCAACCCCGCCAAGCGCCTGGTCAAGGCGCCCAAGGTCTTCCTGCCCGACTCGGGCCTGCTCGCCCACCTCACCGGTCACACCATGGACACGCTCGGCGCCGCCCCCGGCCTGCCCGGCGACCTGGTCGAGACCTTCGTCTGCGCCGAACTGTTGAAGCACCTCGCCTTCTCCACCCGCGGCCTGTCGCTGTGGCACTACCGCACACAGACCGGCATCGAGGTCGACTTCCTGCTCGAGGACCGCCACGGCAAGCTCACCGGCATCGAGGTCAAGGCCGCCGCCACGGTGGAGGGGAAGGATTTCAAGGGCCTGCGCCATCTGCAGGAAACCGAAGCCGAACGCTTCCAGCGCGGCATCGTGCTGTACACCGGGCGTGAATGCGTGGCTTTTGGCGAAGCGATGTTTGCGGTACCGATGTCGGTGTGGTGGGCATCGCAGCACCCCAGCACCTGACGGCACCCGCTATCCCAACAGGACCTCTGGACCATGAGCGACATCAAACTCTTCCGCTACTCCAGCACGACTGCGACCGAGCTTGCAGGCAAAGCCGTCTCCATCGAGAAAACCCTGCAAAACGTTATCGAGGCCCGAATGGAGACTTTCCTCGGCGTGCGTTTTCTAGCTGGCGAGTACAGCACCGGGGCCAAGCATCGCGGCAGGATCGACTCCCTTGGACTGGACGAAAACGGCTGTCCGGTCATCATCGAGTACAAGCGCCACAGCAACGAGAACGTCATCAACCAGGGCCTGTTCTATCTCGACTGGTTACTCGACCACAAAGCCGACTTCCGTCTCCTGGTAATGGACAGGCTGGGCAAGGACGAAGCGGCCAAGATCGAGTGGAGCGGAACCCGCCTACTGTGCATCGCCGCCGATTTCACGCGCTACGACGAACATGCCGTGGCGCAGATCAATCGCAACATCGAGCTGATCCGCTACAAGCTGTTCGGCGATGACCTGCTGCTGTTCGAGCTCGTCAATGCCGCGAGCGCGGCTAGCGTGTCGGCCACGACTGAAGTCAATGACAACGAGTTTCCAAAGGCGCCGAAAACGCCCGCAGCCTCGACGCTGGCAATGAAGACCCACGCGGACCAGCTCGCCAGCGCCACGCCCGAGCTGCTGGCCTTGTTCGAGCAGACACGCAGCTTCATCCTCGCCCAAGGCGACGACATCATCGAAAAGCCGGTCAAGCTCTACGTCGCCTTCCGCCGTCTGAAGAACTTCGTCTGCATGTCGCTGATTTCGAAGCAGGACCCCCATGTGTTCTTGACCCTCCGACTCGACCCCGCGACGGTGGCGCTGGAGCCTGGCTTTAGCCGCGACGTCAGCAAGATCGGCCATTGGGGCACAGGAGACCTGGAGCTGACGCTACGAACCGGAGCGGATTTCGAAAAGGCAAGGCCACTGATTGAGCGCGCGTACCAGGAGAACTGATTAATCCGGCAGAGCGAGCCACCCTCAAAGCAGCGAGTGAAAAGCAGGACAACCCCCCACTGCTCCCAAGATGGACATTGATCGGCATCCGCAATGCTCTAAGGGACGCCATCGGGACCCAAACCGTGCCCCGGTTCTCGTGTGACATCCGAGTCCCGCATGACGGCCAACGCAACGCTAGTCAGACAACATTCGATCGTAATAAATATAATTGCAGCAACGCTTTCGCCTCAGGCCCGCACCATGGACATCTCCGCCGCGGCCCCGCCCGCCGCCTGCTTCACCTACGGTTCTCTGATGGACGAGGACATCATGAGCGCGGTCGCCGGCGTCCGCGCCGCGCATTGCGGCGCCACGCTCGACGGCTACCGCCGCCACCCGGTGATCGGCGCGGAGTATCCCGGCATGGTCGCCCGCGCCGGCCATCGGGTGCGCGGCGTGCTCTACCTCGATCTGCCGCCGTCGGCGTGGCCGCGCCTGGACCGTTTCGAGGGCGAGGAATACCACCGCCGCATCGTCGAGGTCAGCCTTGAGGACGGAACCGTCGCACGCGCATGGACCTACGTCTTCCGCGACGCCTTCGCCGCCCGCCTCGGGGAGGGCGACTGGGACTTCGCGCGTTTCCTGCGCGAAGGCAAGGCGCGCTTCGTGACGGCCTACGCCGGCTTCGACAGCCTGCATGCCGATTGAGGCAGCGACACGACGCCCCCGATGCAGGGCAAGACCCGACCCCTGAACCGTCCCGTAGCCCGCAGCCTGCCGACCCGATGACCGCACCGCCCGCCAACCGCCGCCCCGCCCTGACGCCCGGCCTGCTGCTCGCGGGCGGCCTGCTGCTGTTCGTCCTGCTCGCCTACTCCGGCTTTCGCAGCGTGCAGGCGGTCGATCACGAGACGCAGATGCGATCGCGCGCACGCATCGGCCTGCTGCATGCCGCAAACGTACTGTCGGCCTTGAAGGACATCGAGACCGCGCAGCGCGGCTACGTGCTGACCGCGGACGAGCACTAGCTCGAGCCCCTGCGCGCCGGCCTGGATGTGCTGGCGCCCGCCTTCGCCGAGTTGCGCGCGATCGCCGCGCCGATGCTCGTCACCGATCTCGACGCCTTATGGGCGCTGGTGCTGCGCCGTGTGGAGATGGCGCAGCGCAACGTTGACGCACACCGCGCCGACCCGGCGGCAGGCTCGCCACTGCAGGCGCGCCTCGAAGAAGGCAGGGCGGTCATGGATCAGATCCGCACGCGCTTCCACGAGGCCGACACCACCCTGCGCCAGGAGATCGTGCAGCGTGACCAGCGCCTGCTCGCGCTCAAGCGCGACGCGGTCATGTGGGCCGTGCTGCTGACGGCCAGCGGCGTGATGCTGATCGTCGCCGCGTATGTCCTGCTGCAGCGCGAACAGACGCGGCGGCGGCGCGCCGAGGCCGCCCTGCTCGCGGCCAACGCCCACCTCGAGGACACGGTGACCGCCCGCACCGCCGCGCTCGAACGCGCCCGCGCCGAGATCGAGGCCTTCGCGCACCACCTCGATCGCAGCATCGAGACCGAGCGCCGCCGCCTGGCGCGCGAGGTGCACGACCAGTTGGGGCAGGTGTTCACCGCGCTGAAGATGACGGCGCACAGCAATCTCGGCGGCCAGGAACACAACGCCGAGGCACTCGCCCAGATCGACACCCTGGTGGCCGACGGCATCGCCACCGTGCGCCGCATCGCCGCCACCCTGCGCCCGCCGCTGCTCGACGACCTCGGTCTCGGCCCCGCGCTGGCACTCGCCGGCCGGCAGTTCGGCGCGCACGCCGGTGTCGACTGCGCGGTGAAGGTGGACGACAGCGACCGCCTCGACCCCGAGCACGCCACCCAGCTCTACCGCATCGCACAGGAGGCACTGACCAACATCGCCCGCCATGCCGGCGCACGCCGGGTGTGGATCGAGGGCGGCACAGTCGGCGGCCACTACCAGCTCGCGATCGAGGACGACGGACGCGGCATGGCGCAATCGGCCTCGCCCTCGCTCGGGCTGGTGAGCATGCGCGAGCGCGCCGCGCTCGCCGGTGGCAGCCTGCACATCGGCCGCGGCCGCAATGGCGGCGTCCGCGTGGAAGTCAGCCTGCCACTGGCGGCCGGCATGGAAGAGGAGGACACGTCATGCGCATCCTGATCGTGGACGATCACCCCGTCATGCGCTTCGGCGTGCGCCAGCTCATCGAGCGGCGCTGGCCGGAGGCCGAACTCGGCGAGGCCGCCAGCCTGGCCGAAGCGCTCGAGCAGGCGCGCGCCGGCCCGTGGGAACTCGCCGTGCTCGACCTGTCGCTGCCCGACGCGAGCGGCGTCGAAGGCCTGGTGCAGTTGCGCCGCGCCGCGCCAAGCATGCGCCTGCTGGTGCTCAGCATGCACGACGAAGCCGCCTACGCCGCGCGCGCACTGCAGCTTGGCGCCGCCGGCTATCTGACCAAGGAGCACGCGATCAACGAGCTGGTGCTCGCCATCGAGCGCGTGCTCAAGGGCCAGCGCTACATCAGCTCCGACCTCGCCGCCCGCCTCGCCGACCTGCTGTCGGGCGAGGCGCCCGCGCGCAAGCCGCACGAGGCGTTGTCCGCGCAGGAGTACCGCGTCATGGTACTGATCGCCGCCGGCCGCAGCGCGAGCGAGATCGCCGAAACCATGCACCTGTCGGTGAAGACGGTCGGCACCTACCGCAGCCGCATCATCGACAAGACCGGGCTGGCCGGTACCGCCGAGATCGCGCGCTACTGCGCCGCCAACGGCCTGGTCGACGCCGAATGAGCCCTGCGCCGAGGCGCCGACGCCGGGCCGATATCGAGGCACCGTTGCCGGGTCTCGGGCCTCCACCCCCACCCGCCGAGGCGGCCGCGCTGTAGGGCGATCCCCTACACGCGAATAGGCGCTTCCGCCACGCCGCGATGCGCCCACTGCCGATGGGCGGCACACGCCCCGGCCGCGATCATGGTTGCCAGTTCACCTCACGCCCGGAGCGGCCGCCATGCGCATCGTCATCGTCGAAGACTCTCCCCTGGTGCGCGACAACCTGCTCGCGCTGCTCGCCCGCCATCCCGCCCTCGCCGTGATCGGCACCGCCGCCGGCGAGGACGAGGCCTTCCTGTTGATCACCCGCACCCGCCCCGATGCCGTGCTGCTCGACCTCGCGCTGAGCCCGGGCAGCGGACTGAGCCTGTTGCGCAGAGTGCGCGCGACCCACGGCCTCGGGCCGCGGGTGGTGGTCCTCAGCAACCAGCCCGCCGACCCCTACGCCGCCCTGTGCCGCGACGCCGGCGCCGACGCCTTCTTCGACAAATGCGGCGATCTCTCCGGCCTGCTGGCGCAACTGGCGAGCTGGATGCCGCCGCTGCCGACCGATGAACCGCAGCGCCTGCGCCGGCTGACGCGGCTGCAGGTGCTCGATACGCCGGCCGAGGAATCCTTCGACGCCATCGCCCGCATCGCCGCCGGAATCACCCGCACCCCGATCGGCCTCATCAGCCAGGTGGACGCGCATCGGCAGTGGTTCAAGGCCCACATCGGGCTCGCCGCCAGCGAGACCTCGCGCTCGGCGAGCTTCTGTGCCCACGCCCTGCTGGCCGGCGAACTGCTCGAGGTCGAGGACGCGACCCGCGATCCGCGCTTCGCCGACAGCCCGCTGGTGCGCGGCGAACCCGGGGTCCGCTTCTACGCGGGCATGCCGCTGGTGATGCCCACCGGCGAGGTCATCGGCACGCTGTGCGTCATCGACCACCAGCCGCGCCGGCTCGACGACAGCCAGCGCGCGGCGCTGCGCGTGCTGGCACGCAGCGTGATGATCGAACTCGAGCTGCGCGAGCGCGTGCGCGAGCTCGAGGACGAGGTCACCCGCCGCCACGAGGC
>DMCZ01000194.1:0-453 GCA_003446655.1 Thauera sp. | reverse complement strand
CTCGACCTCGACCGCTTCAAGTGGATCAACGACACCCTCGGCCACGACGTCGGTGACGCCCTGCTGCAGGAGATGGCGCAGCGCCTGAGCGCGACCGTGCGCGACTCCGACACGGTGGCCCGCCTCGGCGGCGACGAGTTCGCCTTCGTGCTGCCCGCGCTGCAGCGGGCCGAGGATGCCGAGGCGATCGCCGCCAAGCTGATCGCCGCCGTGCTGCAACCGCTCACCCTGCGCGGACACACCCTGCATGTGGGCGGCAGCATCGGCGTAGCCGTCTATCCGCACCAGGGCCACAACGAGGACGCCCTGCTGCGCCACGCCGACCTCGCCATGTACCACGCCAAGGAGCTGGGCGGAAACCAGCATCAGGTCTTCTCCGAGAACATGAACGTGCGCGCCGTCGAGCGGATGACGATCGAGTCCGAGCTGCGCGTGGCGATCGACGACGGCCAG
>DMCZ01000059.1 GCA_003446655.1 Thauera sp. | reverse complement strand
CGCCGACACCCCGATCAGCGCGGGCCCCGATGCGCGACTCGCAATGGTCAGCCATCTGGCTGTGGCATCCGGTTCGCGCGGCATGGCTGGCGTCCAGGCGATCGATCTGGCGGCAGTGGGCAAGCAACTCGGACGCGAAGAGCTGGAGTTCATGCACGTGCACAAGACCGGTGCGCTGATCCGTGCGGCGGTCCTCCTTGGAGCCCGCGCCGGGACGGTCCTCGACGCCACCGACCTCGAGCGGCTCGACCACTACGCCAAGGTCGTGGGACTGCTTTTCCAGGTCGTCGATGACATCCTCGACGCGGCGGCCGACACGGCGACCCTGGGCAAGACGGCCGGCAAGGATGCCGACAACGACAAGCCGACCTACGTCAGCCTGCTTGGGCTCACCGAGGCCCGCCAGCTGGCCGAAGACATGCTGGTCGATGCGAAGTCCACGCTGGGGCCCTTCGGCCAGCGCGCGCAACGCCTGGAACAGCTTGCCGACTACGTCGTGCATCGCGCCTTCTGAGCCGCTCGCCCCGACCGACCGCGAAGAACAACGTACCCCAACGCCGGATCCTCCATGGCCCCCTACCCCCATCTCGAACGGATCAACACGCCCGCGGACCTGCGCGCGCTCGACCGTCGTGAGCTCGATGCGCTCGCCACCGAACTGCGTGCATTCCTGATCGAATCGGTGTCGAAAACCGGCGGCCACCTGTCCTCGAACCTCGGCACCGTCGAGCTCACGATCGCCCTGCACCGCGTCTTCAACACCCCGCACGACCGCATCGTCTGGGACGTCGGCCACCAGACCTACGGCCACAAGATCCTCACCGGACGGCGGGATGCGATGGCGGGACTGCGCCACTACGGCGGCATCTCGGGCTTTCCGCGTCGCTGCGAGAGCGAGTACGACACCTTCGGCACGGCGCATTCGTCCACCTCGATCTCGGCAGCGCTCGGCATGGCGGTCGCCGCGCGTGCGCGGAAAGAAGAGCGCAGCACGGTCGCGGTGATCGGCGACGGCGCGATGTCGGCGGGCATGGCCTTCGAGGCGCTCAACAACGCCGGCGACATCGAGGACATCAACCTTCTGGTGGTCCTCAACGACAACGAGATGTCGATCTCGCCGCCGGTGGGCGCACTGACCAAGATCCTCGCCCGCATGCTCTCGGGATCGACCTACAACACCGCGCGCCGCGTCGGCGAGAAGGTGCTCGGCATGGCGCCGCCGGTCGCGGAGCTCGCGCGCAAGGTCGAGGAGTACGCCAAGGGCATGATCAGCCCGGGCACGCTGTTCGAGGAGTTCGGCTTCCACTACTACGGCCCGATCGACGGCCACGACCTCGACGCGCTGATCCCGACGCTGCAGAACCTGAAGAAGCTCAAGGGGCCGCAGTTCCTGCACGTGATCACGAAGAAGGGTCAGGGTTACAAGCTCGCCGAAGCCGACCCCGTCCTCTACCACGGCGTCTCCAAGTTCGACCACACGGCCGGCATCCAGGCCGGCAAGGGCGGCGGCAAGCTCACCTATACCCAGGTCTTCGGCGACTGGCTGTGCGACATGGCGAAGGCTGATTCGCGCATCGTCGGCATCACCCCCGCGATGCGCGAAGGTTCGGGCCTGGTGCGCTTCGCGCAGGAATACCCCGAGCGCTACTTCGACGTCGGCATCGCCGAACAACACGCGGTGACCTTCGCCGCGGGGCTGGCCTGCGAAGGCTTCGTGCCGGTGGTGGCGATCTACTCGACCTTCCTGCAGCGCGCCTACGACCAGCTGATCCATGACGTCGCGCTGCAGAACCTGCAGGTAGTGTTCGCGATCGACCGCGGCGGCCTGGTCGGCGCCGACGGCGCCACTCATCACGGCGCCTTCGACCTCTCCTACCTCGCCTGCATCCCGAACATGGTGGTGATGGCACCGGCCGACGAGAACGAGTGCCGGCAGATGCTCTACACCGCCGTCCAGCACCCCGGCCCCACTGCGGTCCGCTATCCCCGCGGCGGCGGCACCGGCGCCTTCCCGCAAGCCGAAATGCGCGCGCTGCCGGTCGGCAAGGGCGAGGTCCTGCGCCGCGGCAAGGGCGTCGCGCTGCTCGCCTTCGGAAGCCTGGTCCCGGTCGCGCGCGAGGTCGGCGAAGCGATCGACGCCAGCGTTGCCAACATGCGCTTCATCAAGCCCCTGGACGAAGCCTTGATCGCCGAACTGGCCGCGACCCACGAGCTGCTCGTGACGGTCGAGGAGAACGCGGTGATCGGCGGCGCCGGTGCCGAGGTGGCGCGCGTGGTCGATGGCCTCGCGCAACGCCCACGGGTGCTGCGCCTCGGCCTACCGGACCACTTCATCGACCATGGCGACCAGGCACAGCTGCTGGCCTCGGTCGGACTCGACAAGGCCGGCATCCTCGCCAGCATCGAACGTGCGCTGAAACAGTGAGCCCGACCTGCAAAGGTTGAGCATTTTTGTCGGGAAAGCTAAGATCAGGGCGCAGGTGCAACTCGATTGCACCTGCGCCCTTTTCGCCTTAGCCCCAGGACCTGACCAGAGAACCGTCCATGAACGCCCCCACCGACCTCGCCATCCCCGACGTCCAGAGCAGCGCCGACAGCCGCCGGATCGCCATCAACAAGGTCGGCATCAAGTCGATCCGCCACCCGGTCAAGGTCGCCGACAAGGCCGGCGGCGTCCAGCACACGGTCGCGAACTTCAACATGTACGTCGGGCTACCCCACAACTTCAAGGGCACCCACATGTCGCGCTTCATCGAGATCCTCAACGGCAACGAGCGCGAGATCTCGGTCGAGAACTTCGAGCCGATGCTGCGCGCGATGGTCGAGCGCCTGGAAGCGGAGACCGGCCACGTGGAGATGAGCTTCCCCTACTTCATCAACAAAACCGCGCCGGTCTCTGGCGTACAGAGCCTGCTCGACTACGAGGTCTGCTTCATCGGCTCGATCCGCGAGGGCGGCGCCTACGAATTCACCATGAAGGTCGTGGTCCCGGTGACCAGCCTGTGCCCGTGCTCGAAGAAGATCTCCGCCTACGGCGCTCACAACCAGCGCTCGCACGTCACCGTGACCGCGGTGCTCAACGACCACCTGTGGATCGAGGAGATGGTGCAGCTCGTCGAGGCCGAGGCCTCGTGCGAGGTGTTCGGCCTGCTCAAACGGCCCGACGAGAAGTGGGTGACCGAGCACGCCTACGACAACCCCAAGTTCGTCGAGGACATGGTGCGCGACGTCGCCGGCCAGCTGAACCGCGAGCCGCGCATCGACGCCTACGTGGTCGAGTCCGAGAACTTCGAGTCCATCCACAACCACTC
>DMCZ01000195.1:56702-57965 GCA_003446655.1 Thauera sp. | reverse complement strand
AGATGTGTATAAGAGACAGTCGTGGCCGCGGTCGCCAGGCTGGAGCCGCACACCGCGCTGAAGCCGGCACAGGTCACCATGGTCGACAGCGCCAGGCCGCCACGGACCGGGCCGAGGAAGGCGTTGGCGGCGCGGAAGAGGTCGTCCGAGATGCCGGTGCGGGCGAGGATGTTGCCCATCAGGATGAACATCGGCACCACGGCGAGCTCGTAGGAGAACACCGCCTCCGAAATCGTCAGCGGCACCAGCGAGCGGGCGACGTCCCAGCCCATGACGACACCGATGCCGCCGAGCGACACCGACAGCAGCGCGAACGCGAGCGGCACGCGCAGGAAGGCCAGCACCAGGACGGCCAGCAGGGAAAGAAGTCCGACGATCATTTGGCACGCTCCTCGGTGGCGTGGGATTGGACGGTGACGGGATGCGAGGGCGGCGCGCCGAAGCAGCCCAGCAGCGCAGCCAGCGCCGACAGCAGCGAGGTGAAGGCGATGAAGCCATACATGCCGCCGCGCGGGATCGACAGCGACTGGCTGATCTCCTGAATCTGGCTGGCCTCGATGGCCGAGTTGTAGAACTCGTAGGCGATCAGCAGCAGCACCAGCGCCACCAGCAGGGACACCAGCCGGTGCCACCACGCCCAGTTGGGACGCAACAGCCACTTGTCGAACAGGTCGACGGTGAGGTGGCCGCGCGTGAGGGTGAGCAGCGGCAGGCCGCAGAACACCATGATCGCCATCAGGTGCTCGGTGGCGTCATGGGCGCCGTACAGCGGGGCGCCGAACAGGCGCCGGCCGATGACGTCGATGAAGGTGAGCAGCACCATGCCCGACAGGGTGAGGATGAGCAGCGCCTCGACGAGCTTGCGGATGCGGGACAGATACGCGTCCATGGATCTCTCCAGTGCGGTGTGGCCGGCCCGGGCCGGCCACCTCCGGGATCAGCCGGCGATTACTTGCCGGCGTGGGCCTTGTAGCGCTGCTCGAAGAACTCGAGCATCTCCATCGGCTTGTCGACACCGAAGCTCGGGCCTTCGGCCGCCCAGTCGGTGAGCATGCGCTCGCGCACCGCGCCGATGCGCTCGAACAGCGCCTTCGAGGGCTCGTTGAAGACATGGCCCTCTGCGCGCAGCTTCGCCTCGCCGGCCTTGTTCTGCGCGTCGAAGCGCTGACCCCACAGGCGCGACAGCTTCTCGCCCGACACGCTCATGATCGCCTTGCGGTCGGCCTCGGAGAGCTTGTTCCACTTGCCCTCGTTGATGACGAC
>DMCZ01000195.1:35563-56455 GCA_003446655.1 Thauera sp. | reverse complement strand
GCATCGACCACGCCGCTCTCGAGCAGCTCGTAGGCCTTCGGGCCGGGACCGGCGACCGCCACCGCGCCGAGATCCTCGAGCAGGCGCTTCTGGATCGGGCCGCCCATGCGCACCTTCTGGTTCTTGAGGTCGTCGGGCTCGATGATGGGCTTGCTGCCGTGGTGGATCTGGCCGCCGCCGAAGAGGCCGACGCCGAGCATGACCACGCCCTCGAAGGCGGGCTTGCCGGCGAGGTATTTCTCGTAGGTCTCCCACAGCGCCACCGAGGAGGCCTCGGCGTTGGTGCCGGTGAAGGGCATCTCCGAGAACCACAGCGCCTTGAAGCGATCGGGCTCGTAGGTGAAGTTGCCCCAGGTGATGTCGGCCACGCCCTTGCGCGCCAGCTCCCAGTGCTGGGCAGGGCCGCCGACGGGCTTAGGCAGGATGCGCACGTCGACGCGGCCTTCGGTGACGCGCTTGACGTCCTCGATCCAGGGCTGGAAGACCTCGGGCGTCAGAAAGTGGGTGGGCGACACCCAGCTCGACATGGTCAGGGTGGTGGCGGCCTGGGCGGCCGGCAGGCCGGCGCCGGTCGCGAGGACGAAGCCGGTGGACAGGGTGGCCAGAAGTTTGCTGAGTTTCATGTTGCCTCCTTACAGTGTTTAGTTATGGAAGTACTGCTCGACCAGGCCGAGCCACAGTCGGGCGCCCACCGCGAGGCAGGCATCGTTGAAATCGTAGTGCGGGTTATGGACCATGCATTCGCCCGACCACCGGCCCTCGGTGTGGCCGTTGTCGCCGTTGCCGACAAGCAGGTAGCAGCCGGGCACCTGCTCGAGCAGGAAGGCGAAGTCCTCGCTGCCGGTGAGCGGCTGGGCATCGGCCACCACGTGGTCGGCGCCGAAGGTCTGGCGCGCGACCTCGACCGCGAAGGCGGTGGGCTCGGCGGCGTTGATCAGCACCGGGTAGCCGCGCTCGTAGCGGATCTCCGCGCTGCAACCATAGGCACGCGCCTGGTTGTCGGCGAGCTCGCGGATGCGGCGCTCGACCAGGTCGCGGACCTCAGGGTCGAGGGTGCGCACGCTCAGTTCGAGTTCGGCCGACGCTGCGATCACGTTGTAGGTGGCCCCCGCTGCGAGGCGGCCGACGCTGATCACCGCGGCGAGGTTGGGATTGACGTTGCGGCCGACGATGGTCTGCAGCCCGAGCACGGTCGCCGCCGCCGGCAGGGTCGGATCGACCGCCATGTGCGGCATGCCGCCGTGCCCACCGCGACCGACGAAGCGGATCAGCACCTTGTCAGAGGAGGCCATGAAGGCGCCCGGGCGCACGTGAACCTGGCCGACCGGTATGCCGGGAAAGTTGTGCATGCCGAAGATCACATCGCAGGGGAAGCGCTCGAACAGCCCCTCCTCCAGCATGCGCCGCGCGCCGCCGCCGCCGCCGAGCTCCTCGGCCGGCTGGAAGATCAGCACCAGCGTGCCGCTGCCCGGCAACCGCCCGGCTCGCGCACGCCCGGCAAGCGCCCGCGCCGCGCCGAGCAGCATGGCGGTGTGGCCGTCGTGGCCGCAGCCGTGCATCTTCCCGGGGTTGACGCTGGCCCAGGGCAGACCGGTCATTTCCTGGACCGGGATGGCGTCCATGTCCGCGCGCAGGCCGATGCAGCGGCCCTCGCCCGTGCCCCAGCGCAGCACACCCACCACACCGGTGACTGCAATGCCGGTGTGCACCTCGTAGCCCCACGCCTTCAACTGTTCGGCGACGAGCGCGCTGGTGGCCTTCTCCTCGAAACCCAGCTCGGGGTTGCGGTGGATGGCATGGCGCCATACCTTCATCTGCTCGGTATCGATCTCGGTCGCGAATGCATCTGCGGTCGTCATCTGGTTCACCAATAGAATTTGTTCATGTCCAGATATTAATAAGTTGATCCGAACACCGTAAGGCGATATTTTTTTGTGGATGACAACCTGCAGAGGTCTCCAGAATCATGAAGGACCACCAGCTCAAGGCTCTCGTGCAGGTCGCCGACAGCGGCTCGATCCGGGCCGCGGCCCGCGCCATGAGCCTGAGCCAGAGCGCCCTGACCAAGGCCCTGCGCGAGCTCGAGGAGGATGTCGGGGCCGAGCTGCTTCAACGCAGCTACAAGGGCATCGGCTTCACGCCCGAGGGCAACGCGCTGCTGGTTCGCGCGCGTCTGGTACTGGCGACGATCGAAAAGGCCCGCGCGGAGATCCACCAGATGCGCGGCGGTGCGGGCGCCCACGTCAAGGCGGCAATCACCCCGCTGGTCACGGCGACCGTACTGCCGCGGGTGCTCACGGCGTTCCGCAGGGCGCAGCCGGAGGCCGAGCTCACCTTTCACGAGGGACTGCTGGTGCAGGCCTTGCCCGGTCTGATCGAGGGCAAGATCGATTTCGCGATTGCGCTCGCGTCGCCGCAGGATCTGCCCTACGAAATCGACTTCGAACCCCTCGCCGATACCGAAGCCATTCCCTTCGTGCGCGCCAGCCACCCGCTGACCGGAACCGAAGACTGGCGGGCGGTGGCGGATGCGGAGTGGGTGCTGAACCTGAGCGCCGGGAGCCAGAGGATGAACCTGGTCGGCTGGCTCGAGACACATGGCCTGCCGGCGCCAAGCCGCATCCTGCACTGCTCCTCGCCCTTCCTGATCCTCGAGCTGGCTCGCCGTAACGACCTGATCGGGTACGGACCAAAGGTGCTGATCACCGACCCGCAGGTCGGCGTCGGCCTACGCCCGCTTCCGCTGCAGCCACTGCCGCCGACCATGCCCCTGGGCCTGCTCACCCTGCGCGGCGTGCCGCTCGGCAGCGCGGCAAAAAGGCTCGCCACCCTCTTCCGCCGGGAGCTCGAGGCCCGGTTGCCCGCGGCATCGCATCCCTGAGCCGCGAACCCATCCCCTGCGCAACCGACAACCGGAGCTGAAGCAATGCCCAAGTTCAACGCCAACCTGACCATGCTGTTCAACGAAGTACCTTTCCTCGACCGCTTCCAGGCGGCAGCGGAAGCCGGCTTCAAGGGCGTGGAGTTCCTCTTCCCGTACGCCTTCGACAAGGACGCGATCGGCGAACGCCTCGTGAAGCACGGCCTGGTGCAGGTGCTGCACAACCTGCCGGCGGGCAACTGGGACGCCGGCGAGCGCGGCATCGCCTGCCATCCGGACCGCGTCGGCGAGTTCCAGGATGGCGTCGGCCGTGCCATCGAGTACGCCACCACGCTCGGCTGCAAGCAGCTCAACTGCCTCGCCGGCATCACCCCCGCCGGCGTCGATCCGGACAAGGTTCGCCAGACCTTCGTCGCCAACCTGCGCTTTGCGGCGGACAAGCTCCAGGAGGCGGGCGTCCGCCTGCTGGTCGAGCCGATCAACACCTGGGACATACCCGGCTTCTACCTCAACCGCACGGCGCAGGCGATCGCGCTGATCGACGAGGTGGGCTCATCCAACCTGTGGCTGCAGCACGACATCTATCACATGCAGCGCATGGAGGGCGAACTCGCCAACACGATCGCGAAGCACCTCCCGCGGATCGCCCACATGCAGATCGCGGACAACCCCGGCCGCCACGAGCCAGGCACGGGCGAGATCAACTACGCCTGGCTTTTCCGCCTCATCGACCAGCTCGGCTACGAGGGCTGGATCGGCTGCGAATACAAGCCCGTCGCCGGCACCCGCGAAGGCCTGGGCTGGATCGAGGCGCTCGCCAGCTGAGCGTCCCGGATCCATCGGCGGGCCCCGCCGACAGGCAAGGCGCACCGACCGACTCCAACCAACCACCACGAGACCGAACATGAAGACAACCCATACCCTGCTGCTCGACGACGTCAAGCTCATCGCTGCAGCCGCCGAAGCCGAGGCGCTCGCGCATGGCTGGGCGGTCAGCATCGCCATCTGCGATGCAGGCGGTCACGCCCTCTGGTTGCAGCGCATGGACGGCGCGCCGTTGATGAGCGCCGCCGTCGCCCCCGAGAAGGCGCGCACCTGCGTGCTCACCGGCAAACCGAGCAAGGCCTTCGAGGACATGGTCAACAACGGCCGCTTCGCCGCGCTGGCGATGCCGGTGGTGCCGCTGGAAGGCGGTGAACCGATCGTCGTCGAGGGCTGCGTGATCGGTGCGGTTGGCGTGTCCGGGGTGAAGTCCGGCGAGGACGCACAGGTCGCACGCGCCGGCGTCATCGCCCTGCTCGCCCACGCCGCAGCGAGCGGGAAGGACGACACCGCAGGAACCGCGCGCACCTGAATCTGCACCGTAAACGCCGAAAGGCCCGCGCATGGCGGGCCTTTCGGACACAGGAACCTGCGGGTCTGTTACTTCTTGCCCGCCGCCAGACCGTTCACGATCTCCTGCTTGGCCTCCTCGACGGTGCCCCAGCCCAGGACCTTGACCCACTTGCCGGGCTCGAGATCCTTGTAGTGCTCGAAGAAGTGCACGGTCTGCTTCATCAGCAGTTCGGGCAGGTCGTCGGTGGTCTGGACCTTGTCGTAGAGCGGCGTCAGCTTGGACACCGGCACGGCGACGACCTTGGCATCGACGCCACCATCATCTTCCATCTTCAGCACGCCCACCGGACGGCAGCGGATGACCACGCCGGGCTGCAACGGGAACGGGGTCACGACCAGGACGTCCACCGGGTCGCCATCACCGGCGATGGTGTGCGGCACATAGCCGTAGTTGAGCGGGTAACGCATCGAGGTGCCCATGAAGCGGTCGACGAAGACGGCGCCGCTGTCCTTGTCCACCTCGAACTTGATCGGATCGCCCTGCGCGGAGATCTCGATGATGACGTTGATATCGTTCGGCACGTCCTTGCCGGCGCTGACCAGATCGAAACCCATGAATCCCTCCCGTGGAAAAATTGTGCGCGGATTATAGGGGGAAACCACAATGCCTTGCACAGCGTCCTGCGTGCGCCAGGGCATGCGCGCACCGCCTGGCGCCCGTCTTCAGGCCGGGGCGTCGAAGCCTGCGTCCTCGACCGCCGCCCGCAGGGCCTCGACCGACACCTGCGCCGGATCGAAGCGCACCGTCGCGCTGCCCTGCTCCAGCGAGACCTGCACGTCCTCGACCCCTGCGAGTGCCTTGAGCACGCCGGTCACGTTCTTGACACAACCGCCGCAGCTCATGCCTTCGACCTTGATCGTCACTTCGTTCATGCACCACTCCTGATCGTTGAATCGGGTGCCGCTGGGGCACTCAGGTCACGCAGACCACGCCGCTCCACAAATCGCCGCCGAGCGTGGGCGCATGATAAAGCCCGAACAGCCCGAAGCCGAGCACGAGCACGCCCGAGACGATGCGCACCTTGCGGTTGCGGGTGAAATCGCGAAAACGCTTGAACAGCATGCCAGCCAGCAGCAGGTTGGGAAGCGTCCCCAGTCCGAACGCGAGCATCAGCCCCGCGCCCCGTGCTCCGGAACCGGTGACCAGCGCGGTGGCCAGGATCGAGTACGTCAGCCCGCAGGGAATGAAGCCCCACAGCATGCCGAGCGGCAGGGCTTGCCGAACCGAGCGCGCGGGCAGGAAGCGCCGCGTCGCGGGCTGGATCCTGCGCCACAGCACATGGCCCGCACGCTCGATCGGGGTGAGCAGGCGGGTGAAGCCGGTGAGGTAGAGACCGAGCGCAATCAGCATCAGGTTGGCCAGGACGTAGAGCGTCATCTGTACCGGCAGCATGCCGTCATACAGCAGGCCGACCGAACCGATGAAACCGACTGCCCCGCCGAGCGCCGTGTAGGTGCCAATGCGCCCGAGGTTGTAGGCGAGGTGAAGCGGCCATTGCGGCTTTCCACCCGGCGTCTGCACCTGCATCGTGAGCGCACCCACGATACCGCCGCACATCGATACGCAGTGCGTGCCACCGAGCAGTCCGATCAGGAAGACGGCGAGATAACCTGTTTCAGGCATGACGATCCCGGCCCGAGGCGCAGAAAGGCGAAGCCATCATTTTACGCTGCACTGCGAAAACGCAGGGCGGCAATCACGCTCAAGGTCTTGCGCCCTGGGGCGTTGGTGCTCAGATCACCCGAGAGTAGCGCGCACGCTCGCGGTCGGCCCGCAGGTAGCGGTCAAACACCATGGCGATACCACGCACCAGCAGTCGGCCAGCGGGCTGCACGCTGATCCAGTCACCATCGATCTTCACCAGGCCGGCCTTCTCCATCTCCTTCAGATCAGCCAGCTCCTCGGCGAAGTACTCGCGGAAGTTGATCAGGTGCGCGATCTCGATCGACTGCATCGACAGCTCGAAATGGCACATCAGCGCCTGGATGATCGCGCGCCGCAGCAGGTCGTCGGCGGTCAGCTCGATGCCGCGCAATACCGGTAGCTCGTCGCGGTCGAGCGCGTCGTAATACTCGTCGAGTGTCTTCACGTTCTGCGCATACACCGGCCCGATCTTGCCGATCGCCGACACGCCGAAAGCCAGCAGATCGCATTCGGCCTGGGTGGAATAGCCCTGGAAGTTGCGGTGCAGCCGCCCCTGGCGCTGGGCGACGGTGAGCTCGTCGTCGGGCTTGGCGAAGTGGTCCATGCCGATGTAGACGTAGCCGGCCTCGGTAAGGCGGCGGATGCCCAGCTGCAGCAGCTGCAGCTTGGTGTCGGCGGTGGGCATGTCGCCGCTGTTGATGCGGCGCTGCGGCTTGAACAGACCCGGCAGGTGCGCGTAGCTGTACAGCGAAATGCGATCGGGCGAGATCTGCAGCACCTGCTCGAGCGTGCGGTTGAAACTGATGACGTTTTGCTTGGGCAGGCCGTAGATGAGATCCATGCTCACCGACTTGAAGCCGGTGGCACGCGCAGCGTCGATGACGAGCTTGGTCTCATCGTAGCTCTGGATACGGTTGACCGCGGCCTGCACGTCCTCGGCAAAGTCCTGGACGCCGACGCTCATGCGGTTGAAGCCGAGTTCGGCAAGCAACTGGACCGTCTCGAAGTCGACCTTGCGCGGGTCGACCTCGATGGAATACTCCCCGTTGGGCACCAGCGTGAAGTGCTCGCGCACCGCGGCCATGAGTTCACGCATCTCGTCATGGGACAGGAAAGTGGGGGTGCCGCCGCCCAGGTGAAGCTGTGTGACCTGGCGGCTCCCCTCCAGGCACGCGGCCTGCATCGCGATCTCTTTAGCCAGATACTTCAAGTACTTGGCAGAGCGCCCATGGTCCTTGGTGATGATCTTGTTGCAGGCGCAGTAGTAGCAGATCGTGTTACAGAACGGGATGTGGAAGTATAATGAGAGCGGTTTGCTTACACCGCCGACCGCACGCTTGGCGAGCCAGGTCTTGAGCGTCTCGGCATTGAACGCTTCTACGAAGCGATCCGCCGTCGGGTAAGAGGTGTAGCGGGGTCCGTTGATGTCGAATCGGCGGATCAGCTGCGGGTCGAAGATGAGTTCGTTCTGGCTTTTCATGATCTTGCTGCTGCAGGGTGTGCCAAACAATGGCAGACCAGCGGGATTTTTTGGTTGACGTGGGTCAACGAGCTTGATCTGAAGGTCCGCTCGCGGCCGGGTCGGCGTCTTTTGTCGGGGAAAGCGGGATTATCGTGCAGATGAGGGCAACCGTGCCAATTACCGTGAATGGGCTCAAGACGGCCTGTTCGCAGTGCAACCTCGTCGAACTGTGCCTGCCCTTCGGCATGGCCGACAGCGAACTGAGCCGGCTCGACGAACTGGTTGGCGCGCGCCGCAAGGTCAAGCGCCAGCAGAACCTCTACCGTGCCGGCGACCCTTTCGAGGCCATCTACGCCATCCGCGCGGGGTCGTTCAAGACCGATGTGCTGCTGGAGGACGGGCGCGAGCAGGTGACTGGCTTCCAGATGACGGGCGAGATCCTCGGCCTCGACGGAATCAGCACCGAAACGCACAGCTGCAACGCGGTGGCACTCGAGGACAGCGAGGTGTGCGTGATCGCCTACGACAAGCTCGAGCAGCTGTCGCATGAGATCGACGGCCTGCAGCTGCAGTTCCACAAGGTTATGAGCCGCGAGATCGTGCGCGACCACGGCGTGATGATGCTGCTCGGCTCGATGCGTGCCGAAGAGCGCCTCGCGGCCTTCCTGCTCAACATGTCGCAGCGCTTCAATGCCCGCGGGTTCTCATCGCAGGAGTTCAACCTGCGCATGACGCGCGAGGAGATCGGCTCCTATCTCGGGCTCAAGCTCGAGACCGTCTCTCGCGCCTTCTCGCGCTTCCAGGAGGATGGCCTGATCTCGGTGCAGCAGAAGCATGTGCTGTTACTCGACCCGGCCGGCCTCAAGAAGCTGATCCAGCATCAGCAGGGCGTCCGCTGACAAGGCGCCGGCAGGCTCAAGCGAGGAAGCCGGCGAGGTTCTTGGTGAGGGCGATCGATACGATCCAGGCATACACGAGCAGCGCACCAACGAAGGCCACGACGCGGACGCCCATGGTGCGGCCACGCTTGAGGGCGACGGTGCCCAGCAGAATGTAGAGCAGCAAGCCGATGACCTTGGCCGTGACCCAGTCCGCCGCAAATGGATACTGCTGAATCATTACCGCAAGCGCGATGGCCGAAAGCAGCAGCAGACTGTCGATGATGTGCGGCAATACGCGCGTCATCTTGTGTTGCAGTAGCGTGTTGCCAGTCATCATCCACAGGCCGCGCAGCAGAAACCCGGCGGCGCTGAGGACAACGCAGGTCACGTGCAGGTGCTTGATCGCGTAGTACATCACTACTCCTTTCACTAGCCGGCCAAAGAACCGGAAACCGCCGGCAGCGAGCCGGCTGGACTAAAATCTCGACGCACTAAGGAGAGCACCTCGATGCCCCCCCACTCCCACCTCGACATCCCCTCCCTGCTGCACCGCATTCCGCTGTTCAGCGAGCTGTCGGAGGCGGATGTTCAGCTCGTCGCGCGTTACACGCGCGATCGACACGTCGCGCGCGGCGAGGTGCTTTTCCAGCGTGGCGACCAGCCGCACGGCTTTTACTTCGTCGTCTCGGGCCAGGTCAAGCTCGCATTCTCGTCGTCCCAGGGCACCGAGAAGGTAGTCGAGATCGTGGGTCCGATGCAGAGCTTCGGTGAAGCCGTGATGTTCATGAACCACCCCTACCCCGTATTTGCAGAGGCCCTTTCCGACACCGTGCTCGTTCATGTCGGCCAGCAGGTGGTCACCGAACTCATCGACCAGGACTCCACATTCGCGCACAAGCTGCTGGCCGGCATGGCTATCAGGCTGCACGGCCTGATCAAGGACGTGGAGACATACTCCTTGCGCTCGAGCACCCAGCGCGTGATCGGCTACCTGCTGCAGGTTGCCGATTCGGACGCACCGAGCGAAATCGCCCTGCCCACCAGCAAGCAGGTGATCGCCTCCCGCCTCAACGTGACCCCGGAAACTCTGTCGAGAATATTCCACGACCTCAGTGAAGCAGGGCTGATCGGCGTGCAAGGCAAGCGGATCACGCTGCACGATCCGGCGCGCCTGTCGCGCTACGGAGCCTGACGGCGGCGGCCTGCCCCACTTCCGCCGGGCTCGTCCGCCACGCCTGCCTGTGTGCGACGTACGAACGCTCAGCCAAGCGTGTTGGGAAGATCCGGCTCCGCCACCGTCACCTCGCGCCACCCGAGGTCGCGCTTGACGACTTCAACCAGGGCCAGTGCTGCCTGGGGCTCTCCATGAACGACAAAGGTGCGCCGCGGCGGTTCGCGAAACCCGCGGAGCCAGTTCAGCAAGGCTGGCTGATCGGCATGCGCGGACAGGCCGCCGATCGTGTGGATGCGCGCGCGCACCGGGATGCGCTCACGGAACAGCGTGACCTGTCTCGCCCCATCAACCAGACGTCGCCCAAGTGTGCCGGCAGCCTGGAAGCCCGCGATGACGATGGCGCATTCGCGGCGGCCGAGGTTGTAGCGAAGGTGGTGCTTGATCCGTCCTGCGTCGCACATGCCGCTCGCCGAGATGATCACAAGGCCGCCACGCACACTGTTGAGCGCCATCGACTCCTCGACATCCTGCACGAAGCGCAGGTTGAAGCGGTCGGCATTCCGGCGCGTCCAGGCATAAAGCTCGCGGGTTTCCTCGTCCCAGAGGTCGTCGTGTCGCACGGTGAGCTCGGTCACCGCAGAAGCCATCGGTGAATCGACCACGACATCGAGGCGATCGATGCGACCGGCGCGCACAAGGTCGGCAAGCACGAACAGCAACTCCTGCGTGCGACCGACGGCAAACGCCGGGATGATCACGTTGCCGCCGTCGACCTTGAGCGTCCGGCGCAGCGCCTCCGCGAGCTCGTCACAGGTGTCGGCAAACGACCGGTGCGCGCGATTCCCATAGGTCGATTCCACGCACAGGTAGTCGGCAGCCGGAATCTGTACGGGGTCCTGCAGCACCGGACGCATCGGCTGACCCAGGTCGCCCGAGACGACCAGCCTGCGCGCGTGCCCACGCTCCTCGACGTCGATCTCGATGATCGCAGAGCCCAGGATGTGGCCGGCATTACGAAATCGGCAGCGGACGCCATGCCCAAGCTCGACCATCTCATCGAATGCCAACGCACGCAGTCGCCCCAGGCTGTGGCGAGCCTGCTCGACGGTGTATAGCGGCACGAGATCCGTGCGCCGTGCCGCCTTGCGCGAGCGCGTGTTGCGCAAGGCCCACTCGGCCTCCTTCTCCTGGATGTGGGCGGAGTCCATCAGCATCACCCCCAGCAGGTCGACCGTCGCTGCGGTGGCAAAGATGCGTCCCTTGTAACCGAGCGCAACCAGCCGGGGCACGAGGCCCGTGTGGTCGAGGTGCGCATGGGTCAAGAGCACGAAGTCGATGTCGCGAAGGTCGAAATCCAGCGCCTCACGATTCTTGCGATCTGCCTCGCGACCGCCCTGGAACAGGCCGCAGTCCACCAGAAAGCTGCCGCGCTCGTGATCGACACGCATGCAGGAACCTGTCACCTCGCCCGCAGCACCCAGAAAAGTCACTTTCATGTCGCACCTCCAAGGGCTCTCTTGACCTCCAACGCGACTTCGCTGCCGTTTGATCACGATCAATCGCGGCAGACTGGCTCACCTCGCTATAATCGAATCGTGACACACAACAGGGAGCGTCCGTCATGTTCAAGCACATTCTGGTCCCGACCGATGGGTCGGCCTTGTCGGAAAGCACGGTGGCCCGGGCGGTTTCGTTCGCCAAGGAAACGGGCGCCCGTATCACCTTCTTCTACGCACAGCCCGACTTTCCCATGCCCATTTATGGTGAAGGCGCACTGATCGACCCGACGACCCCGGAGCAATTCTCGAAGTCTGCCGCAGCCGAGGCCGAAGCGATCCTTTCAAAGGCCAAGGACGCCGCTGATGCCGAGGGGGTCGCCGCCGATACGGACTCCACGGTCAATGAGGTTCCCTACGAGGCGATCATCGATGCGTCCGACCGACACGGATGCGACCTGATATTCATGGCTTCGCACGGGCGCCGTGGCATCGCGGGCCTGTTGCTGGGCAGTGAGACCCAGAAGGTGCTCACGCACAGCAAGACACCGGTTCTGGTTTATCGCTGATCGAGCAGATTGCTGATCGGGAAATGAACGACGGCCCGCAAAGCGGGCCGTCGTTCATTTGCGGGCGGTGATTCGAGATCAGCGCTTCAGACCTGCCCGCTGTTCGTCCTCAGCCATGTGACGGCGCGCATATCGGTAAAGATACGCTGCCATCACGAGGATGAAGGCAATCGTAAACAGACTCAGCAGCCCGATGTCACTCGTCAAAAGCAGTTCCCAAGCCATGACTTACCTCCGCACTAAAGAAATCAGACATTTGGATCAATCTTGATCTCCATCTCTGCGGGGAGGATTGCGGACCCGTCGAGTCGCCAGCTTCGGGCCTCGTTTTCTATGACAAACAACCAGCGCCCGGTGCTCAGGGGCGCCAATGGTGCTTCGTAAACACCGGCCACGCCGGTGACCATGAGTTCCTGATCGAGGCCTCCGCGTGTCGGGTGCGCGACGGTGAGGCGGATCCGCTCGGGGAGGCTCGCCGCCTCGGAAGCAGAAAGTTCGATGTGGATTGACTCGCTCCGCACCTTGAGGGCCGCGCGCAAGCCCATTTCACGTGCATGCTCGACACGCCCGATCGTCTGCACGATCGCGCGCCCTTCCTTGTAGTAATCGTCAACGACCATGCCGTCAAAGGTCTGAATGGCGATCACAAGGGTCGCGATCCCGGCAACGACCGCCGTCGCCGGGAAGGCAATCAGGAACCAGGGCCAACCCTGGCGATACCACGGCTCGCGCGGTTTGTCGGTAGCAGAGTGATGCATCTTCAGCGTGGGATCAGGAAAGTGGTCTCTTCATTAAGGCTCAGTGCGGGATCGTCCTCCGCCGTGACCGTAAACGCGATCTTGTTGGCGCCTGGCTGGCCCGAATCGTAGGGAACCAGGACCTGAAGCGTGACGGACTGGTGGCTGGCCGGCCCGACATCGATGCGCTGCTCGCCGCCGATGCGCACACCATCAAGCCCCGTCACCTCGAGCCGGAAGGCGCGAGGGGCCTCGGTCATGTTCATGATCTGGAGCTGGTAAACGTTCTCGATCAGCCCGCCCTCGACCTCCCGACCAAGCGATGAACGGTCGCGGATCACATCCACACGCAGCGGCTCACGCATCGCCAAACCCCAGACGAAGCCGACGCAGATGATTGCGAGTACGGCACCGTAGATCAACGTACGCGGTCTGAACACGTGGCCGATGATCTCCTTGCGCCCCCAGTGCCGCTTCATCGCGTTCTCGGTCGAGTACCGGATCAGGCCGCGCGGATAATTCATCTTGTCCATGACCTGATCGCACGCGTCGATGCACGCCGCGCAGCCGATGCACTCGTACTGCAGCCCGTCCCGGATGTCGATCCCGGTCGGACAGACCTGCACGCAGATACCGCAATCGATGCAGTCACCCTTGCTCACCGAGCGCGGATCCACACCCTTCTTGCGCGTTCCACGCGGCTCACCGCGCTCTTCGTCGTAGGTGATCACCAGCGTATCCGGGTCGAACATCACCGCCTGGAAGCGGGCGTACGGGCACATGTACTTGCACACCTGCTCGCGCATCACGCCGGCAAACAGGTAAGTGAAGGCAGAGTAGAACAGGATCCAGAATATCTCCCAGGGACCGAAGCTGAGGGTGGTCAGCGAATGCAACAACTCGTCCAGCGGGGAAAAGTAGGCGACGAAGGTGAAGCCGGTCCACAACGCGACGAGGCTCCAGGCGAGGTATTTTCCACCCCGACGCAGGGCCTTATCGGCGCTCATCGGTGCCTGGTCGAGCTTCTGACGGCGAACATGGTCACCCTCGATCTTCTGCTCGATCCACATGAAGATCTCCGTGTAGACCGTCTGCGGACAGGCGTAACCGCACCAGAGGCGACCAGCGATCGCGGTGAAGAAAAACAATGCGTAGGCTGAAATGATCAGCAGCAGGGCGAGGAAGAAGACGTCCTGCGGCCAGAAGACCCAGCCGAAGATGTAGAACTTGCGCTCGGTGAGGTGAAACAGCACGGCCTGGCGATCATTCCAACTCAGCCACGGCAGGCCGTAGTAGATCAGCTGGGTAACCCAGACCAGCACCCAGCGCCAGTTGGCGAAGAGTCCGGTCACCGCACGAACGTAGAGCTTCTTGCGAGCGGCGTAGAGGGTGTCTTGGGTGGATTCCTGCGTCTTGCTCGCCGCCTTGTGCGGCGAAGGGGATGGGCTGTTCATGGCCTTTTTACCGATGAATTCTTGTTGTTGTTTTTATTTTCGAAGTCCCGGGAGGACCCCCTCCTCCCGGGATGGAGCTGCTGACTGCGACAACCGGACTTACTTCTTGCTGAGGCTCAGAACGTATGCGGTGAGGATATGCACCTTATCTTCGCCGAGGAAATCGCCGAACGCGGGCATCTTGTTGTTACGGCCGTGCGTGACGGTTTCGATGATGGTTGCTTCCGACGAGCCATACAGCCAGTTGTTGTCGGTGAGGTTGGGCGCGCCGAGCATCGGGTTGCCCTTTGCGTCCGCACCATGGCAGGCAACGCAATTCGTGGCGAAGGCTTCCTTGCCGCGCTGGGCACGAACCGAGTCATGTGCCAGGCCGTTCATCGAGCGCACGTAGTTGGCGACGTCCTTCACGCCATCGGCGCCGAGTACCTGTCCGAACGGAGTCATCACCCCATTACGACCATTGGTGATGGTCTCCTTGATGTTCTCCGGCGCTCCGCCCCACAGCCACTCGCTGTCGGTCAGATTCGGGAAGCTCTTGGCGCCCTGCGCCGCAGCGCCGTGGCACTGCTGGCAATAGGTCAGGAACATGCGCTGCCCCATCGCCACCGCCTCCGGATCGGCGGCGACCGCCATCACGTCCATCTCGCGGTACTTGGCGAACACCGGACCGAAGCGCTCCTCGCCCGCCTTCATTTCGGCCTCGTACTGCGCCCATTGGCCACGGCCCTGGTTGAAATTGCCAAAGCCGGGGTAAATCGCCAGATAAGCGATGCCGAAGAAGATGGTGATCCAGAACAGGTACATCCACCATCGCGGCAGCGGGTTGTTGTACTCCGCGAGCGTCTCGTCCCACACGTGACCGTGCAGTTCGACCGGCCCCTTCTCGCGCTTGGTCATGTTGGAGACCAGCACGAACACACAGAACAGGATGGAGAGGGCCACGAGGACCATCACATACATGTTCCAGAAACCGCTGATAAAGTCAGCCATTTGCTTTTCCCTCAAGGTCTTGCCGGCCGCCGCGGACCGGCAGGTCATCATCGCTGAGAGGCAGTCGCGCCGCTTCGTCGAAACCCGCCTTGGCGTGCCTGCTGTAAGCCCAGGCGCAGATGGCCAGGAAGCACACCAGGCCCAGCACGGTGATCAGGCTGCGGATGTCGTTGATATCCACGACGCGTCTCCTTATTAACGGAAGTGCGAGATCGCTGTGCCGAGGCCCTGCAGATAGGCCACGACGGCGTCGAGCTCGGTCTTGCCTTCGAGCGCAGCCGGCGCAGCGGCGATCTCTTCATCGCTGTACTTGTGCAGACCGACCTTGTTGAGCGCGCGCATCTTGTCCTGGATGTCATCGGCCTTCACGGGACGATCGAGCCAGGGGAACGCCGGCATGTTCGACTCCGGCACGACGTCACGCGGATTCAGCAGGTGAACGCGCTGCCACTCGTCCGAGTAGCGGCCTCCCACGCGCGCGAGATCCGGGCCGGTACGCTTCGAGCCCCACTGGAAGGGGTGGTCGTACACATACTCGCCGGCAACCGAATAGTGGCCGTAGCGCTCGGTTTCGGCGCGGAATGGCCGAATCATCTGCGAGTGACAGTTGTAGCAACCTTCACGGACATAGATGTCGCGACCGACCAGACGCACCGGATCGTAGGGCTTGACGTCAAGCTTGTTGCCCTTGTGATCGATCGGCGTGGTTGTCGAGTGCTGGAAGAACAGCGGCACGATCTCCACCAGACCACCCACGCTGACGGTCAGCAGCGTGAACACGATCATGAGAAATACGTTGCGTTCGATCTTTTCGTGCTTCGATTGAGCCATGTTGTTTTTCTCCGATCAGGCGTGGGCAGCGGCGGGCGCGAGCACCGGCGCGTCATAGGCCTTCTGGCCGGCGATGGTCTTCACCATGTTGTAGAACATGATGAACATGCCGGTGAGGAAGAGCGCACCGCCGATGAAGCGGATGGTCCAGAACGGGTAGCTGGCCTTCACGCTCTCGACGAAGGAGTAGGTGAGCGTGCCGTCGGCGTTCGTGGCACGCCACATCAGCCCCTGCATCACGCCCGAAATCCACATCGAGGCGATGTAGAGCACGATGCCGATGGTGGCGATCCAGAAGTGGGCATTGATGAGCTTGACGCTGTACATCTCGGCCTTGCCGTACAGGCGCGGCAGCAGGAAGTACACCGAGCCGATCGAGATCATCGCCACCCAGCCCAGCGCACCGGAGTGCACGTGGCCGACCGTCCAGTCGGTGTAGTGCGACAGCGCGTTGACCGTCTTGATCGACATCATCGGACCTTCGAAGGTCGACATGCCGTAGAAGGACAGCGAGGTGATCAGGAACTTGAGGATCGGGTCGGTGCGCAGCTTGTGCCAGGCGCCCGACAGGGTCAGCACGCCGTTGATCATGCCGCCCCAGGACGGTGCCAGCAGGATCAGCGAGAACACCATGCCCACGGACTGGGTCCAGTCGGGCAGCGCGGTGTAGTGCAGGTGGTGCGGACCCGCCCACATGTAGGTGAAGATCAGCGCCCAGAAGTGCACCACCGACAGACGGTAGGAGTACACCGGACGGTCTGCCTGCTTCGGCACGAAGTAGTACATCATGCCCAGGAAGCCCGCGGTCAGGAAGAAGCCCACCGCGTTGTGGCCGTACCACCACTGCACCATCGCGTCCTGCACGCCGGCGTAGGCCGAGTAGGACTTCATCGAGGTGAGCGAGACCGGGATCGCTGCGCTGTTGACGATGTGCAGCAGCGCGACGGTTAGGATGAAGCCGCCGAAGAACCAGTTCGCGACGTAGATGTGCGAGACCTTGCGCTTGGCGATGGTGCCGAAGAACACGACTGCGTAGGACACCCAGACGATGGCGATCAGGATGTCGATCGGCCACTCGAGTTCGGCGTATTCCTTGGAAGAGGTGTAACCCAGCGGCAGCGTAATGGCCGCAAGCACGATCACGAGTTGCCAGCCCCAGAACGTGAAGGCCGCCAGACCCGGCGCGAACAGGCGAGTGTGACAGGTGCGCTGCACAACGTAGTAGGACGTGGCGAACAGCGCGCAGCCACCGAACGCGAAGATCACCGCGTTGGTATGCAGCGGACGGAGCCTGCCGAAATGCAGGAATTCGTGCACGTTCAGTTCGGGCCATACGAGCTGTGCTGCGGCGATCACACCGACCAGCATGCCCACAATGCCCCACACCACCGTCATGATGGCGAACTGCCGCACGACTTTATAGTTATAAGTCGCTTGCGATTGCATGTGAGTCACCTCTTCGTTTTAAAAACCTTGCTTGCGCAGCACCGCTCGGTTGCTGCAGGCCACATCCAGCCGGCAGAGAATACCCTCGCACCTTGTACGCAATTTGACACAGATCAACATTGTATTGCAGCCCGGCAGGGTCCGAAAGCGAAAATTGGAAGAAGTCCAGAAACGGTCGCAAACCGGCGCCATTGCTGGATTGTGCCTTGCGCCGATGCGGCATCGCGGGGGCATCACGATCGTGCGAAGGGTGCCGAGAAAACACACGCACCAAAGGGAAGGGCCGCGAGGTCAGTGAGCACGGAACGGGGGGATCAAGAAATGCACGACGCGAAGCGAGCGCGCAAAAAAAAGGGTGCGCATTCACGCACCCCCAACCCCAACAGAGAGACAAAAATCCGGATCGGCCACCGCCTTGGCTTACTGGCTGATCAACTGCGCAAATTCTGCCCATCCTGTCCGGCCGCATGTTGACCTAAGTCAACCTGGCGCAACATCACGCGTCCGGCGCCCCATTTCCTGACTTCGAGCCGTCGCCCTCATTGCGCCGCGCACGAGGCGGTTCGTCGCGATCGTCCATCAACAATCGATACGCGGGCCCCTCCAGATCGTCATACTGCCCACTTCTGAGCGACCACCAGAACACGACCCCGATCACGAAAACGAGCACGACCGAAATCGGAATCAGCAGATACAGGCTCTCCATCTTGCCCCCTTGGCGCTTCAGTGACGCGCGGGCACGCGCTGCAGGCGCATCGCATTGAGCACGACCAGCAACGAACTTGCCGCCATGCCGATTCCCGCCATCCATGGCGTGACCAGGCCAGCCATCGCGAGCGGCACCGATGTGAAGTTGTACGCGAACGACCACCAGAGATTCTGCCGGATGATCCGCAGCGTCTTGCGCGAAACGTCGATCCCACGCCCGAGCGTCACCAGATTCTCGTTCAGCAGGACGATGTCAGCCTGGTTGCGCGCCAGGTCCGTCCCGCCCCCCATCGCCACGGACACATGCGCCTGCGCAAGCACAGGCGCATCGTTCACGCCATCGCCCACCATGGCGATGACGGCCTCCGCATCCTGCTGCATCGACGCAATCGCCTCCTGCTTGCCTTGCGGACTCAAGCCGCCCCGCGCGTCCTCGATATCCAGCGCCCGCGCAATGTTCGCCACGACCGCGGGCGCATCGCCCGAAAGCACGCTCCGACCGACCCCCTCTGCAGCGAGGCGGCGCGCGAGCACCGGTGCTTCCGAACGCAGCTGGTCCGCAAGCCGGAACAAAGCCAACCATCCCGCACCGCTCGCCAGCCCGATCACCGTTCCGCCACGCGCAGCGAACCCCTCAAGCCCCTCGGGCATGGCAAGGCCCGACGCACGCGCGACGTAGTCCGGCCGGCCGATCCAGAACGATTCGCCATCGATCAGGCCCTGCATCCCCTGCCCGGTTTCGGCCTGCACTGCCGAGGCCGTCGGCAACGCCTGTCCGGCGCCCGCCTCACGGAGGCCGGCAGCCACCGGATGCTCAGAGCCCTGTTCGAGCGCGGCGGCAAGACGGATCAGCGCGACCTCATCTTCGCCACCCAGCACCATCACGTCCTCGACGCGCATCCGCCCATGGGTCAGGGTCCCTGTCTTGTCGAAGACAAAGTGGTTTGCGCGCGCCAGCGTTTCGATTGCGTGGCCGCGGGTCACGAGCACACCCATGCGGGCAAGGGTATCGGTCGCCACGGTGAGCGCCGTCGGCGTTGCCAGCGAAAGAGCACACGGGCACGCCACCACCAGGACGGACACGAAGACCCAAAGCGCGCGCTCCGGCTCGATCAGGTACCAGCCGATCCCGGTAAGTCCCGCGAGAACCAGCAAGACAAGCACGAAATAGACCGCGACTCGGTCCGACATGGCGGCGATCCGCGGCTTTTCGCCCGCCGCACGCTCCATCAGGCGGCGAATGGCGGCGAGCCGCGTGGCATCGCCCACCTGCTCGACGCGAAGCAGCAAGGGCGACGAGACATTGATACTGCCACCGGTCACGCGATCACCCGCCCGCTTGGGCACTGGCACGCTCTCGCCCGTCAGCAGGGCCTCGTTGGCCTCTCCAACACCATCGACGACCACGCCATCGACCGGAATCACCTCGCCGGGTCGTACCCGGACAATATCCCCCGGCACCAGCTGCGAGGTTGGGACCCGATCGCCCGCACCCTGCTGCGGCCAACCCTCGATTCGCTCGGCGAAAGAGGGCAGCGCCTTTCCCAGTTCCTCGACGCCGCGCACGGCCTTCTGGCGCGCAAGCATCTCCAGATAACGGCCGCCGAGCAGGAAGAACACGAACATCGTGACCGAATCGAAATACACCTCAGGACCGTCGGTGAGCGTCGCCCACAGGCTGGCCGCAAACGCGCTTCCGACCCCCAACGCGACCGGCACGTCCATGCCCAGACGACGCAGGCGCACGTCGCGCCACGCTCGCTGAAAGAAAGGCGCCGCCGAGTACAGCACGACCGGCAGCGTGAGCAGCAGGCTCGCCCAGCGCAGCAGCTGCTCGATGTCCCAGCTCATGTCACCCTCGCCCGCGACATAGACCGGGAAGGCGTACATCATCACCTGCATCATGCCGAAGCCGGCGACGAACACCCGCCATAGCATCGAGCGCCGCTCGCGGTTTGCGACCTGCTCGGAGCGCTCGGCGTCGTAAGGGTAGGCGCGATAGCCGATAGCCTGGATGGCCGCGAGGATGTCCGACAGCTTGATGCTGCGTTCGTCCCAGCGAACGCGCGCTCGCCGCGTGGCATAGTTGATCTCGATGGCCGACACCCCTGGCAGGCGCGCGACGTGGTTCTCGTTGAGCCACACGCAGGCAGCACAGGTGATGCCCTCGAGGATCAGCGAGGCCTCGCGTTCGTGCTCACCCACCGGCCGGACGAAGCTTTTCTGAAAATCGGGATGATCGAAGAGACCGAGCTCCTGCAACTCCGCCGGCATCGCCTCGCGCCGTGTCTCGGGCATCGCATCGCGATGGCGGTAGTAGTCGACGAGGCCGTTATCGACGATCGACTGCGCCACCGCCTCGCAGCCAATGCAGCACATGCGCCGCCGGCGCCCGTCTATCCGCACGTAATGCTGGGTGTCGGCAGGAATCGGCAGGCCGCAGTGATAGCAGTCAGTCTCAACCGCATCGTCAGCCGCGGCGGCGGGCAGTTCGGCAGAAGTCATCGGCGCAAATGCAGAGCCGCCCCGGACGGCTTGACCGTTCGAGGCGGAGCGAAGGGAAGCCCGGGTTTTAGCACATTTCACCGGCACCGGCTATTGCGCCGCAACATCGATTCTTGCTGCCGATGCGGGGTCGGTCAGCCTCGACCGCCCCCAGCCCTTACTTGGCCGCCATACGGATTGCGCCGTCGAGACGGATCACCTCGCCATTCAGGTAAGGATTCTCGACGATATGGCGGACCAGCGCGGCAAACTCGGCCGGCTTGCCCAGCCGCGAGGGGAAGGGAACCATCTTGCCGAGCGCGTCCTGAACCTCCTGCGGCATGCCCATCAGCATCGGTGTTTCCATGATGCCCGGCGCGATTGCCATCACGCGGATGCCGAAACGCGACAACTCGCGCGCCACTGGCAGGGTCAGTCCGACCACGCCGGCCTTCGACGAGGCGTAACCCGCCTGCCCGATCTGACCGTCGAACGCAGCAACCGAAGCAGTATTGACGATGACGCCACGCTCGCCGCCAGCATCGGGCTCGGCCTTGCTCATGACATCGGCGGCGAGGCGCAGCATGTTGAAGGTGCCGATTAGGTTGATGGAGACGGTGCGAGCGAAGCTTTCCAGTTTATGCGGCCCATCGCGACCGACAACCTTTTCGGCCGGCGCCACGCCGGCGCAGTTCACCAGCCCCGTGAGGCGGCCGAAGTGGCGCACCGCCAGGTCGAT
>DMCZ01000195.1:22670-35315 GCA_003446655.1 Thauera sp. | reverse complement strand
CCCGAGCCCCCGCCCGTCACCACGAAAACGCCGTTCTCGATCTGCATTCTCACATTCTCCCAGGACAAGCCGGCGCCTCACGCTAGGCGAGCGCAGATCGCTCCACCAGGCGCCAGCATCGCCGCGCACCTTAGTTTGCGTTGACGTAAACGTCAACAAATATACCAATTACGGGGCAAGCATGTCCTTCCACTCTGGAATCACCGGCGAGCCAGCCGGGATTCCCGCCAGCCTCGCTTATGCCACGACAGCTGCGTCCGGCGCTTCGTCGAGCGCGAGATCGACCATGAGTTCGTTGGCCAGCGCCTCGAGGTCCGCACGAATGGCAGCCAGGTCGGCTACACCGGGCACCATCAGCTCGGCGTGCGCCCTGAACAGGGGCTCGCCGCTCATCGAAGCGCTTTCGCAGCTGGTCTCGAGCACCTCGATGCTCACGCCGTGGCGCGCGAGCACAGTGGAGATCTCGCGCACGATTCCCGGCCGATCATGACCAACCAGATCCAGGCTCACGCGGCGCATGCCCGCAGGCGCACGCTCACCGCCACGTGCAATCGCCACATGCAAGCCCTCCGACGCCAGGCCACGCAGCGCGACCTCCAGGGCATCGCGCGCGGCGGCGTCCACCTCCAGCCGCACCACCCCGGCGAACTGGCCGGCCAGATGCGACATGCGGCTCTCCATCCAGTTGGCACCGCATTGACCGGCGCAGGCCGCTACCGCATTGACAAGCCCTGGTCGATCCGGGCCGATGAGGGTGAGGATCAGTGATGTCTTCATGTTCACGCTCCGGAGCGCGCAAGCCATTCACCGCCACCACGATCCTGGAGATTCTGAGCAGGATCAAAGGGCTGCAGCGGCGAACTTGCGATAATTGAAAGAAGCAAAGACACGATAACCCACCGACACCGTGAACGGGAGAGCCCCCGCCGGCGCACACAACGAGGAGACCGATGAAATCGCCCCGCTTCCACGCCCAGAAGGCAGACGGCCTGTATCAGCCCATTCCCTTTCTTTTCGTGACCGACCGCATGTGTCGCGAGATTCTCGCCGAACGCGAGGAGATCCTTGCGGCCATGCCAGCCGACACACGCATGCGGCAGCAGGCGCTCTTCGCCCGCTACGACCCGAATGTAAGCGCAGAGGCATTCAGCGGATTGCTCAACCTCTTCGACAGCCGGCCAGCTTGACACACGCTGCTCACCGCGGCAGCGCGCGGCGCAGACGCAAAAAGGGGCGAGCCCGAAGGACCGCCCCAAGTGCTTGAATCTGGTGGTGCCGGAGAAGAGACTCGAACTCCCGACCTTCGCATTACGAATTAAGACAGCCATACCCTACAGAGGGGGTCCGGGCTTTTAATAAGGCCGGAAAACCCTTATGGTTACGGGCGTTTGGGTCCATTTCGTTAGTCGCTCACCCTACCGGCTTCTAACTATGGCCCTTATTATTCCGTTACTAGAAAGGGCTGTCAATGACCACCTCCATCAAGCTCACACAGAGCGCCGTCAAGGGGCTCCCCTTCGTCCAACCCGACGACAAGAAGCGCCAGCACCTGTACTTTGACACGGAGCTGAAGGGCTTCGGCGTCTGCGTGGGCGCGAAGGCCAAGACCTTCTTTGTGCAACGCGACCTCCAAGGCAAGACCGTCCGCACCTCCATCGGGCGGTATGGGGTCTATACCGTCGATCAGGCCCGGGAGGAGGCCCGCGAACTCCTGATGAAGATGGGCAAGGGGATCAACCCGAACAAGGAGGAGAAGCCCGCCGCCTCCGTCACCTTCGGGGACGCCCTCGACCTGCACCTGAAGTCGAACAAGAAGCGATCCGAACGGACCCTGAAGGACTACCGCTATTTGTCCGACCAGTACCTGAGCGACTGGCTCAAGAAGCCGCTGACTGAGATCACCCGGAAGGACTGCCGCGAACGTCACCACAAGATCGGGGAGAAGAACGGCCCCTATGTCGCCAACAGCGTGTTCCGGGTGTTCCGCGCCGCCTACAACCACGCGCTGAAGATTCACGATGAGCTGGGCGTGAATCCGACCATCGCCGTTGATTGGTTCCCGGAGGAGCGGCGCAAGGCGGCGATCCCGAGTGCGGACCTGACGGCTTGGTACAAGGAGGTCACGGCGATGACCAACCCGATCCGCCGGGACTACCTCCGCTTTGTCCTGTTCACCGGCCTGCGCCGCGAAAGCGCCGCCGTTGTCCGCTGGGAGCATATCGACTGGGAGAAGAAAGCCTTGCTGATACCGCGGCCCAAGGGCGGCGAAACGCGGGCCTTCCTGCTGCCCCTGTCTGACTTCCTCATCGACTTGCTCAAGGAGCGGCAGAAGTGCGAGCAGGCCAAGACCTTCTTCCCGGGCTCGCCGTGGGTGTTCCCGGCTGAGAGCAAGAGCGGCCACATTGCGGAGCCGAAGGAGAAGCTGGGCGTGAAATTCACCGTTCATGGCCTGCGTAACACGTTCATCACCGTCGCGGAGTCGCTGGACATATCGCCCTACGCCATCAAGATGTTGGTGAATCACAGCCTCCCCGACAAGCAAGACGTGACAGCGGGCTACATCAGCCCCGAACTCGACCGCCTCCGGGCTCCCATGCAGGAGATTTCCGACCGCCTACGCCTCCTGTGCGATGACTCGAAGAAAACCCAGAAGGGACAACCACTTGAGCCAGAAAAGGACCCGAAAAAGTAAATATACTTCCTTATGAATCAATCACTTAGGGCTTAAAAAGGCTTTACGGCTCCAGCCGTAAGTCTTAGAATCCTCCTCAATGTTCCCCGGGTGATCCGGGGACGACCTGAGTGATTGCTAGGTCGGCAAGAGTCTGTGGTGATACGCGTGATGCGGCCCGCTTTCAGCGGTTAGCCCTTACTGGAGCCGTCTCAAATCCGAGCGTGATGCAAGGGGGCAGTCGTGAGCCAAACACTGGCTTGCGCTGCCCCTTTCTTCTTGGTGGCGCGGGCCGAGTTGATCGGAGTTCCCGACCATGACCGAGAAGAACAACCGCGTTGCGCTCCGCCCTGCGCAAGCCGCTACCTATCTGGGCTGCTCAACCGCCACCCTCTGGCGCTGGGCCAAGACCCTCGAACACTTCCCCCAGCCGCACCGCCTCCCCGGCCAGCGCGTCACCGTCTGGTTTCAGGATGAGCTGGACCTGTGGCAAGCCACCCACGGCGCGAACCGGGCGACCCGTCAGAACCTCCTCGCGCTCGCTTGGCATTGCGTCGATGCTGGGCTGAATGCCACCGACAAGCCGAACGAAGGGCCGCACCCCTTCATCACCGCCTTCCTTCAGTCGGGCGGGGGTTCGCTTGAGATGTTGGCCGTTGAATCAGGCCTACCGGCGGAGCGTGTGCGGCAACTGGCCGAGAAGTCCGACGACATCACCGATGAGGAGCTGACCGCGCTTTTTGTACAGGCCGCGGCTCAGGTCATCCGCCGTCAGCGGCAACTGGCCCAGCAACTCAGCGAGGCCCCGAAGCTGAAAGACCGCGACGACTTCCGCCGCGCCGTCCTCGACCTGGACGAGGCGCACCGCCTCTGCTTCGGGCGGACGCTGATGGACTACCTGCTTGAGGAGGACCGCGATCATGGAACCGCGTGATGTCCTCGATACGCAGCAGGCCGCTGACTATCTCCAAGTGTCGCGCCAACTCCTCGAACTCCTCCGGGTGAAGGGAGGCGGGCCGCGCTACGCCAAGCTGGGCCGTCTGGTCCGCTACCGCCGGGCCTCGCTGGATGAGTGGCTGGCCTCGAAAGAACAAAACCATACCGCGGAGGGCGTGTGATGGAACAACTCAAACCCGATACCGCCGCGGCTATCGACTTCCTGCGCCGCTGGTCGCCGGATGACGACTGGTGCCTGACGGCAATAATTCCTGACGGCAAGACCGAGACGCGCACCTTCAAGCCCAGCGAGGCGGACGCCGCCGCCGCGTGGATCGAAGGCCATCAGGGCAAGCGGGGAATCTACTACCACATCAACCTCGTGCGCTCCCGCCTCACCAAGAAAGCGAGCAAGGAGCAAATCGCCGGTTTCCGCGCCTTCCATATTGATGTTGATCCGCGGGCCGGGGAAGAACTCGCCAGCGAGCAGGAGCGCATCTACAAGCTGCTGACGACCCCGCGGGACGGCGTGCCGTCGCCTTCGCTGATCGTTTCGAGCGGTGGTGGGTATCAGGCGGTGTGGCTGCTGAGCGAACCGCTGATGATTCCGCAGTGGAAGGGCGAAGGCAACGAACCGCCGGAGCTGCTGTTGGGCGAGGCGATCAACCGGGGCCTACAGAACGCCTACAGCAAGGACGAAGCCCGCGCGGACAATACCCAAGACTGCACGCGCCTCCTACGCCTCCCGGGCACTATCAACGTGCCCAACAAGAAGAAGGCGGCGAAGGGCCGCGGGCCTGCCCTGTCCTCGCTGGTTCCGGGGGCGGACTTCTCCCGCCGCTACGCCGCGGAGGACTTCGACAAGCTGAAGGCATACGCCGACCAGCCCAAGGAGGCCGCGCCGCTGGCGACCGCCGGACAGGTCGCGCCGCGCTCGAAGCAGCCCCCCGCGGACAAGTGGAAGATCGCTGACGCCGCGATCCCGCCGACCGTGGGCACGGCGGAGCTGACCGCATGGGCCGATGCGAACGGAAAGACGATTGACGACTGGGCGCTGGCGCTGGTGACGACCGGGGACACCTCGAAGTATGACGGCGACCGCAGCGACATGGTGTTTGCCGTTACCTGCCACCTCGCCCGGGTGGGCGCGCCCAAGGAGCTGGTCGCCGGGCTGTTGCTCGACTCGAACAACGCCGCCTTCTACGAGCACGTCAGCGCGCAGAAGGGGAACAAGCGCCGGTACGTTGAGCGCCAAGTCAATCGCGCCTTTGCCGAAGTGGCGAAGGGGGACGGGACCGCCGGGACGCTGCCGGGCGGCGAGGTCCTGACGTGGGATCGGATGAACCAGAACGGCGAACCGCTGCCGAGCTACTGGAACACCCGGACCGCGCTGATGCTGATGGGCGTGGAATGCCGCTATGACAAGTTCCGGGATCGGCACCTCATCGGCTCGCACGAGCTGGACGAGTACGCGGGCGACTTCTCCGACCACGCGGAGCGCATCTTGCGTGACGCGATCATCCGCCGCTTCGGCTTCGACCCGGGCGAGGTGAATCCACGCAACGCGGTCTTGTCGCTCTGCACGGAAAACCGCTTTGACTCGCTGCTCGACCACCTCCACGCGCTGCCCCCGTGGGATGGAACGCCGCGCCTCGATACCTGGCTGGTGGATTACCTCGGAGCGGAGGACAACGCCTACACCCGGGAGGCGGGGGCCGCTTGGCTGACCGCGGCCATCGTGCGGGCCTTCGAGCCCGGGGCGAAGTTCGACCAGATGCTGGTCCTTGAGGGCGCGACCGGCTTGGGCAAATCGACCGCCCTGCGCGTCCTCGCCACCGGCACCTTGGACCTGACCTGCGCTGACCGCTTCTCTGATGCCTCCTTCCTCGGGGCGCGTGATGCGCGCGAGGTCTTGGAGGTCACGGCGGGCGTCTGGATTCTCGAATGCGCGGAGCTGGACGGCATGAGCCGGAAGGAGGTGGAAACCCTCAAGGCCGCGATCACCCGCCAAGAGGACAAAGGACGCCTCGCCTACGCCCGCACCGCCGTTACCGTCCCCCGCCGGTTTGTATTGGCAGGCACGACCAACGAGGACCGCTATCTACACGACCCGACTGGCAACCGCCGCTTCTGGCCCGTCCGGGTGGCCCGCGGAAACCTCGAAGGGCTCGCCGCCGTGCGCGATCAACTGGTGGCGGAGGCGCTGGCCCGCTACCGCTCCGACTCGCACCGCCTACTCCTGAGCCCGGAGGCGGAGGCGCTGGCGAAGCAGGAGCAGGACCGCCGCCGGGTTGTGGATGAGGGCTTCATGGAGTCGCTGCACGACCTGAGCGCCTGCCTCCAGCGCGGAACGGGGCAATGGGCGGGCCGGTGGATCGTGACGAATGACGCCGTGTATGGACACCTCGGACTGACCCGCGACAAGCGGGTGGGGAAGGTCCCCCGGATGGTCAAGACCGCGATGCAGGCGCTGGGCTGGGCGAAGGTCCCGCAGACCGTGAAGGTGGATGGGAAGCCCTGCAACATCTTCGTCTGGGAGGGCGAAGGCGAACCGGGCAAGCCCGAAAGCGAGGACGCGACCGCGGGAGGCGACGGCCCCCGCCCGCCGTTCTGATGGCAAGGGGGCCACCGCCGGGCCTCCCCCGCCGAAACGGCCCGGCCCTTCCTGAACGATTGGAGACTGACAATGAACCCGACCTACAAAGACACCGTGACCGCCCTCGATGAGCTGGGGGTGTGGTGCGCCGCCTTCTATGACGAGGACAAGGGCCACCAACTCCCCTTCTACATGGACCTTGGCGACGGCTGCGAGACGGCCACCGAAGATGTTGAGCTGGCCGCCGCCCTGCTACGCAACCGCCTTGCGCGGACGGGCCGGGGCGATCCGGGGAAACAGAACTTGGTGGAAGCCCTCGAAGCGATGCGGGCGGAGGTATGGGCGCGGAACTTCAAGCCGTCGCCGGGACGGCTGGACGCGGGGGACCGCATCCGGGAGGTGCCGCCGCTCCCCCTGAGCTGAGCGGCGAAGGGCGAGACGTGGAGACGGCGGGCATGTCCCGCCGTTTTCCGTTCTTCCGGTCCACCGGGCCGGACGGCTGAGGTAATGGCACCGGGGACGGAGGTGCCGCACCCCTGCTGGGCTGGACCCTGCCGGGGAGTCCATCCGTTGATGGGCCGGGGCCGTCCGATGAGGCGCGAAGGCCGGACGGCCGAGGTAACAGGGTAAGGGGTAACACTATGGGTTCGTTTCGCCTCCTACGGGCCGGAGGAGGAAGCGGAGGAGGAAGCGCCCAGAGGGGCGCGGTGCCGCCGCTCCCCTTCCTCCGTTCTTCCGTTCCGGCCTTCCGAAGTCTTTAACTCTTACTGTTACCTCTTACCTGTTACCGGAAGCAGAAGAACAGAAGGAGCCGGAGGAAGCGCCCTGCTTGGGCTTGCTGGCACCCCCGCACTGCCGCCCTGCGCCTGAAACATACAAGTCGGAAAACGTCCGCGGAATCGACCGCCGGAAGCGCCAGCGGCTCCACAGAATCCACCCCTCCACTTTTCGCAAGTCGGCAAAGGTTCCTTTTCCGACCGCTTCCAGCTATAGTTTCGGGGCGCTAAGCAAAAAGCGTGCCAACTTGAAAAGGAGCCGACCATGAACCGCCAGACCCTTACTGAACAAGACCTCGCCACGATGACCGGCCCGGAGCTGGTCGCCCTGCACAACGACTGCGCCGCCTCCTTGGGCTGCGAGCCGGTCAAGCGTTTCGGCACGAAGGCGGACGCGATCCGCCGGACCTGGGCGAAGGTACAGGCATGGAAGGAAAAGCAGCAGGAGGCAGCAGCGCGGCCAGCAGCGAAGCAGGCGAAGGCGAAGGGCGAGCCGAAGCCCCGCGCCCGCCGCGGAACCGACCTCAAGCCGACCGGCGAGCCCGTCAAGCCCTGCCTGATCGGCTCCAAGCAAGCCGTCCTCGTGGATGAGCTGTCGCGCCCGGACGGCGTGACGATGGCCCAGCTCATCGCCGCCCTGTCCGCCGGGGGCAAGCCGTGGCAGGAACAAACGGTGCGCTCCGGCTTCGGCTGGGACCTCAAGCGCAAGGGCTACGGGGTCCGCTCCACCATCGGCCCGGACGGCGTGGAGCGGTTCCGCCTCGTGGTCCCGGACGGTCAGGCGATCCCGGCGCACGTCGCCCGCGGCTCCTCGAAGGCGGAGGGCTGACCTATGGCCCGCGTTGCCCTGTACGCCCGCGTATCAACCAACAAAGACCAGACGGTGGATAACCAACTGCTGGCCCTGCGCGATTGGGCCGCGGGCCGGGGTCATACCGTGGTGGCGGAGTTCATCGACCAAGGCATCAGCGGGGCGAAGGGCCGCGACAAGCGCCCGGGGCTGGACGACATGCTCAAGGCCGCGGTGCTCGGGAAGCTGGACATGGTGGCCGTCACCGCCCTCGACCGTCTGGGCCGCTCGCTCCCGCACCTCATCACCACGGTCGGAGAACTCGAAGCCTTCAAGGTCGGGCTGTTCGTGCGGGACCTCGCGCTGGACACCTCCACGCCCGCGGGTCAGCTCATGTTCAACGTCATGGGGTCGCTGGCGCAGTTCGAGCGCGCCCTGATCCGGGAGCGGACGATGTTGGGACTTGAGCGCGCGAAGAAGCAAGGCAAGACCTTGGGCCGTCCGAAGGTATCGCCCGGGAAGGAGCAGCGGATTGCCGCCCTCCTGAAGGCCGGGACGCCCATCAATCGAATCATGCGGCTCGCCGGGGTGGCGAAGTCCGTTGTCTATCGCATCAAGAAGGAGGCTGAAGAATGCCCACCGACAACCAACTGACCAAGAACCCGACCGGGGGCGGGCTTGCGCTGCCCGACCTCGAACCGCGACACCTCGAACTTGTGCGGATGCTCGCCGCGGAGGGGAACCGTGAGCACACGATCCGCCGCGCCCTTGGGCTATCCCCCAGCCAGTGGAAGCGCCTGAAGGAGGCGGACGGCGAGGACGGGGACCTGAGCCCGCTACAGCTCGCCCTTGAGGAGGGCCGGGCGGACGGAGCCGGGGAGATTGTCGCCTTCATGAAAGACAAGATGAAGAACGAAGGGGACTTCAAGGCCGCGGAATGGCTCGCCTCGAACATCTTTCAGATCAACAAGGGCGACGGGAACACCGACCAGCCCCGGGTCCAGATTTTCATCAATGCAGCCCTCAGCCCCGAGGAGTACAGCCGTGTCATCAACATCAACGACCGCGACGCATAGCCGTGCCGCCCGGCGGTCCGCCGTCCTCGCCTTGGGCGTCCTGCTGCCCCTCGCCACGCAGGCGGCACCGGAGGAGCCCCGCCCATACTCCGCCTTGGATACGGTCCGCCGGGCGCAGGTCGGCACGTTTTCGCCGCGCCTCGCGCCGCCCGTCCGGGTCGCACCGGCGGAGCCCCTGAGCAGGAGGCCGGAGCCGTCCCGGTTCGAGCGCATGGACTGCCGCCCGGACCCCAGCCGCCCGCTGGAAAGGGCCATCGTTTGCACCCCGGCGGGGACTTTACTTTTCACTGCAAGCCATTGATCTACAACTTCTTTTTCTAGACGGCCAGTGTATAGCGCCATTATCCTTACGGTCAGTGTGGTCATTGTTGCGACCGCACGTTGATAGTGGGATGTGCCCGCTGGTTACGTGACTTGGGCCATCCGGTTGTGACAACTGAGAGGAGCCCGACATGGCAACCATCGACTTTTCCACCGTTCCCTCCGGCGTGACGCTGAACGAGGAACGCGCGCAATACCTCAGCGACCGTGCCGCCGAAACGGCCACCGCCTTCTCCCGCAAGGTTGAGAAGCTGCAAAACACGGTCACCGAAGCCCGGGACAACTACGCCCGCGAGGCTGACGAACTCATCGCCTCCGCCTCCCCGGAGGATCGCGCCACCGCTCGCGCCTTCGCCAAGAAGAACGCCGCGAACAAGGCCGCGAACATCCACCGCCAGCTCATCGCCAGTTCCGAAGCGGACCGCGCCGCCATGCTCAAGGGCCTCCAGACCCTCGCAGCGGAAGCCGCCGCAATCCAAGCCGTGTACACCTCGCCCGCGACGATGCTGGGCCGTGTCGCCTTGGGCGATCCGAAGCGCACCCAATACCAGCTCCAGCTCGAAGGGGCCGGGCCGGTTGAAATGGAAACCGCCGCCCGGACCGCGATCATGACCGGCGATATGGTGCTGGGCGCGGCCATCGCCACCGTGATCGACCGCCGCCCGAAGGATCGCCGCCCGTTCGCTGTTCAGGCCTTCGCGGAGCGCCTGCTGGGCGAGGTCTGGAAGCGCATGACGGCGAAGCTCGAAGGCGTCCAGCTCGCCTACAAGACCGCCGTTGCGGCTGACCGCGAGTTTGTCCGCGGCAAGGCGGACGGGATCACGAACCTGTCGCTGGCCCTTTCCCGTCAGGCGATTGCCGAAGCCGAAGATGAAAGCGAGGCCTGAGCATGAGCCTCAACAACATGACCCACGAGGAGCTGCAAAAGCTCATCGCGGAAGCCGTCCGTCAGACCCTCGTGCAGATGGGGGCCGATCCCTCGAACCCGATTGAGATGCAGCGGGACTTCCAGCACCTCCGCCAGTGGCGGAAGGCCGGGGAGGACCTGCGCAGCAAGGGGATGCTTACCTTGTTGAGCATCTTCGTCACCGGCTCCGTGGCCCTGTTCCTTGTGGGCTTGCGGGACTACTTCGGCAAGTGACCGGCGGCGATGGAAGCGAAGGCGAAACCCGCCCGCCGCCCGGCCCGTCCGCGGGCCGGAGCCAATGCCCGGTTCTTCCGTGACGATGACCCGCGCGTGAAGGTCCGCCGCTGCCTGATGTGTGGCGGCGACTTCTGGAGCGCCCACGCCGGAAACCGTATGTGTGCGGCCTGTATCGAGAAGGCCCGCGAACTTTGAACAACTGAAGGAGTTTTGAATCATGGCAACTTTCCTGCTCTACCGTACCCGCCCCGAGGACCGGAACCCCAGCGGCCTTCAGGCCGTCATCGTGACCGCGGCTGACGAGGCGACCGCCCGCGCCGTCGCCAACGCCCAAGCCCCGAACGGCTCCACCGAGGTCCCCGCCTCTTGGACCGCCCGGGACGTGAGCACGCTGCCCGCGGATACCGCCGTCTGGATCGAAGGAGACGTGGTCAGCCTCTTGGGCATGACCCGCGGCGGCGATCCGATCTAACAACAACGAGTTCAGCCCCGGGCCGGAAGCCGTCCAACCTCACGCACTCAGCCTCGCCCCTCACGAGGCGCGGGGCGGTGGAAGGCTCCGGGGCTGTCCCCTGTTCAACTCCTCCCGCGCCCGGTGTCTTGGGCGGTGTGCGGGCTCCGCCGATGACGTGGGGCCGGGTGCGGGAAGGGGTTGGCGTATGGAGGGAGGCAACATGACCCAAACAATCCGCCCGACCCCGTTCCAAGCTCAGGTCCTGATGGTCCCGGAGGACCATTTCTTGTTCCTTGGCGGTGGCCGCGGGGGCGGCAAGAGTTTCGGCCTACAACTCCTGATCCTGCGACACGTCCAGCAGTACAAGAACCGCGCCCGGGTCCTCGTGACGCGCCGCCGCTTGAAGTCGCTGCTCCAGTTCGCGGAGGAGTTGCGGGCGCTGCTCCGGTCCGCCTTCGGCCCGGGCGTCCAATTCAACATGAATGATTCGATCTTCCGCCTGCCCAACGGCGGGACGATCCAGCTCACGCACTGCGAGTCCTCCAGCTCCATCAGCGACGTAGCCCAGGGCATGAACTTCTCGCTCATCGCCGTCGATGAGGCGGGCGAAGGCCCGGGGATGGAAGTGATTGACCAGCTCGGGCTATCGCTGCGCGCCCCGGGCGTCCCCCTGCGCATGATCCTTGCCGGAAACCCGGGCGGGGCGAATCACTCCGCCCTCGCGGAGCGGTACGTCACGGGCCGGGAGCCCTTCGTGCCGTTCGAGTTCGGGGGGAACTCTTGGGTGTATTGCCCCAGCGTCCTTGACGACAACCCGCACCTGCCGGACGCCTACCGGCGTAACTTCGAGGTGCTGCGCCATACGGACCCGGCGCTGTACAAGGCGATGCGGACGGGCGACTGGTCCGCGATCACGGGGGACTTCTTCGCCGGGACGTGGCGGGCCGATCAAATGGTCATCGACCATCACGACCTACCGCCGCACCTGTTCGCCTCGCTGAAGCTCGGGATTGACTGGGGCTCCGCCGCCCCGATGGTCGCCATGTTGGGCGGACAGCTCGCCTATGACGTGCGCCTGCCTGATGATCGGGTACTGCCCAAGGGGGCTTGGGTCCTGTACGACGAACACGCGGAGTTCGACCCCCGGAACCTGAGCCGCGGGACGGGCCGGACCCCGGGCCAGATTGCGCCCGCCCTTCACGCCGTCTGCGCCCGGAACGGAATCCGCGCCCGGGGCGTGATCGACTCCGCCGCGGAAGCCCGGACGGCGGGCCGGATGGAGGCGAGTATCAGCGACCTGTTCCGGGAAGCCGGGGTCAGGGTGACGCCCGCCCGGAAGGGGCCGCGGGTGCCTCGCTTCGAGGCCCTGAAGTCCTTGATGGTGCAGGGCGAGTTCTTCGTGGCCTCGCGCTGCCGGTTCTGGTTGCAGACCGTCCCGGCGCTGCCCCGCGATCCGCGGAACCCGGAGGACGTTGACACGCGGGCGGTCGATCACGCCCTTGATGCTACGTCCTACCTCATCGCCGGGGCCTCCTCCGGGCATGTAGCCGTGGGCGACTTCTCGCCGCCGCGCCGCCTGCCCGATACCGGGGAGCGGGTGATTCTGGTGTGAGCTGGGGAGGGGTGGTGCCTTCTTAGGAAGGCTGAAACCTACTTAGAAACGACAAGGCCCTCCGAGTGGAGGGCCTTGTGCTTTCTGGTGCCGGCAAGAGGAGTCGAACCCCCGACCTTCGCATTACGAATGCGCTGCTCTACCAACTGAGCTATGCCGGCGAAACCTTACTATAACCTTCTTAGCCGTTCTGAGTCACCCAGAAGAGCCACTATCCGCTGGGGTTCCCGTGGGATGACCCTCTACTTACGAATGCGCTGCTCTACCAA
>DMCZ01000195.1:20383-22459 GCA_003446655.1 Thauera sp. | reverse complement strand
CACCCTGCGTCTCTGTCATCTCCCCATGTTCGGCCTGGACCTTTTCGAGATCGCCCTGATCGGCGTCGCCGCTTTCGCCGCGGGGGCCGTCAACTCGGTCGCCGGTGGCGGCACCTTCTTCTCGTTCCCGGCCCTGCTCGCGGTCGGCGTGCCGCCGGTGGTTGCCAACGCCAGCAACTCCGTCTCGCTGTGGCCAGGCAGTCTTGCCGGCGCATGGGCGTTCCGCCGTGAGCTGAAGCGTTTTTCCCGCAGCCTGCCCGTGCTGTCCGTGGTCGCCTTCATCGGCGGCATCGCGGGCGGGCTGCTGCTGCTCGCGACCTCGAACGCGGCGTTTGCCATGCTGATTCCCTGGCTGCTGCTGGTCGCCACCGTGCTCTTCGCGTTCAGCGCGCAGATCTCCGCGCTGGTCAGGAAATGGAAGCCTGCGCCGGCAGGCGCCGACGAGCGCCACATCGGCACCGGCGGTTACCTCTTCCAGCTTGTGGTGTCGGTGTATGGGGGGTTCTTCGGCGCGGGCATGGGCATCCTGATGATTGCAGCGCTTGCGATACAGGGCTTCAAGGACGTGCACGAGATCAACGCGCTCAAGAACTGGCTTTCGGCCGTCATCTACAGCGTGGCTGTGGGCACCTTCGTGATCGCCAACGCGGTGTCCTGGCCTCATACGCTGATCATGCTCGTCACCGCCACGCTCGGCGGCTACTGGGGCGCGGCAATGGCGCGCAAGCTGCCAGCGATCTGGATGCGACGCTTCATCATCGCCGTGGGCGGGCTGCTGACGCTGTATTACTTCGGCAAGACCCTCTGAAACCCGTGCTGACCGGCCTGTCCGCCGCGCTCGGTGCCGGTCTGCTGTGGGGCCTTGTGTTCCTGACGCCGCTGGTACTGCACGACTACCCCGGCTTCATGCTGGCCGTTGGCCGCTACCTCGCCTTCGGGACGCTCGCGCTCGGGCTTGCATGGTTCGATCGCAGGGCGCTCGCCGAGCTGGAGCGCGCCGACTGGGTCGAGGCCGCCAAGCTCGCCCTGATCGGCAACCTTCTTTATTACGCCACCCTGGCCAGCGCAATCCAGCTTGCCGGTGCGCCGGTGCCGACACTCATCATCGGCACGCTGCCAGTCGTGATTGCAGTGAGCGCCAATCTGCTCGACCGCCGCCGCGGCGGCGGCGAGGACAGCGCGCCCTGGCTACGCCTCGTGGTGCCCCTCGCGCTGATCCTGTCCGGGTTGCTCGTGGTGCACATCGACGGCGCCGCGCAAAACGGCGCAGGAAGCCGAGGCGACTATCTGCTCGGACTGGCCTTCGCATTTTGCGCGCTGGCATGCTGGACCTGGTACCCGATCCGCAACAGCCGCTGGCTTCGCGCCCGCGGCCCCGGTCTGTCGCGGGCATGGGCCACGGCTCAGGGCCTGGCGACGCTGCCGATCGCAGTGTCAGCGGGCCTCGGCTACTGGTGGTGGAGTGTCCTCACCGCAAGCGGCGAGACCGGGTTCGCCTGGCCGCTCGGTCCGCGCCCCATGCAATTCGTACTGATGTGCCTGCTGCTCGGGCTGGCGGCGTCGTGGCTCGGCACGCTGCTCTGGAACAAGGCCAGCCATCTGCTGCCCGCCGCGCTCGTCGGGCAGTTGATCGTGTTCGAAACGCTCGCAGCCCTGCTCTACGCCTTCGTCTGGTACAGCCGCTGGCCTACGCCGGCCGAAGCCGTCGGCATCGCGCTTCTGATCCTCGGCGTGATCGCTGGCGTTCGCGTGTTCCGCACACGGCGCACATCCACCGGCTGAGACGCCTGCCACACCCCCCTCCCACCAGGTAGCGGCTGCGAGGGCCGCGCTCACGCGATATCATGCGTTTTTGCACTGCACCATCCTCTGCGATGAGCCGTTTCCCCTCATGGACCAGCTGACCCAGATCATCCTGCAGGCCGGCCGCTCGGCGGTCGAACTTTCGCTCTTCGTGCTGCTGCCGATCATGGTGGTCATGCTGTCGCTGATGCGCCTGCTCGAGGCTCGTGGCGTACTCGACTGGGCGGTTGCGCGACTCGCGCCGCTGCTGCGTCCGGCGGGGCTCACCGGGCT
>DMCZ01000195.1:16181-20115 GCA_003446655.1 Thauera sp. | reverse complement strand
AACGTCACCTTTCCGATGGCGGCGATGGGCCTGGCCTTCGGGCCTGCGCTGTTGCTCTCGATGCTTGGCGGCCTGGTAGCGGCAGCGAGCACCTACCACCTGTTCGGCCGCGGGCTGTCAAGCGCGGAGGCGACGATGGATGAGACCCTGCACCACCGCGTTGCCGATGACGCCAAGGGCGTACTCGACGTCATCAACCGTGCGGGCGCCGAGGCCTTCAAGATCTCGATCGGCGCCATCCCGATGCTGGTGCTGGCGCTCGTGGCAGTGATGGCGCTGCGCGCGAGCGGCGGCATCGACCTGCTCACCGCCCTGCTCACCCCGCTGCTGCGCACCTTTGACCTGGACCCGGCGCTGATCCTCCTGACACTGACCAAGTACATCGCCGGCGGCACGGCGATGATGGGCGTCATGGACGAGATGCTGAAGGTTGGGGCGACCTCGATCGACACGCTCAACGCCAGTGCGGGCTTCCTGATCCACCCCTTCGACGTCGCCGGCGTGGCCGTGCTGATCTCGGCCGGCCGCCGCGTCGCGGCCGTGTGGAAGCCAGCCGCGCTGGGTGCGGTGGTCGGCATCGGCGCACGAACGATCGGGCACGCGCTGCTGTAAGCTCCTGAGTTGCGTGCTGCGGATCGCCCCGACAGGCCTGGGGCGCAACGTCACGCGCGCAATCGCGGCGCCTGAAGCCCCATCCGGCAGCGCCCGACCCGCATTCGAACCGCCTTTGCCCTCAAGCCCTCCGCCTTTGCACATGATCGCCGCCCTGACCCTGCTCCTCGTTTTCCAGCTCGTGGGTGAAGTCATCGCCCGCGGCCTCGGCCTGCCGATTCCCGGCCCGGTGATTGGCATGGCACTCCTCTTCCTCGCCCTCCTGCTCCGCGGCGGGCCGAGCGAGGACGTGCGACAGACCGCCGGCCAGCTGCTCCAGCACCTGTCGCTGCTCTTCGTGCCGGCGGGCACCGGCATCGTGCTCTATGGCGACCGCATCGCCGCCGAATGGCTGCCGCTGCTGGCAGCGCTCTTCCTCAGCACTTTCCTTGCCATCGCGGTGACTGCGCTGGTGCTCTCGGCACTGACCCGGAAGAGCCGCAACCCCGCCTCCGGGGAGATCGGGCGATGACACCCAACCTCGAGGAAATCTGGGTCTATCTGTCCACCACGCCGCTGCTCGGCCTGACCCTGACCCTGCTCGCCTACCAGGCCGCATTCTGGCTCTACAAGCGCGCCGGCTTCCATCCGATCGCCAACCCGGTGCTAATCAGTGTGGCCATCCTCGCCACGCTGCTGCTGCTCACCGGCACGCCCTACCAGACCTACTTCGACGGTGCGCAGTTCGTGCATTTCCTGCTCGGCCCGGCCACGGTGGCGCTGGCGATTCCCCTTTATGCACAATGGCCGCGACTGAAGGCGATGGCAGGCCCGCTGCTGCTGGCGCTGGTGGCCGGTTCGCTCACCGCGGCGCTGTCGGCCTGGGGCATCGGCGCGCTACTTGGCGCCAGCCGCGAGTCGCTGATGTCGCTCGCCCCCAAGAGCGTAACCACCCCGATCGCGATGGGCGTCGCCGAGCGCCTCGGCGGCCTGCCCTCGCTCACCGCGGTGCTGGTGATCAGCGCCGGCATCATCGGCGCGGTGGCGGGCCGCAGCGTGCTTCACCGCCTGCACATCCAGGACCATGCCGTGCGCGGCTTCGCGATCGGCATCGCCTCGCATGGCATCGGCACGGCGCGCGCCTTCCAGGTCAGCGAACAGGCGGGCGCTTTCGCGGCACTGGCGATGGGGCTGAACGGACTGCTCACCGCGGTGTCCTTGCCGTGGATCATGCCCTGGGTGGAGCGCCTGTTCGCAGGCTGACGCCCGCCCGCGCGCGAGCTGCCACCGCTCAAGCAAACAGAACCCGACACGACCCGACGACGAGGGGCCGACGAAGTGCTGCACGCCATCTACCGCTGGATCGACCGCAACCTCCTCGAACTGGGCCGCGAGATGCGGCTCTCCTACCTGCCGCCGCTGATGGTGTATTGCGCGGCGGGGGTATCTGGCCTCACCGGCATCGTCGGCACCTTCTTCGTCAAGGACTACCTCGGCCTGTCTGCCGCCTTCCTTGCCGCGCTCGGCTTCTGGGCGGGCATCCCGTGGGCACTGAAGATGCCGATCGGCCACCTGGTCGACCTGATGTGGCGGCACAAGGCCGGGCTGGTCTACCTCGGCGCCAGCCTGATCGCCGCCAGCCTGCTGATCATGATCGGACTCATCGGCAGCCCGGACGCAATGCGAGCGGTGATGCCGATCGAGGCCTGGTTCGTGCTATCGGTGCTGCTGTCGCCGGTGGGCTACGTGATGCAGGACGCGGTGGCCGACGCGATGACCGTCGAGGCGGTGCCGCGCCTGGACGCCCGCGGCGAACCGATCGTGCGGGAGAACATCCGGCTGATGCACACCACCATGCAGATGCTCGGCCGGGTGGCGATCATCGGCGGAACGGTGCTGGTGTCGCTCGCCAACGTGGCGATGTTCCAGGGCTCGGAGAATCTGCCCGAGGCGGACAAGGTCGCCATCTATCTTCGCATCTACGAGCTTGCGCTCATCATCCCGCTGCTGTCGGTGAGCGGCGTGCTGCTCGGCGGCTTCCTCAAGCGCCGCGAGGCCCGGCGGCTGGCCGCGCTCGGGCGCAGCCGCGCCGAGATCGACCGCCTGCTCCACGACCCGGAAGAAAAGACCGCACCCAACTGGTGGATCCTCGGCGGCAGCGCGGTGTTCGTCGCGCTCACCATCGGCATCGGGCTGTCGGGCTTCAAGTACGGGCAGGAGGTGATCTTCGCCACCTCGTTCGCGATCATCGGCTTCATGATCACCCGCCTTTTGCGCGAGCTCTCGCCCGAGGCCGCGCGCACCCTGCTCGGCACGGTGATCATCATCTTCGCCTTCCGCGCCCTGCCCGGCCCGGGCGCCGGGGCGAGCTGGTGGATGATCGACGAGCTCGGCTTCGACCAGAGCTTCCTGTCGCGGCTGGACCTCATCACCAGCACGCTGACGCTCGCCGGGCTGTTCCTGTTCCGCCGCTTCATGGCGGAGAAGTCGATCGCGCAGATCGTGATCTTCCTCACCGTCGCCACCACCGCGCTGTCGCTGCCGATCATCGGCATGTTCCACGGCCTGCACGAATGGACGGCGGCGCATACCGGCGGCGTGGTGGACGCGCGCTTCATCGCCATCGCCAACACCGCGCTCGAGTCCCCGCTCGGCCAGGTGTCGATGGTGCCGATGCTGGCGTGGATCGCGAACTCGGCGCCGGCGCACCTCAAGGCGACCTTCTTCGCGGTGATGGCCTCCTTCACGAATCTAGCGCTGTCAGCCTCGCAGCTCGGCACCAAGTACCTCAACCAGTTCCACACCATCGCCCGCGAGGTCAAGGACGCGGCAACAGGCGCGATCACCACGCCGGCCGACTACAGCGAACTGGGCACGCTGCTCGTCACCGTGACGCTGATCGGCCTCGTGCTGCCGCTGGCGGCGATCCTGCTCACCCGGCTCGCCGGCCTGCGCAGCGCCTGAACCGCAGCGGCGTGGCCGACATCGGGTGGCGGAGTTGATCTGCCGCATTGCCTTCGCGTCAGCGCAGGCGGACACTTGAGGACATTCAACCCGCAAAGAGGCCCACCATGACACCCAGCTCGGTACACGACATCCGCAACCTCGCCCTGCTCGGCCACGCGGGCAGCGGCAAGACCACCCTGGTCGAGGCCCTGCTCGCCGCCGCCGGCGAGATCGGCAGCGCGGGCAGCGTCGAGCGCGGCGACACCGTCGCCGACTTCGACCCGCAGGAAAAGGCGATGGGCCATTCGCTGCACGCCGCGCTGGTGCACCTGGAGTGGGCCGGGCACTGGATCAACCTGCTCGACACGCCGGGCCTCCCCGACCTCGCCGGGCGGGC
>DMCZ01000195.1:10052-15967 GCA_003446655.1 Thauera sp. | reverse complement strand
GCCGGCATCGAGAGCGGTACGCGGCGCATGATGAACGCGGCCCGCGGCAAGTGCCGGATGATCGTGATCAACAAGCTCGACGCCGCCACCGACCTCACCGCCATGATGGATGCCATCGCCGCCACCTTTGGCCGTGAATGCCTGCCTATCAACCTGCCGGCAGCCGACGGCAGCCGTGTCATCGACTGCTTCTTCGCGCCCGACCACGCCGCTGTGACCGCGTTCTCCAGCGTGTCGGCCGCCCATGATGCGATCGTCGATCAGATCGTCGAGCTCGACGAAGAACTGATGGCGAAGTATCTCGAGCAAGGCGAATCGCTTGACCCCGAGCAACTGCACGCGCCCTTCGAACAGGCGCTGCGTGAGGGCCACCTGGTGCCGGTGTGCTTCGTCTCCGCGCGCACCGGCGCCGGCATCCGCGAACTGCTCGACATTCTGGGCAAACTCGCGCCCGACCCTACCGAAGGCAATCCGCCCGCTTTCCTGAAGGGGGAAGGCAGCGCCACCAGCCCGGTGCAGGTCGCGCTCGACGCCGAGCGCCACGTCGTCGCCCACGTCTTCCAGATCGCCAACGACCCGTATCGCGGCAAGCTCGGCCTGTTCCGGGTGCACCAGGGCCAGGTCACGCCCAACTCGCAGCTCTACATCGGCGACGGCCGCAAGCCCTTCAAGGTCGCCCACCTGCTGCGCATGCAGGGCAAGAACGCCGTCGAGACGCCGTTCGCGGTGCCCGGCGACCTGTGCGCGGTGGCGCGCGTCGACGAGATCCAGCGCGACGCGGTGCTGCACGACTCGCATGACGAGGACCTCTATCACCTCGCGCCGACCGCCTATCCTCAGCCGGTGTTCGGCCTCGCGCTGATGACGCGCAAACCAGCCGACGAGCAGAAGCTTTCCGAAGCGCTCGCGCGCCTGATGGAGGAGGATCCCTGCCTCGAAGTGACTTTCGATGCGCGCAACCGCCGTACCGTGGTGCGCGGGCTGGGCGAGCAGCATCTCAAGATCGTCCTGGATGAACTGTCCGCACGCTGGAATCTTCAGCTCGACACCGCGACCCCGAGCATTCCGTACCGCGAGACCATCACCGTCGTCGGCGAGGCTCGCTACCGGCACAAGAAGCAGAGCGGCGGCGCCGGGCAGTTCGGCGAGGTCGCGCTACGTGTGGAGCCGCTGCCGCGCGGGGCGGGCATCGAGCTTGCGGATGAGGTCAAGGGCGGCACCATCCCGACCAACTTCATGCCTGCGGTGGAAAAAGGCGTGCGCCAGGCGCTCGGTGAAGGCGCCCTGGCTGGCTTCCCGCTGCAGGACGTCCGCGTGGTGATCACCGACGGCAAGCATCACGCGGTGGACTCCAACGAGGTCTCCTTTGTCACTGCGGGCCGTCATGCGCTGATCGAGGCGGTGCTCGCAGCGAAGCCGATCGTGCTCGAGCCGCTTCTGGACGTGCAGGTGAAGGTCGCCGATGCGCTGTTCGGCGAGGTAAGTGCGGAGCTCGCCGGCCGTCGTGGCCGGCTGACGGCGACCGACAGCCCGGCGCCGGGGTGGACGCTGATCTCGGCCCGCGTGCCGATGGCGGCGCTGGAGGGCTTCGAGAGCCGGTTGAAAGCGATCTGCGCGGGCGAGAGCGAATTCGTGCTCGAAGCCGGCGGCCATGAGCCTGCGCCGCAGGACGTACAATCCGAGCTCGCGCGCGTCCACGCCAACGGCGGCAACAACGGCAACGGGACGCATTGATCGCCATCGCCCGGCCCCTTGGGGCCGGGCGCTTGTTCCGCGCACCGATGAAGCTCGATGAACGCCAGCGCGCCTACTGGCGCCGAAACCTGACGCTGACGCTGACCCTGCTCAGCGTCTGGTTCAGTGTCACCTTCATCGGCGGCTATTATGCCGCCGAACTCAACACCCTGATTTTTCTCGGGTTTCCGCTCGGCTTCTACCTGTTTGCGCAGGGCTCGCTGCTGCTCTATCTCGTGATCATCGTGATCTACGTGTTCGCGATGAACCGGCTTGACCGCCAGTTCCGCATCGACACCCGACGCTGACATCGCTGCGCTCGGCAGCCGACGCGATGCGGGGTCGAGTCATGCGCGGCAAGCCACTCACTTCGGCGCCGCCGGACCCGCTTCTTCCAGCTTCTTGCGCTTGGGCACGATCGGATGCGCGTGCCTGCTGAGAATGTAGTCGGCGAAGAACTTGAACCAGATCGTCACCCCGGCCGTCGCGGTCCAGGTGTCGAAGTGCATGGTGCCGGTGACGATGCCGAAGATCGTGAACAGGATCACCACACCACCGATCAGGTTGATCGCGAGCGTGTAGGGCGCGAAGCGTGCCGGGTTGGCTGGCGGCATCCCGCGCTTGAGGGCCACCTCGGAAAAGTCACGCTTGAAGAGGATGCGCCAGGCGCGGCGAAACCAGAAGAAGGCAATCGGGAACAGCGCCAGAAAGAGAATCCAGTTCAGGGCGATGCTTGCATTGAAGATCATGTGCTACTCCGCTGCGAGCAGGTGAAGGCCACCTGGGCGCAAGGTGCCACAAAAAGAAAAACCCCGCCAATGCTGCCGGCGGGGCTCCGGTGGCGTCAGCCGGCAGACTGCCGGCTGACGCTGCCCGTTCCAGACGCTAGCGCTTAGTGAGCGCCATCCACCAGCTTCGAGCCGCGCGGGATGCGGACCGACTCGACCATGTGCTGGATGTGCTCCGGCGGCTCCTTGGTCACCTTATCGACCACGAAGGCGACGATGAAGTTCACGATCGCGCCCACCGCACCGAAGGCTTCCGGCGTGATGCCGAAGAAGCTGTTCGGGCCACCGATCAGGTCGGTGAACTCGGTGCCCTTGATGAAGAAGATGCCCTTGTGCGCAAACACGTAGAACAGGGTGATGAAGAGGCCCGACAGCATGCCGGCGATGGCGCCTTCGCGGTTCATCTTCTTGGAGAAGATGCCCATCATGATCGCGGGGAACAGCGACGAGGCCGCGATACCGAAGGCCAGCGCAACCGTACCGGCGGCGAAGCCCGGCGGGTTGAGACCGAGGTAGCCCGCGATGACGATGGCCACCGCCATCGAGATCTTGCCCGCGAGCAGCTCGTTCTTGTCGCTGATGTTCGGGTTGAACACGCCCTTGACCAGGTCATGCGAGACCGCGGACGAGATCGCCATCAGCAGACCGGCAGCAGTCGACAGCGCCGCAGCCAGACCACCGGCAGCCACCAGCGCGATCACCCAGTTGGGCAGCAGCGCGATTTCCGGGTTCGCCATCACGATGATGTCGGCGTTGACCGTCAGCTCGTTGCCCTTCCAGCCAGCGGCTTCGGCCTTGGCCGCCACGTCGGCGTTCTTGGTCTTGTCGTTGTAGTACTGGATACGACCGTCGCCGTTCTTGTCCTCGAACTTCAGCAGGCCGGTCTTTTCCCAGCGCTTCATCCACTCCGGACGCTGCTCGTACTGCAGGCTGTTCTCGGCCGCGTACAGGTCGGCGTTCGCGGCCACCTTCTCGGGGTTCACGACGAGGTTGCCGGCAGCCGTGGTCTCGAGACCGACGGCCTGGTTCACGGTGGCGTGCAGGTTCAGCTTGGCCATCGCGGCAATGGCAGGCGCGGTGGTGTACAGCAGGGCGATGAAGACCAGCGCCCAACCCGCCGAGCTGCGCGCGTCCTTCACCGTCGGCACGGTGAAGAAGCGCATGATGACGTGCGGCAGACCCGCGGTACCGATCATCAGCGACAGCGTGTACATGAACATGTTGAGCATGCTGCCCGGCATCGCGGTGGTGTACTGGTCGAAGCCGAGATCCTTGACGACGAGGTCGAGCTTTTGCAGCAGCGTGGTGTCGGTACCCGAGATGTCCGAGCCCAGGCCGAGCTGCGGCAGCGGGTTGCCGGTGAGCTGCAGCGAGATGAAGATCGCCGGCACCAGGTAGGCCGAGATCAGCACCACGTACTGCGCGACCTGGGTGTAGGTGATGCCCTTCATGCCGCCGAACACCGCGTACATGAACACGATCGCCATACCGATGTAGATGCCCGTTTCGCTCGACACACCGAGGAAGCGCGAGAACGCCACACCGACGCCGGTCATCTGGCCGATGATGTAGGTCAGCGACGCGGTCAGCAGGCAGATCACCGCCACGGTCGACGCCGTCTGCGAGTAGAAGCGGTCGCCGATGAACTGCGGCACGGTGAACTTGCCGAACTTGCGCAGGTACGGTGCCAGCAGCATCGCCAGCAGAACGTAGCCACCCGTCCAGCCCATCAGGAACAGGCCGCCGCCGTAACCCATGTTGGCGATGAGGCCGGCCATGGAGATGAAGGACGCCGCCGACATCCAGTCGGCCGCGGTAGCCATGCCGTTCGTGATCGGGTGCACGCTGCCACCCGCGGCATAGAACTCGCTGGTGCTGCCGGCGCGCGCCCAGATGGCGATGCCGATGTACAGCGCGAAGGACGCGCCGACCACCAGATAGGTGATGGTTTGAAGATCCATGTGTCTCCCCTCGTTATTCTTCGTGAACGTCGAACTGACGGTCGATGTCGCCCATCTTCTTCGCGTAATAGAAGATCAACGCGATGAAGATGTAGATCGAACCTTGGTGGGCGAACCAGAACCCGAGCGGATAGCCACCCAACGAGATGCTGTTGAGGGCAGGCGCGAAGAGGATGCCAGCACCGAACGAGACCGCGAACCATATGATCAGGATCTTGGTCAGCAGGCCCAGTACCGTTCCCCAGTACGTCTTGCTGTTGTTTTCCATCATGTCTCCTCGATATGTTTGAAACACGGCCGTCGCGTGAACGCGGGCGGAACAGTCCCGCTCATGCAAAGGTGAGCGGATTATAGAAACATCACTCTTACTTATCGCTTACAGCGCCTTACAGAAAGCTGAACCCCGCCGCCCGCCGCGCGAAAAAAAGCCCGCAGGCTCGGCGAGAGCGGGCGGGCCGGATGCGTGCGGCGGCGGGATGGATCCCGCTGCCAGTGCGGGCGAGGCCTACATGCGGGCGATCATGGCATCACCAAACTCGGAGCATGACACCTCGTGGGCGCCCTCCATCAGGCGGGCGAAGTCGTAGGTGACCTGCTTGTCCGCGATTGCCGCCTCCATGCCCTTGATGACGAGGTCGGCGGCTTCCTTCCACCCGAGGTGACGCAGCATCATCTCGGCCGACAGGATCAGCGAGCCCGGGTTAACCTTGTCCAGCCCCGCGTACTTGGGCGCGGTGCCGTGGGTAGCCTCGAAGCAGGCGTACTGGTCGGAGATGTTTGCCCCGGGTGCGATGCCAATGCCGCCCACCTGCGCGGCGAGCGCGTCCGAGACATAGTCGCCGTTGAGGTTGAGCGTGGCGATCACATCGTATTCGGCCGGGCGCAACAGGATCTGCTGCAGGAACGCATCGGCGATCGCGTCCTTGACGATGATCTCGCGGCCGGTCTTCGGGTTGGCGAACCTGCACCACGGGCCACCGTCGATCGGCTGCGCGCCAAACTCCTGCTGCGCGACCTTGTAGCCGACATCGCGGAACAGGCCCTCGGTGAACTTCATGATGTTGCCCTTGTGCACCAGGGTCACGCTCTTGCGGTCGTTGTCGATCGCGTACTTGATCGCCGCCCGCACCAGGCGCGTGGTGCCCTCGACCGAGACCGGCTTCACGCCGATGCCGCAGTCCTGCGGAAAGCGGATCTTCTGCACGCCCATCTCTTCGCGCAGGAAACGGATGACCTTGTTGGCCGCATCCGAGCCCGCCTGCCACTCGACGCCGGCGTAGATGTCCTCGGTGTTCTCGCGGAAGATGACCATGTCGGTCAGCTCGGGTTGTTTGAGGGGGCTGGGCACGCCCTTGAAGTAGCGCACCGGACGCACGCACTGGTACAGGTCGAGTTCCTGGCGCAGCGCGACGTTGAGGGAGCGGATGCCGCC
>DMCZ01000195.1:8221-9883 GCA_003446655.1 Thauera sp. | reverse complement strand
TAGACCTCCATCCAGTGGATCTTCCGCCTGCCGCCGTAGGCCTTCTCGACCGCCGCGTCGATCACCTTGATCATCACCGGCGTGATGTCGACGCCGATGCCGTCGCCTTCGATGAACGGGATGATGGGATTGTCCGGAACGGCCTGGCCCGGAACGATCTTCTGTCCGCCTGCGGGCACCGTGATCTTGGATGCGCTCATGCTTCCCCCTCGCTGTATGTCCATGGATCGGTTCCACGGATCTGGTGTGATCGAACGACCACGGCAACAGTCGTGTCGCGACGAACGGGAGGGCTGCGACGGCTACTTGGGCGCGCTGCAACCCTGTACCGGGACGCGATTATCCTCCAAAGGCCAGGCGGCCGATAGGAAGCGGCGCAGCATGCGCGCCCGGCCGTCCGCGCGCCGATGCTAAGATCGGCGCGTTTTCCGGCGCGAGCCGGGACGGCCGCGGCAAGGCCATCGGGAGGCAGTTGATGGACGTGCAGTTGGGAGAGAACCCGGTCGCACACGCGATCGCGCAGGCGCTCGTGGAAGGCTTCAACAAGCACTACCGCATCTTTCGCGGCACCTCGCGCCGGGCCAAGGAGCTGTTCGAGGGTGCCCAGTGGCAGCAGCAGCTCGACGCCGTGCGCGAGCGCGTGCAGTTCTACGACGACCGGGTGGATGAGACCGTCGCCCGCCTCCACGACGAGTTCGACGCCGATGCCCTCGACGACATCACCTGGCAGCAGGTCAAGCTCCAGTTCATCGGCATGCTGATCAATCACCGCCAGCCGGAACTGGCCGAGACCTTCTTCAATTCGGTCACCACCAAGATCCTGCACCGCAGCTACTTCAACAACGACTATCTGTTCGCGCGCCCGGCGATCTCGACCGAATACATCGAGGCCTATCCGCCGGTCTATTCGAGCTACTACCCGCGCGAGCGCGGCCTGCGCACGACAATCCGCCGCATCGTCGAGGACTTCGACTGGCAACGCAGCTTCGAGGATCTGGAGCGTGATGTCGACTTCGTGATGCGCGCGGCCCAGGCCCACCTCGGCGAGTGGCCGCCCATGGAGGTGAACTGCCAGATTCAGGTCCTGTATTCGGCCTTCTACCGCAACAAAACCGCCTACATCATCGGCAAGACGGTGAACGGCTACCAGGAATACCCGTTTGCGATCGCCGTGCGGCATAACACACGCGGCCTGCTCTACCTGGACACGCTGATCCTCGACCCGTGGCGCATCTCGGTGCTGTTCTCGCTGTCGCGCGCCTACTTCCTCGTCGACATGGAGGTGCCTTCGGGCTACGTGCAGTTCCTGCGCTCGATCATGCCCAACAAGCCACGGAGCGAGCTCTACACCATGCTCGGCCTGGGCAAGCAGGGCAAGACCATGTTCTTCCGCGATCTGGTCTCTCACCNNGAGCGCGGCCTGCGCACGACAATCCGCCGCATCGTCGAGGACTTCGACTGGCAACGCAGCTTCGAGGATCTGGAGCGTGATGTCGACTTCGTGATGCGCGCGGCCCAGGCCCACCTCGGCGAGTGGCCGCCCATGGAGGTCAACTGCCAGATTCAGGTCCTATATTCGGCCTTCTACCGCAACAAAACCGCCTACATCATCGGCAAGACGGTGAACGGCTACCAGGAGTACCCGTTTGCGATCGCCGTGCG
>DMCZ01000195.1:7872-8070 GCA_003446655.1 Thauera sp. | reverse complement strand
ATGCTGGTATTCACGCTGCCGTCCTTCCCCTATGTTTTCAAGGTGATCAAGGACGTGTTCGGCGCGTCGAAGAACATGGACCGCGCCACGGTCAAGCGCAAGTACCTGATGGTGAAGCATGTCGACCGCGTCGGCCGCATGGCGGACACGCTGGAGTTCTCCTACGCCGCGCTGCCGCTGTCGCGCTTCCACCCGGAG
>DMCZ01000195.1:6359-7568 GCA_003446655.1 Thauera sp. | reverse complement strand
GGAGTATGGCAACGCGATCCGCGAGCTCGCATTCGCCAACATCTTCCCCGGCGACATGCTGTGGAAGAACTTCGGCATCACCCGTTACGGCCGAGTCGTGTTCTACGACTACGACGAGATCGAGTACATGACCGACATGAACTTTCGCGCCATCCCGCCCGCGCCCTACGAGGAGATGGAGTTGTCGGGCGAACCCTGGTATTCGGCCGGTCCCATGGACGTGTTCCCGGAGGAGTTCGCCACTTTCCTCCTCGGCGTACCGCGCGTGCGCAAGGCCTTCATGAAGTACCACCGTGACCTGCTCGCACCGAAGTTCTGGCAGCAGACGCAGCAGCGCATCCGGGACGGTTACGTGGAAGACTTCTTCCCGTATCCGGAGGAGATGCGCTTCTGCAATCTTTTCCGGTCGGCGACGGGCTGAGCGCCCGCCGCCGTTCTCGCTCAGATCGCCACGCCGGGGTTGCCGTCCATCCCCTTCAGGGTGGGCACGTTGAGCGCGCGCTGACTGATCACCTTCTGCCCGCGCAGGTAGTTGGCGACCACGTCCCACACCGCCGGGCCGGAATCCTTCGCCTCTTCCGACACCGGCGCCCAGCCGGCGACCTTGTAGGTCTTGCCGGCCTCGATCGGCTTGCCCTTCAGCATCATGTTGTCGATGCGCTTGCCCATCGCGGCGTTGGGGTCGCAGGTGTACTGCAGCCCGCCAACGCGCACCATGTCGCCGCCCTGCTGGTAGTAGGGATCGGGGTTGAACAGGTTGTCGGCGACGTCCTCGAGGATGGTCTTGATCATCTCGCCGCTCATCTCGGTGAGCGTGGTCCACGGGTAGGTGATCGCGGTCTGGTCGAGCAGGTGCTCCATGGTGATGGTGTCGCCCGGCAGCAGCGAGGTGCCCCAGCGGAAGCCGGGCGAGAAGGCGATCTCGGCATCCTTCTCGGCGATCAGCGCGTCGACGATGAGCTGGTCCCACGAGCCGTTGAAGTTGCCGCGGCGGTACAGCAGCCCCTCGGTGACGGCGAGCTTCTCGGTGAGCTTCTCGAGGAAGGGCGCGCGCGTCTTGTCGATGAAAGCGGCCATCTCGGGGTCGGCCGGCAGCAGGTTGGAGAACACCGGCAGCAGCTTGTAGCGGAAATCCGCCACCTTGCCGTCCTTGACGTCGAAGTCCATCACGCCGAGGAACTTGCCGTTGGAGCCGGCGTTGGTGACCAG
>DMCZ01000195.1:5721-6125 GCA_003446655.1 Thauera sp. | reverse complement strand
ACCACCACCTGGGCGCCCTCGGCGCGCGCAGCATCCACCGCCTGCTGCATGTCCTCGTCGCGGATGCCGAAGCTCCAGTCCGGGGTCTGCCAGCGCGGGTTGGCGATCGGCGTGTAGGGGAAGGCCTGGCCGACGATGGCCACCGGCACGCCGTTGATGTTCCTGATGACATAGGGCTTGAAGACCGGGTCCTCGAAGTCGGTGGTCTTCACGTTCTGGGCGACGATGTCGATCTTGCCCGCGAAGTCCTTCTCCTCGATCTCCTTGACGCGGTCGGCGCCATAGGTCGACTCCCAGTGCAGCGTCATCACGTCCACGCCGAGCAGCTTGCAGGCGTCGACCATGTCCTGGGCGTTGGTCCACAGCGCGGTGCCCGAGCCCTGCCAGGTGTCGCCGCCGTCGAG
>DMCZ01000195.1:286-5417 GCA_003446655.1 Thauera sp. | reverse complement strand
GGCTTGATGCCGAAGTGCTTGAGGAAGCCTTCGCCGACGATGTGCGGGGCGTTGCCGCGCATGCTGCCGACGCCGAGGTTGACGTTGGGCTCGCGGAAGTAGATCGGCAGCAGCTGCGCGTGGCAGTCGGTCATGTGCAGCAGGCTGACGTTGCCGAAGGGCGGCAGCTCGTAGAGGGCCTCGGCGGCCTTCTCGGCGCGGGCGAAGTTCGAATGCAGCGTCATGCCGCCAGCCGCCGCAACGGCGAGCAACTGCATGAATTCACGACGGTTCATCGACATGGGAAAACCTTTGCATGATCGGGAGCACGGACGCGGAACACCCTCCCCACCGTACTCGGGATGAAAGAAGGGCCCGGGGCCGAGGCCGCGGGCCCGCATTGCGCCGCCGCGTGGCGGTGCTTGACGCTTACTGATTGACCGGCGAGGCGGGGTCGAACAGATAGGCCATCACATGGCGGATCTGCTCTTCGGTGAGGATGCCGCCATAGCCGTTACGCGGCATGTCGCTGCACGCGTTGTAGGCCTTGGAGTTCCACAGTTTGCCCCAGGTGTACTTGACGATCTCTTCCGAGTTGCCGCGCAGCTTGCCGTAGCCCTCGAGACTGACCCCGATGGTGCCTTCGGAGACTTCCTTCGGATCCATCGCGTGGCAGTTGTAGCATCCGCCGCCATTGTTGTCCGGGGTCTTGTCGGTCCAGGTCAGGCCACGGCCGCTGGCCGCGATCTTCTGACCCTCCTTCCAGTCGCCGCCGGTGTAGTTGCCGTCCGCGGGCCACTTGATGGTCTCGAACTCGGCCGCCTCGAGACGCTTCATGGTCTCGGCGTCGGGCGGCGTCAGGCTGGAACAGGCTTTCTGGATCGCGTCCTGCTTCTGGCGATCGAGCGAGGCGATGCCATTGGCCTTGAACGAACTCACCATCATCTGCTCGACCTTGGCCTGGAGTTCGTCCGCCTGGGCAAACGACGTGGCCAGCACGAACGGCAGCGCATAGATCAGTTTCTTCATCTCGTGTTCTCCTTAGCGCTTCACGCCAGGCCACTGGGCCTCGGCACCGTTGCCCTTGCCCGCCATGAACACCGACAGCGCGATCGTCACATCCGAACCGAAGACCGGCTCGGCCGTGCGCTGCTGACGGAAGCAGTCCCACAGGCGATGCTGCATGGTCCAGAACTGGGAGTTCGACACGCGATAGGCCGGCCACGAGCCCCACCCCGCCGCCGCACCCTCGGGCTTGGTGATGTTGGGCAGCTGGGTCGCGCGGATGCGCTTGTCATCCTGACTGTGACAGGACGAGCAGGCGAAATCCATCACGCCGGTACGATAGAAGAAGGCGCGCTCACCCATGTCGTACATCTCCTTCATCTTGGGATGCGACAGGTCGACCGCAATCGCCTTGCCCTTGGAGTGGGTCACGATGTAGGCCACCAGCGCCGCCACCTTGGCACGCTCACCCTTGCCGAAGCTGCCGTTGATGACCTCTTCCGGAGCGATGCCTTGCTTTGTCTCCATGCAGGTCAGCAGACGCGACTCGAGGTCCTGCACCTTGCCGGTGTCCTCGAAGTAGCGCGGCAGCTGCGCGGCGGCGCCTTCCACGACACCTGGCCCGAGGCCAAGGTCGCACTGCTCGAGCGTGGCGTTCTTGGGGCCGCGCGCAGTGCGCCAGAGCTCCTCGCCTTCCATCTCGAACAGCTCGGCCGGGTTGCCGTCAGCAAGCATCTCCCGGTAGGCGTCGAAGTTGAGCTCTTCGTTCGCCGGTACCAGCGGGCTGGTCAGCATGACTGCAGCGCTGACTGCAGTGAACACGAGTTGTTTCTTCATCGTCTCTCCTCCAGGGTCCGTCCATGCGGACCCCTGCTTTTAGACTTGTCAGCCTGTGGGCCAACAGGGCGTCGGACCGCACCCGCGGGCGCGGACCATCGCGAACGATCACGCGACCTGCACTTCGTCCGTGCGGGTGTCACCCTTGTTGTCCACCCAGGTCACGACCAGCTTGTCGCCCTTGGCCCCACCCTTGAACTTGAAAGCGAGGTAGGGGTTGGTCGACACGGAGGGGCCGAATTCGGCGCTGAGCACGACCTTGTCGTTGTGCTTGGCGGTCAGTTCGGTGATGAAATGGGCCGGAATCACGGCGCCGGACGAATCCTTGCGCTGGCCGGTTTCCATGACGTGGGACATCAGCACGCGGACTTCGGTGACGCCATCCTTGGCGGCGGCGCGAATGCGCATCGGGCTTGCCATAGTGTTTCTCTCCTTGATCTGTGTGTCGGATCAGCCGCCGCAGCCGCCGAGGGTGACCTTGACTTCCTTCTTGGCCATGTAGAACTTGCCGTCGGCCTTGACCATCGCGTAGACGTCAGAGGTCTGACCCATCTTCACGCGCGTCTGCACGTCGGCGACCGTGCCTTCGGGCAGCGTGAAAGTGGCGGCGACCATGTTCGGGTTCTTCTCGATCATGATCACGATCTGCTCGGTTTTGGGCAGGTTGCTGACCACCCCCACCGGGACCACGGCGCCGTTCTCGGCAATGTCCGGCGCGGTGATCACGACGTCAGCGCTCTCGGCCGGCTTGCCAGCGTTGAACGCAGCGAACGCGGCGTCCATGTTCTTGGCCTCGAATGCGGTCTGATTCCAGGCTGCGTGCGCCATTTCCGGCTTGATGAAGCCCGCTGCCGCCAGCAGACCGAGCACACCCAGGCCACCACCGGCCTTCAGGGTATCCCTGCGTTGATTGTTCATCCCGTCTCTCCTTGTTTAGGTGTTACTGCGCTTTCGCGCCTTCCAGAATCCACTTGACGAGTTGCGCAAGCTCTTCGTCCGTGACGTGGCCTTGCGGCGGCATCGGAACCGCCCCCCAGACACCCTGACCGCCGCTCTTCACTTTGGCGACGAGTTTGGCTTCGGCGTCCGCCTGACCCTGATACTTTTGTGCAATTTCATTGTACCCAGGACCGACGATCTTGTTCGCCACCCCATGACAGGCCATGCAGCCCTTGGCGTTTGCGAGCGCGAGGGCGGCTGCGCCCGCAGCCGGCGCAGCCGGCGTGCCCTGCTCGCCTCCCTCGGCGGGCGCGCCGGTCGGCTTGCCGCGCGTCTGACCCACGGGACGGTTCTGCTCGGCGAGGTTGCCGTGAGCATCCTGCGCGTAGTCGGGCAGCGCGGAGGCGATCACCACTTCCTTCTTGCAGTCCTTCATGCACGCCACGTTCTTGACGTCGGGCATACCCCCGTTGCCGATCCCGCCCTTGGCCTGGGACGCGCCCGGCCACATGCCATGGTCGGTCGTCATGCCGTTGCGGTTGGGCATGCGCGCCTGCACTTCGCGGATGTTCTCGTCGCTCAGCTCGAAGTCGGCGGGAACCACCTCGGCGAGGTTCAGCAGGTAGGCAAGAATCGCGTACACCTCGTCCGGATTCAGCGACTTCGGCGCCGTCCAGGGCATCGCGCGCTGGATGTAATCGAACAGCGTCGACACGGTCGGAACCTTCATCAGCGTGGTGCGCTGCGGGAAGGAGCCGGTGACCAACGCCTGGACACGCCCAGTCTCGATGTCCTTCAGCGTCGTCCCGCCGACGATCGGCGTGAACACCTCGTTCGACTCACCGAACACCCCATGGCAGCTGGCGCAGTGGGTTTCCCACAAGGTCATGCCGTCATCGACGTTGCCTTTGCCCTTGGGGAGACCGACGAAGTCGGGGCGCACATCAATGTCCCAGGCCTTGACCTCGGCCGGTGTTGCCTCGCGGCCGATTCCGGCGAACCTGCCCTCCCATGCCACCGCCGCCGTGCTGGCGCCTGCGATGAGCAGCGCAATCAGCGTCTTAGAGAACCTGGACATTGCTCACCTCCCCGGACTCGACCACCTTCCAGGACTGGATGGCGTTGTTGTGATAGATCGACTTGGTGCCGCGCGCCGCGCGCAGCTGGCCATAGGTCGGCTGCACGTAGCCAGTCTCATCGACAGCGCGCGATTGCAGGATCGCGGGCTTGCCATCCCACACCCAGTCGATGTTGAAGCGCGTGACTGCCTTCGATAGCACCGGCGTCTCCAGGCGCGCCTGTCGCCAGTTGATGCCGCCGTCGGTCGACACATCGACCCGGGTGACCTTGCCGCGCCCCGACCAGGCCATGCCCGAGATGTTGTAGAAGCCCTTGTCGAGCAGCAGCTGACCACCCGACGGGGTGGTGATGACCGACTTGCACTCCTGGACGGAAGTGTACTGGCGGTGCAATCCATCGGGCATGAGGTCGATGTAATGCACCGCCTCGTCCTTCGCGCCCCACGGCTTGTCGCCGACTTCGATGCGACGCAACCACTTGACCCAGCTCACGCCCTGCACGCCCGGCACCACGAGGCGCAGCGGGTAGCCGTTCTCGGGGCGCAGCATCTCGCCGTTCATGCCGTAGGCGACCAGCACCTCGCCCGACTCGATCATCTCCATCGGGATAGTGCGCGTCATCGACGAGCCGTCGGCCCCCTCGGCCAGCACGAAGCGCCCCTTCTTGTAGTCGGCGCCGCACATGTCCAGGATCTCCTTCAAGGGCACGCCGGTGAACTCGGAGCACGACAGCATGCCGTGCGAGTACTGCACCGTCGGCACCGCGACGTTGCCCCACTCCATGCCGGTATTGGCGCCACACTCGATGAAGTGGATCCTCGACACGGAAGGCAAGCGCATGATGTCGTCCATCGTGAAGACCGCGTTGGTCTTGACCATGCCGTTGATCATCAGGCGATGTTTCGAGGGATCGACGTCGTGCCAGCCCTGATGGTGGCGCTCGAAGTGAAGCCCCGATGGCGTAATGATGCCGAACAGGCCCTGCAGCGGCGTGAACGCCACCGAGGAACCACCCACGCGGGTCAAGCCCGGACTCTCGCGGCGCTGCAGGCCCCGCTCGTACTTCGACGGCATGCCGTACGGATTGGCCGCAACCGGCAGTCCGAGCGTTTTCGACCATTCCGGCAGTTCAAGGATGGCGGGATCGCCTTCCCCCGCCGCCCGCGCCACCGCGGGCGCAGCCATCGCCGCCGAGGCGATCAGGAATGCCTTGCGCAGAAAATCCCGCCGCCCGTCCTTGACCGCCGCGATCTGCTCGTCGGTCAGGAAATTCTCCGGCGCAGGCCTGACCC
>DMCZ01000195.1:0-271 GCA_003446655.1 Thauera sp. | reverse complement strand
GGTCAGGAATGCCTTGCGCAGAAAATCCCGCCGCCCGTCCTTGACCGCCGCGATCTGCTCGTCGGTCAGGAAATTCTCCGGCGCAGGCCTGACCCGGCCGGGCCGGGTTTCAATCATCGCCATGCGTTGTCTCCCCTCTGTCATCCCAATGCAAAATCAAGAGCATCACTCTTCACGATCGACAGGTTCGTCGTGCTTGAGCAGCCCGGTCTCCGGCGCGCTCACGTGCTCACGCGACGCGATGCGTACGCAAACGGTGCGGCACAGCTCG
>DMCZ01000048.1:6071-7032 GCA_003446655.1 Thauera sp. | reverse complement strand
CCGGGCACGCCGGGGTGGTTGAGCGCCGGATTATGCGCGGTGCGCGCGCGCTGGCGCACGATGGCGTCGTTGTCCTTGAGGAACTGCGCCTCCCGCGCGTCCTTGAGCGGGATGAACACCATCGGATCGCCGCCCGAGGACACCATGCGCCGGGTGAGCCCGACCACGGTGTAGTCGTTGCGGCGCACGCGGATGCGCTCGCCGAGCGCGAAGCCTGCGGCGATGTCGGCCACCGCCTCGTAGTGGCCGCGGGTCAGGTGGCGGCCGGCGAGCAGATGCACCGGCTGGCCGGGATTGCCCGGGCCGTCGGGCGGCACCCCCACCACCATCGCGCGCACGTCGCGCGCGCCGGGGCCGGTCTGGCGCACCTGCATGGTGAGGTAGGTGATGTTGGCCGCGCGCGCCACGCCTTCCATGCCGGCAATGCTGCGCCAGATATCGTCGTGCACGCTGGACGATTCCGCATAGGGGCCGAGGGTGTCCTGCTGCACCACCCACAGGTCGGCGCCGCTGTTGTCGAGCAGCGCGCGGGCGTCGTCCACCATGCCGCGATAGACGCCGGCCATGGTCAGCGTGACCCCGATCAGCAGGCCAAGTCCCAGGCCGGTGAACACGAACTTGCCCCAACCGTGCAGGATGTCGCGTCCGGCGAGGCTGATCATGGCGCCACACCCGGGATGCGCTCGACCACCTCGATGCGGCTGCCGGCCGTGAGCGGCTTTTGGCTGTAGACAACCACCCGCTCGCCACCGGCAAGGCCATCGAGCACCTGCACGCGGCCGTCCAGATCGGCGGCACCCAGGCGCAGCGGCACGAAGCGCAGCGCGCGCGCGCCTTCCACCACCCACACCCCGAGCCTGCCCTCCACTCGGTGCACCGCCGCGTTCGGCACCAGCGGACGTGCGGGCAGCGCCGGTAGGGCGACGGTGAGTTCGGCGAGTTCGCCGAGCGGCGGCAGGCG
>DMCZ01000048.1:0-5856 GCA_003446655.1 Thauera sp. | reverse complement strand
AGGCCATCGACCGGCGCCACCAGGCGCAGGTTGGCACGCTGCACACGCAGGGCGTCGCGCTCGGCGCGCAGGCGCGAGAGCTCCTGCCTTGCCGCCTCGGCGCCGGCAGAAGCAGCCTGCTGCGCCGCCGCGGCAGCGTCCGCCTCCTGGCGCTTGGCGGCAGCCGCCTCGCTGCTGACGCTGTTCGACTGCAGCAGGCGGGCGTAGCGGGTGGCCTGCGCATCGGCGAAGCTGCGTCGCGCGCCGACTTCCCGCATCTGCGCCTGGGCGGCGAGCACGTTGGCCTCGGCCCGGCGCAGCCCGGCCTCCTGCGCAACAAGGCGCTCGTCGAGGTCGACTGGGTCCATCTCGCCCACCACCTGGCCGGCGCGCACCGCATCGCCCGGCTGCACGGCGACCGTCGCCACGCGGCCGGCGAAGGTCGGTCCGATGCGATGGGTGTAGCGCGCCTCGACCGTGCCGATGCCGAACAGCGCCGGCGCCAGCGCTTGCGATTCGACCGTCGCCACGGTCACCGGCACCGCAGCCAGCGGGCCGGCGCGCAGGGCGACGAAGACGAGCAGACCGGCGAGCGGCAGCAACACCGCGAGCAGGCCAAGGAGCCGCCGATTGGCAGCGAACCAGTTCTTCATGGGTGCCTCCGGATGCCGCGCAGGTAGAGCGCCAGCACCGCGGGCGCCTCGCGGCTGATGCGTTCGGGTTCGCCGGCGAGTAGCGACTGCATCACCAGGCCCTGGATGGTGCCGATGAACAGCGTCGTCGCCGCGTCGAGGTCGATGTCGGCGGCGACCTCGCCCGCCGCCTGGCCGGCTTCGAGCAGCGCGCGCACGCGCTCGCCGTAGCGCCGGATCAGGGTCTGCGCCATGCGCTTGGGGGCGCTCGCCTCGGCGCGCTGGAGCTCGCCGAACATCATGCGCGGCACGCCGGGGTGCTCGACGACGAAGCCGGCGTGGGCGAGGAACATGCTGCGCAGCGCCGCGAGCGGGCCGGGCGCCCCTGCGATGGCGCGTTCGATGCGCTGCATCAGGCGCTCGACCACCCACTCCATCACCGCGGTCCACAGCGCTTCCTTGGTGGGGAAATGGCGGAACAGCGCGCCCTGGGTGAGATGCATGCGCCCGGCGATGGCGGCGGTGGTGATCTCGCTCGGGTTCTGCTCGGCGGCGAGCGCCAGCACCGTCTCGACGGTGACGCTGCGTCGTTCTTCGGCGGGGAGGTGGCGGGCAGCCATCGGCGGGGCTCGGCAATGATCTAAAAGTGAGTAATTATTTACTCACTTTTAGATCATCCTTGCAAGCCGTCAATCCGACAGTCGGGGCAAGCGTAGTCGCTCTCCAACCTTGCCCGCTCCCCCTGGCCGCGCCCGCTCAGCGCGTCCGCGGTAACTCCAGCACCGCGCGCAGGCCGCCCCAGGGCGAGACCTCCAGCCGCACCTCGCCGCCATAGAGCTGCGCGAGCTCGCGCACGATCGACAGCCCGAGCCCCGCACCCGGGGTGCGCTCGTCGGCGCGCACGCCGCGCGCGAACACCGCCTCGCGCGCATCGGCGGGCAGGCCCGGGCCGTCGTCGTCGATGCAGATGCGCAGCTGTCCCGCATCGGGCGCGCCCGGCGCCGCGTGCGCGCACGCCTCGGCGTGCACCTCCACCCGGCCGGCGGCCCACTTGCAGGCGTTGTCGATGAGGTTGCCGAGCATTTCCTGCAGGTCCTGCGCCTCGCCGCGAAAGGCGAGGTCCTCCGCGCAGGCGAGGATGGTGATCTTCAACCCACGCCCGGCATGCACCTTGTCCATCAGCCGCAGCAGACCTTCGAGCACCGGCCGCAGCGGCGTACGCAGGCCCGGCACGCCGACCGCGGCGGCCGCGCGCGAACGCGCGAGGTGGTAATCGACCTGGGTGCGGGCGAGCGCGACCTGCTCGCGCACCAGGTGGGCGAGCCCGCGGTCGCGCGCATCGTGGGCGGCCTCCGCAGCCTCGGCGGCATTGGCGAGCACCGCGAGCGGCGTCTTCACGGCATGGGCGAGATTGCCGGCGTGCGTGCGCGCCCGCGTCACCACCTCCGCGTTGCGCGCGAGCACGGCGTTGAACTCCGCCACCAGCGGCTGGATCTCGGCCGGGAAGCGGCCGTCGATGCCGTGGCTGCGACCGTCGCGAACCGCCGCCAGCCCCTCGCGCAGTCGCGCCAGCGGGCGCAGGCCGACGCGAACCTGGATCAGCGCCGCCGCCACCAGCCCGGCGGCGAGCAAGGCCAGCGCGATCGCGAGGATGCGGTTGAAGCGCGCCACCGGCTCGGCAACCAGCGCGGCGTTCGCGGCCACGATCAGGCGTAGCGTCAGTTCGGGGCGCTCGGCGGGGCGCAACACCTGTTCGATCATGCGCAGCGGCGCGCCATCCGGGCCCTCGGTATCGTGCGCGTGCACCTGCCCGTCTGCCGGCAGGTCACCAGGCACCACCAGCACGACATCCCACAGCGACCGAGCGCGCAATGCGCCGCGCCGCAAGGCTCCGCCTCCAGCCTGCGCGTCCGCCCCGGACGCGCCCTGGTCCGCTGCATCCGCATCCGCGAGCACATCGATCTGCCAGTACAGGCCTGAATAGGGCCGGGTGAAGCGCGGGTCGCTGAGCGCGGCCGCCACGACGGGCTGGCCCTCGGCATCGATGGCGAGATGCGCGGCAAGCTGATTCAGATGGGTGGTGAGTTCGCCCTGAAACTGGCGCTCGACGTGCTCGGCGAACATGCGCCCGAGCGCCCAGCCGGCAACGAGCACGGTCAGCAGCACCCACACCAGCGTGCCCGCGAGCAGGCGCAGGCGCAGCGATCCCGGCCCGCCAGACAGACCGTGAATCACTGCGGACACGTGAGCCGGTAACCCAGCCCACGCACGGTTTCGATCAGTCCGGGCGGCAGTTTCTTGCGCAGGCGGGCGACGAAGACCTCGATGGTGTTGGAGTCGCGGTCGTAGTCCTGGGCGTAAATGTGCTCGGTGAGTTCGGTGCGCGACACGACCTCGCCGGCGTGGTGCAGCAGGTAAGCGAGCACGCGGAACTCGTGGCTGGTCAGACTGAGCACCTGGCCGTCAGCGCTGACGCGGCCACTGCGCGTGTCGAGCACGAGTGGCCCGCAGGCGATCTCGGCACTCGCCTGCCCGGCCGCGCGCCGGATCAGCGCGCGGATGCGGGCCAGCAGCTCTTCCATGTGGAAAGGCTTGGTGAGGTAGTCGTCGGCGCCGGCGTCGATGCCGGCGACCTTCTCGTGCCAGTCGCCGCGCGCGGTGAGGATCAGCACCGGCATCGTGCGCCCGAGCGCGCGCCAGCGCTTGAGTACGGTGAGGCCATCGACCATGGGCAGGCCGAGGTCGAGCACGACCGCATCGAAGGTCTCGACCTCGCCCAGGTAGCCGGCATCACGGCCATTGGCTGCGGTATCCACGGCGTAGCCGGCCGCCTGCAGCGTGGCGGCGAGTTGCGCCGCCAGCGTGGGCTCGTCTTCGACGACCAGAATCCGCATCAGCGTCGCCCCGCGTCCTGCCCGGCCGCGCGCACGTCGCGCCCGCGGATGCCCCGGACGCTGCCGTCGCGGGCGTCGACCTCGAGCTTGAGTACGTCGCCACCCTTGCGGATGAGCTTGAGCTCATACACCCAGACCCCGTCCTCGCGATCGAGTTCGACCTCGAGGATCTCGCCAGGGTAGTCACGCTCGACCTGCTCCAGCACCGTGCGCAGCGGCATCACCTCGCCAGCCTCGAGCGCACGGCGGGCGCGCTCGTGATCGGACGCGTCATCGGCATCCGCCCTGCTCGGGGGCAGCAGCGCCAGCGCAAGTCCGACGACGCCTGCAACGGTGAGCCTTCTGCGGACGGGACTGAAGTTCATGAGGCTACCCTGCGCTTACTGGGGGCGCCCCTGCCCCATGCCACGACCAGGCCCCATGCCTTGCCCCGGACCCATGCCGCGCCCCTGCCCCATGCCGGCGCCACGGGCGGGCGGCACCTCGGGCAGGGTCAGCCCGCGCTCCTGTGCGCGCGCGCGCATCTGCTCGTGATGTTCGGCGCGGATCGCCGCACGCGCCTCATCGCCCTCCGCCGCCCACATGCGGGCACGATAGACGGTGCGCTCCTGCTCGGTCATCAGCTGGCTGCCGAAGATCGGCTCCTGCGCCGCATCCGCCGCCATCGCCCCTCCGCTTGCGAACAGCAGGGCCGCAAGCAGCGCGGACAACCCCGTGGTCTTCCTTAGCATGATCGACTCCTCGATTAATGGATTGCAGGACACGCCCCGAGCGAGCCTGTCGGCCCCCTCAGGACACCCGCCATCACTATAGGCCGATGTGCCTGAATCGAACATGAACAGGCGAGCTCCGTCCCGTGCGCGGCAGCACCCTAGCGCCCACGCAGCTCTGCCGTCAGGCGGCCGAGATCGAGCGTGCGGGCCTGCTCGGCGATCTGCGGGGCGTAACGCGCCTGAAGCGTTTTCGCCTGATCGAACAGGCCGCCGAAGGACTGCTTGAGCGCGGCCGTATCCAGGCTCCGGCCCCCGCCGTAATACTGCAGGGCGACCTTGCCGATCGCCCATGTGGTCGCAAAGGAAAAGGCCGACCCCGTGGCCTGGCTGCCGATCGCCCGCCCCGCGCCGCCGAGCACCTTGCCGAGCAGGCCACCGATCAGCTTGCGGCCGAACTGCTCGACGTACTGCCCGGTCATGCCCACGCCGGTGGTGGCGAGGAAGTCCTTGATGTGGCCGCGGTCGAGCTCAAAACCATGGGCCTTGCCGATGCGGTACACCAGCCGGACCTGTAGCGGGATGATCGCCATCGACGCCATCGACTGCGGCAGCAGCTCGAGCGCCCCATTGAGGATGGCGGCGTTGAGGATCATGCGGTCGAGCTCGGCCTGATCGGGCGCGAGCGGGCTGGACGAGGCCGCCGCCCCGCCCGGCTTGGACGCCCCGGCAGGCGCAGCAAGGTCGACGCCGGGCAATGCGACACCCGGCAGCGCCGGCAAGGTGCCGGCAGCCGGCGCCTCGGCCACCGCCTCGGCTTCATGGATGAAGTGCTCCGCCGCCCCGGCTTCCAGCCCGAGCAGCGCGGACAGCCGCGCAAGAAACGCAGCCTCCTCGGCGCCATGATGGCCATCGGCCTCGCACACGCCGACCGCGAGCTCGAAGGCGAGCTGACGCAGGCCGGGCTCGCCCAGCTCGGCCACCGCAGCCTCCAGGCTCAGGCGGCCGAGGAGCACGTCCTGGTAGAGCGGGATGAAGTCGATCTCGATGTCACGGCCGAGCGATTCGGCCACCTTGCGTACATGCTCGCGCTCGCCGGCGTCCTGGCGACCGTCGGCGAAGGCGGCCATCAGTGCGATCGCGATGAGGGAGCGGGCTTGCTGGGTGTTCATTTGAGTCTCTCCTGCGGGATGTGTGAACCCTGTGCGATGGGCGACCACGAACGGTCGGCTCGACCGTAATGCTGTACCCACTGTGCTGAACCGGGACTGAACGCGACGCGCGTGAAAGGTTCAGTGCGCCGCCTGGATCCATCGGACGCGCGTGCGCGACCCCGGGCTGGCACACGAGCGGCATCCTCACCATAATTGCGCACCGCCGGCCTCGCCGGCCTTCTCCAGCCAGACCGAGACCATGTCGCACGCCCTCGAACACCTTTTCAACAACAACAGGAACTGGTCCGAACGCATGCATGCGGAAGACCCCGAGTTCTTCACCCGCCTGGTCAACCAGCAGTCGCCCCAATACCTGTGGATCGGCTGCTCGGACAGCCGGGTGCCTGCGAACCAGGTCGTCGGCCTGGCGCCGGGCGAGGTCTTCGTCCATCGCAACATCGCCAACGTCTGTCTCTTATACACATCT
>DMCZ01000220.1 GCA_003446655.1 Thauera sp. | reverse complement strand
ATGGCGTTCATGCGCGATCACGGCGTGCTCAAGGACATCTATTCCGAGAGCACCGGCACGGCGCACAAGACCGCCAAGGGTACCAAGGTATCGGTGCGCACGGTCAAGGCGCCGGGCTTCGGCCCGAAGGGCGTGCTGCGTTGCGTTCTGCCGTTCACGGTCTTCCTCAAGTTGAAGGACATCGGCGGCAATGTGCTGCCGCCCTACGACGAGGAATTTCGCGAAGTCGCGATGGACACGGCGCAAGCTGCGGCCTATCGCGATCTGGCGGGTCGGCTGACCCAGGAGCTGAAGCAGGCCCTGGCGAAGCGCGACACGACGCTGCTCGGTGTAGTTCTCAATGTGCTGCTGGCCTGGCCGGACTGCTGCTTCCGGTCGGAAACGGTGGTGCATCCGCGCACGCGCAACACCTTGGCGTTCGTACCGGCTCAGTTCAACGAGCTGGAGGTGATGCCCAAGGAACGCGAGATGATCGAGATCTGCAAGCAGGAGAAAGCAGAAGGTCGCAAGACCCTGGTCTATTCGGTCTACACCGGCACGCGCGACACCACGTCGCGTTTGAAGGTGCTGCTGGAGCAGGAAGGCTTCAAGGTGGCGGTGCTGCGCGCAAGCGTGGATGCCTCCCGCCGCGAAGACTGGATCGCCGAGCAGTTGGACCGCGGCATCGACGTGCTCATCACCAATCCCGAGCTGGTGAAAACCGGCCTGGACTTGCTGGAGTTCCCGACGATCGTGTTCCTCCAGTCCGGCTACAACGTGTATTCGTTGCAGCAGGCCGCCCGGCGCTCCTGGCGCATCGGCCAGAAGCAGCCCGTGCGGGTGATCTATCTGGGCTACGCCAACTCCTCGCAGATGACCTGCCTGGGGCTGATGGCCAAGAAGATCATGGTGTCGCAGAGCACCTCGGGAGACGTACCCGAGTCGGGCCTGGATGTTCTGAACCAGGATGGTGATTCCGTCGAGGTCGCCCTGGCCCGACAGCTTGTCACGGTTTGATCCATGTGCCCATGCCGGTGGCCCCTCGGGGTCGCCGGCTTCTTTCCACGGCCCTTCGGGGCCGTTTTTCTTGGGCGTATGACAGTCCACGGCGCCGCCCCGCCATGTATTCGGGCGGGCGTCAGTGCGTTTTGTTTGCTGCCCGCAGGCCAAGCGGCGGCGATGGTGAGCGCTCCGTGTCCCAGGGAAGCGCCCTCCATGCAACCATCCATCCGCGCTGTTCACCGCCTGGCCCTCGTCGCTGGCTTGCTGGCCGGCAGCCTGTTGGCCGCCGGCTGCGCCACGACCGCCGCGCCGTCTGCGCCAGCGGTGCCGGCCGCATCGCCAACCGCCGTCGCGCCGGAGCCGGGTTTCGTTCCGGTGGCCCGCTACGGCCGCTACACCCTGGTCGAGCTGGTGCCGGAACCTGCGCAGCGTGATCTCTTGCAGCAGGCGGTGGAGGTCTCGATTCCGCCCATGCTCGATGCCAGCGTGGGCGATGCCATGCGCCACGTGTTACTGCGCTCGGGCTATCGGCTCTGCGATGCGGCCGAGGCCGCCACGCTCTACGCGCTGCCGCTGCCTGCCGCACATCTGCGTCTGGGTCCGCTGATGCTGCGCGATGCCTTGCTGACCCTTGCCGGCCCCGCCTGGGAGCTGTCGGTCGATGACTTGACCCGCCAGGTCTGCTTCAGCCGGCACGGTGCTCCCACCTTCCTTTCCGCCAACCCGCCCGGCACCGTCACGCCCGTGCCGGACGCCGACCGGCGCGAGGAGATGCAGCCATGACCTTTCCCCAAGCGCCATCCGAGCGCGATTCCCGCACGCGCTGGCTCAAGATCGCCGCGGCCTTCTGGCTGCTGCTCATCAGTGCCGTGGCAGTCATCAACAACGTCGGCCTGTCGCGGCTCGCCGAACAGACCCAGGGCAGCGCACAGGATGCGCAGGTCAAGGCGCTGGGCCTGCGCGTGGCCGATCTCGAACGACAGGCCGATGCGGACAAGCGCCGGCCGGCGCCGATCGGCCAGGCCGAATTCGCCACCGCGCGGCAGGCGCTGGACGAACGGATGACGCGCCTCGAAGAGGCCGAGGAGGCGAGGGCCTTGGCCATCGACCTGCAGACGCTGCAGGCGCGCGTGAACGCAATCGAAACCCGCCTGGAGAAGGCCCGGCAGGTGGCATCCGCCGCTCGTCCGCGCGCTCCGGTTGCGACGAAACCCACGGTGCCGGAGCCGCCGTTCCGGGTGCTCGGCGTGGAGCTGCGGGGAGGCGAGCGCTTTCTGTCGATCACCTCCACCGCCGCGGCCTCGCTCGCGGGCGCCCGGCTGCTGCGCGAGGGCGATGCCGAGGACGACTGGCAATTGCAGTCCATCGAGGCGCAGGCGGGCGTGTTTCAGGTGAACGGCCAGACGCAGCGCATCGCGGTGCCGTAGGAGGTCGCCATGATCCTGCGTTCGTTGCTCGCTGCCGTCGTCCTGTTCGCCGCTTTCGGCGCATCCGCCCAGCCGGCCCCGGTGACGAACTCCCGCATGGTGCCCACCCAGGTGCAGCCGGGCGCGGATGCCGCGCTCGACGAGAGGCAGGCGCGGGAGTGGGGGCTTCACCTCGAGGAGTGGGCGCGTTACCGGCAACTGATGCAGGGGCCGCTCGGGGTCTATTCGCCGCAGCTCGATCCGCTCACGGCGCTGGGCATCGAGGCCCGCAGCGAGGAGGAGCGCAGGCGCTACGCGGAGTTGCAGGTGCAGGCCGAGGCCCGGCGCGTCGGCAAGACGCTGGCCTACCAGCGGGCCTACGACGCGGGGTGGCAGCTCCTGTTTCCCGGCCAGCCGCGCGTGAGCCTGCCCGGCGCCAAGGCGCAGGGTGCCGGCAACACCGGCTCCGGGCGCCTGGCGGTCTTCGTCAAGGCCGATTGCGCACCGTGCGCGCAGCGCGTGCAGCAGTTGCAGGCGGCCGGCACGGCCTTCGATCTCTACATGGT
>DMCZ01000241.1:4383-6260 GCA_003446655.1 Thauera sp. | reverse complement strand
AGATGTGTATAAGAGACAGCGTCCGACTTGTCGCCGACGAACTTGCGCGCGATCTGCGCCGCGGTCCCGGTGTTGCCCTGGGCGCTCTGGTACTGCCACTTGAGATTCTTGCCCTCCTCGAAGCCCGCTGCAGTGAGCGCTTCCTTGACACCATCGCGCACCGCATCGAGCGCCGGGTGTTCGACGATCGCCGTGATGGCCACCGATTTCTGCTCTGCATGGACGGGGGCGGCCATCGCGAAAGCCAGCGCCAGCGCGCCGAACAGCACCTTGGGGGACTTGGTGAAGGACATGGAGGGCTCTCCTTTTCGGCCTTGAGGGCCGGACAGTGGTGAACTCGCGCGATCGTCGACCGCAGGGTTTGAAAAAATGCCGAGGCCGAGAGTTTAACAGCGCCCCCGGCCTGCGCGACTGCGGTGGACCCGGAGTCGCACATCGGGCAGAAGACGCTTGCCTCAATGACTGTATTTTTTTACAGTTTCTGGCATGAATTCCCGCTATGCCGAACTGCACTGCCTCAGCAATTTCAGCTTCCAGCGCGGCGCCTCCCACCCCGAGGAGCTGGTCACGCAGGCGGCGGCTTTCGGCTACGCCGCGATCGCCCTCACCGACGAATGCTCGCTCGCCGGCATCGTTCGCGCCCACCGCGCGCTGCAGGCCCTGCCTGCCAGCGGCAGACCGAAGCTGATCATCGGCAGCGAGCTGCAGCTCGACGACGGGCCGCGCATCGTACTGCTCGCCACCGACCGCCGCGGCTACGGCCAGCTGTCGCGCCTGATCACCCAGGCCCGCCGCGCCGCCGACAAGGGGGAATACCGGCTGCCCCGGGCGATGATCGATCACGCCTGTGGTCTGCCGCCGCCACCGGTAAGCCCTGGCGCGGCGGACGACCGCCTGGACGGCTGCCTGGCCCTGCTGATTCCGCCCGCAAGCTTTCCGCCCAGGGGCGGCCTGGAGACCGCCGCTGCGGCCTTGCAGGACGAGGCCGAATGGCTCGCACAACGCTTCCCGGGCCGCGCCTGGGTAGCGGTGACGGTGCGGCTCGACGGCCGCGACCGCGCACGCATCACCCGGCTGCGCCGCATCGCCCGCGCCGCCGGCATGCCGGCGCTGGCCGCCAGCGGCGCGCTGATGCACGCCCCCGAACGCCGCCCGCTCGCCGACGTGATGACCGCGCTGCGCCTGCACTGCAGCGTGGCCGAAGCCGGGCTGGCGCTCGCCCCCAACGCCGAACAGCGCCTGCACGATCGCAACACCCTCGCCCGCCGCTACCCGCCCGCCCTGCTCGCCGAGACCCTGGTGGTCGCCCAACGCTGCACCTTCTCCCTCGATGAGCTGTGCTACGAATACCCAGCCGAGCTCGTCCCCGAGGGCGAAACCCCGGCGAGCTGGCTGCGCCGGCTGGTCGAGGGCGGGCTGGCGTGGCGCTACGGCCAGGCGGATCCGAGCCACGCCGAAAGCGGCGAAACCCCACCGCCACGCATTGCCGCGCCCGCCCGCACGACGACCCCGCCCCGCGCGGCCGACGACCCCGCCCCGCCCCCGGTGCGCGCGCAGATCGAGCACGAGTTGGCGCTGATCGCCGAGCTCGGCTACGAGCCCTACTTCCTCACCGTGCACGACATCGTCCGCTTCGCCCGCGAGGCCGGCATCCTGTGCCAGGGCCGCGGCTCGGCGGCGAATTCGGTCGTGTGCTGGGCGCTCGGCATCACCGAGGTCGACCCGCAGCTCGGCATCATGCTGGTCGAGCGCTTCATCTCGCGCGAGCGCAACGAGCCGCCCGACATCGACGTCGACTTCGAGCACGACCGCCGCGAGGAGGTCATCCAGTACATCTACCGCAAGTACGGCCGCGACCGCGCCGCGCTCGCCGCCAC
>DMCZ01000241.1:0-4091 GCA_003446655.1 Thauera sp. | reverse complement strand
TTCGTCATCGCCCGCGGTCGGCTCGACGAGCTGGTGCCGGTCGAGAACGCCGCCATGCCCGAGCGCACCGTGATCCAGTGGGACAAGGACGACCTCGACGCGGTCGGGCTGATGAAGATCGACGTGCTCGCGCTCGGCATGCTGTCGGCGCTGCGCCGCGGCCTCGCCCTGGTGTCGGCCTGGCGCGGGCGGGCGCTGACGCTGGCGAGCATCCCGCGCGAGCGCCCGGAGGTGTACGCGATGCTGTCGCGGGCGGACTCGGTCGGCGTGTTCCAGGTCGAGTCGCGCGCGCAGATGACCATGCTGCCGCGCTTGAAGCCGCGCCGCTTCTACGACCTGGTGGTGGAAGTCGCCATCGTCCGCCCCGGCCCGATCCAGGGCGGCATGGTCCATCCTTACCTGCAGGCGCGCGAGCGCGTGGCACGCGGCGAAGATCCGCTCGTCGACCTGAAGGAGGAGATCCGCGGCGTGCTCGCGCGCACGCTGGGCGTGCCGATCTTCCAGGAGCAGGTGATGCAGCTCGCGGTGGTCGCGGCCGGCTTCACCGGCGGCGAGGCCGACCAGCTGCGACGTGCAATGGGCGCCTGGCGGCGCAAGGGCGAGCTCGAACGCTACCGCGAGAAGCTGCTCGCCGGGCTCGCGCACAAGGGCTACGACGCCGACTTCGCCCAGCGCCTGTGCCAGCAGATCGAAGGCTTCGGCAGCTACGGCTTTCCCGAGTCCCACGCCGCCAGCTTCGCGCTGCTGGTCTATGCCTCGGCCTGGCTCAAGTGCTTCGAGCCTGCGGCCTTCCTCGCTGCGCTGCTCAACAGCCAGCCGATGGGCTTCTATTCGCCCTCGCAGCTGATCCAGGACGCGCGCCGGCATGGGGTGGAGGTGCGGGCGGCAGATGTGACCGTCAGCGAGTGGGACTGCACGCTGGAAGCTGCAGGGGGCGCCACGACCGGACCTGAAGCGGTGACTGCGAGCGTCGCGCCGCCCGTGCCCCCGCAGCCTGCGGTGCGCCTCGGCCTGCGCATGATCCGCGGCCTGGCACGCGAGGCCGCCGCGCGCATCATCACCGCGCGCGGTGAACGCGCCTTCACCGACACCCAGGACCTCGCCGCGCGCGCCCGGCTCGACGCCGGTGACCTGCGCACGCTGGCCGCCGGCGGCGCGCTCGCCAAGCTCGCCGGCCATCGCCGCCAGGCGCTGTGGCAGGCGAGCGGCGCCGTCCCCCTGCCCGGCCTGCTCGCCGCCGCCCCCGGTGGCGACGTCGCCGCCACGCTCGAGGCGCCAGCCGAGGCCGAGGACCTGCTCGCCGACTACGCCCGCCTCGGCTTCACCCTCGGCCGCCACCCGCTGTCCTTCGTGCGCGACCGGCTCGCCGGCCTGCGTTTTCTCACCGCTGCCGACATCGCCGCCGCCCCCGACCGCATGCTCGCCCGCGGCGCCGGCCTGGTTACCTGCCGGCAGCGTCCGGGCACCGCCAAGGGCACGCTGTTCGTGACGCTGGAAGACGAGACCGGGCTCACCAACGTCATCGTCCGCCCCGAGCTCTTCGAGCAGCAGCGCCGCATCCTGCTCGGTGCGCGGCTGATGGGCGTGTTCGGCCAGATCAGCCGCCAGGGGCGCGTCGTGCATCTGGTCGCGAACCGGGTGGTGGACCATTCCGCGCTGCTGGGCGCACTGACCGCACCCAGCCGGGACTTTCACTGATTAGCGCCACGCGGCCTGCGCCCGCCGGCCTAGGCAGACCATCCGCACAGCGCCCTTCGCCACTGAACACCCGGCCGCAGCCAGTGCTATCTTTATGCGTGCATCACCTGTTCGAGGAGTAGCTGCTCATGAACGACCGCTGCATGGACGACCCCTACGGCTTCAGGGAACGGCCCGGTGTGTACGACACCGGCACCGGCGCAATCAAGACCGTCGAATCCAATCCCGGCATTCCCGGCATCGAGCGCGTGATCATCCGCAGCTACTGCGGACGGACGCAGGACAACCGGATCTTCTTCCGCCTCAGCGCCGACCGCACACGGGAGTTCGCCACCCTTGCCGAGGCGCTGGCCGCGCGCAAGGTCCGCCTGACCTGAGGCCGGCCGGCACGCTCGTCAGGCGCGCCTCCGCCCGGACTTCAGCGCGGCCCACGCCAGCACGAGCCAGCCCGTGAGCAGCATCACGCCGCCGAGTGGCGTCACCAGGCCAAGGCCCCTGGTGCCGAAGAGCGTCAGCAGGTACAGGCTGCCCGAAAAGCACACTGAGCCCGCAACGAAGAGCCCGCAGGCCACGCTCGCCAGGCGCCCCAGCAAGGCTTTGCCGGCGAGTCCGAGCGCGACCAGTGCCAGCGCGTGATACATCTGATATCGCACCCCGGTCTCGAACACCGCGAGCATCTCCGGGGTCAGCATTTCACGCAGGCCGTGCGCGCCGAACGCCCCCAGGCCCACCGCCGTCGCGGCCGACAGGGCGCCGATGAAGAGCCATCCTCTATCCATGAGCGTCAAATCCTTTCCTGTCTGCGGATCGCGGCCTGACGATCGCGCTCATCGCGCGGCGAGCCAGCCATCCACGAAGCGCCGTGCATCCGGCAGCCAGGCGCGAAAATCGTTTTCGAAGCCCTCGGCTGCGGCGACAAAGTCGACCTCTGCACCCGCCAGGGGATTGGGCTGGCGGGCGCGGCGGGACATGCGCACGAGCACGTCGGCGATGCCCTCGACCCGGGCATAGGATTGCAGCCAGTCCTCGCGCGCCATCAATTCGAGCGCGTGGTGCGCCGAGGGCGGCAAGTCATCACGCCGCTCGGCGATCTGGCAATAGACCGCTGCGCAATAGCCGGCGAGCGTCTCGTCGTGGTAGCGGGCCCAGTCGCGCGCCAGCAGATGATCGTAGAAGATGTCGACCAGCACCCCCGCGTAGCGTCGGCGCCCCGGTGACATCCGCGCCCGGCTCGCGCAGAAGGCAGGATGCGTCTCGGCGAACGCATCGATCGCACGGTGCAGGGCCACGCCACGCGCGAGATCCTCGGGCAGACCGGCCGGCAGCGTCCCCTTGATCCAGTCGCCGGCGACCCCGCCCACGACCAGAGCCGGCGTCCGACCGGCCAGCAAGGCATGGGCAAGAAAATTCACGCGCGCAGCCCCCCCGCGCGTTGCCGCTGCCATGCGAGCCACACCAGCGCCGCGCCCGTCACACCCACCGGCAGCAGCGAGCCGACGTTGAGCAGCGTCCAGCCCTGCGTGGTCACCAGCGCACCGGACGCAAACGAAGTCAGCGCCATGACCGCGAACACCGCAAAGTTGATCGCCGCCTGCGCCTTGTCCTTCTCTTCCGGGCGATAGGATTCCATCGCCAGCGCGGTGGCGCCGGTGAAGAGGAAGTTCCAGCCCACACCGAGCAGGAACAGCCCGATCAGGAACTGATGCAGGTCCTGCCCCGACAACGCGACCGCGATGCAGCCCAGGTTGAACGCGACCCCCACACCCATCACCTGCAGCACGCCGAAGCGCTTGATCAGGTGCCCGGTAAAGAAGCCCGGAGCGAACATGCCGATCACGTGCCACTCGAGCACCAGCGCTGCATCCGAGAACGGCATGCCGCAGACGTCCATCGCCAGCGGCGTCGCTGCCATCAGCAGGTTCATCACGCCGTAGCTCAGGGCCGCACCCAGCGTGGACACGATGAACACCGGCTGGCGCATGATCTCGCCGAGTGGCCGTCCGCCGCCTGCACCCGCCTTTCTTTCAGGCTCGGGCGGGAACTGGATCCCCGCCATCACCGCCATCGACACCAGCGCCACCACCGCGAGCGCAAGGTAAGAGCCGAGGAAGGGTGCTCCCATCGCCTCGCGGGTGTAGTTGGCGAGGTTCGGCCCGAACACCGCACCGATCAGGCCGCCCGCGAGCACGAGCGACACGGCCTTCTCGCGAAAGGACGCCGGCGCCAGCTCGCCGGCGGCAAAGCGGTAGAGCTGGCCGTTGGCGCTGTAGTAACCGGCGACCACCGTGCCCGCCACGAGCAGCCAGAAACTGCCGATCGACAGCGCAAAGGCGCACAGCAGCGCGGACAGGAAAGCCACCGCCAGCCCGAGCTAGAAGCCTGTCTCTTATACA
>DMCZ01000082.1:9058-11758 GCA_003446655.1 Thauera sp. | reverse complement strand
GCACATCCTGATCGTCGGCCACTACGGCTGCGGCGGCGTCAAGGCGGCGATGAACGACAACAGGACGGGGCTCACCGACAACTGGCTGCGCCACATCCAGGACGTGCGCGACCGCCACCTCGACCGCCTCGAGCGCATTGAAGATCCGGTGGCGCGAGCCGATCGCCTGTGCGAACTCAACGCCATGCACCAGGTGGTGAACGTTTGCCAGACCTCCGTGCTGCGCGAAGCCTGGCAGCGCGGCCAGAGCGTGACCGTGCACGGCTGGTGCTACAGCCTGCAGGATGGCCTGGTGCGCGACCTCGGCGTCAGCGCCGGCGATCGCGAGGAGGCGATGGAGCGCTATCGCGACGCGGCCGAGCGCGACTGAAGGCCGCGGCTCGACCATGGGCGACCGTATCGGTATCGACCTCGGCGGCACCAAGATCGAGCTAGTGGTGCTTCACCGGGACGGCAATGTGCGCTGGCGCAAGCGCGTGCCGACGCCCCGCCACGACTACCGCGCAACGCTCGAGGCAATCGCGGCGCTGGTCCGTGAGGCGGAAGCGGCCGTCGGCACCACCGCCAGCGTCGGCATCGGCACGCCCGGCTCGCCCTCGCCGCGGGACGGCCGCATCCGCAACGCGAACTCCACCTGCCTGAATGGCCAGGCGCTGCAGCATGACCTGGAGGCGCTGCTCGAGCGTCCGCTCCGGCTCGCCAACGACGCCAACTGCCTGGCGGTCTCCGAGGCCGCCGACGGCGCGGCGGCCGGCGCTCACACGGTGTTCGCGGCCATCCTCGGGACCGGCGTGGGCGGCGGCATCGTCATCGATGGCAGGCTGCTCGTCGGCGCCAACGCCGTGGCCGGCGAATGGGGCCACAACCCGCTGCCCCTGCCCACCGTCGACGACCTGCCGCTGCCGGCCTGCTACTGCGGGCGCGCCGGCTGCATCGAGACCTGGCTATCCGGTCCCGGGATGTCCGCCGATCACCTGCGCCATGGCGGCGAAGCCCTCGATGCGGCGACGATCGCCGCGCTTGCCGCCGCCGGCGACCCCGCCTGCGACGCCACCCTGGCGCGTTACGAGGCGCGACTCGCACGCGCGCTCGCCGGCGTGATCAACCTGCTCGATCCGGACGTGATCGTGCTCGGCGGCGGGCTGTCGCGCATCGAGCGCCTTTACGTCAACGTGCCGCGACTGTGGGGCGCGCACGTGTTCTCGGACCAGGTCGTGACGCGCCTGCTGCCGGCGCGCCACGGCGACGCCTCGGGCGTGCGCGGCGCCGCCTGGCTGTGGCCGGCCGCCGCGGCCTGAGCCGCGGAGCGCCCCCCGTGAGCGCGGCCGCCAGGGCCGGCAGCCCGCCCGTGCCGATCAGACGTCCAGCGGATCGACGTCGAGCTGCCAGCGCAGCTCGCGTGCGGTGCGCTGGCGGTAAAGCACCGCGACCCACTCGGACAGGAAGGCCTGCAGCGGCCCGCGCTGGTCGGCCTCGACCAGCAGCTGGGCGCGCTCGCGGCGGGCCAGCCGGGTCATGCGCATCGGCACGGGGTCGTAGAGGCGCAGCGCCTCGGGCGCGCGTTCCTCGGCAAGCCGGCGGGCGTGACGCAGGAATTCGACCGCGTCCTCGAGCGCTGGCGCGTCGGCGCGCAACATGGCCTGGTGGGTGAAGGGCGGAAAGCCCGCGGCGCGGCGCTCCTGCAGCGCCATGCGGGCGAAGGCGTCGAAATCGTGCTTCGCCAGCTGCAGGTAGAGCGGGTGCATCGGGTACTCGGTCTGGATCAGCACCTCGCCCGGCAACGCACCGCGCCCGGCGCGGCCGCCGACCTGCATCAGCTGCTGGAACAGGCGCTCGGGGGCGCGGAAGTCGGCGGCGTGCAGCGAGGAATCGGCGCCTATCACGCCGACCAGCGTGAGCTTGGGGAAGTCGTGGCCCTTGGCCATCATCTGCGTGCCGACCAGGATGTCGGCCTCGCCGGCGGCGATGGTGTCGAGCAGCTTCTCCCACTGCGCGCGGGTGCGCGCAGCGTCGCGGTCCACACGCAGCACGCGCGCCTGCGGGAACAGCTCCGCCACGCGCGCCTCGATGCGCTGGGTGCCGCGGCCGAAGGGCTGGATGTCCTGGTTGCCGCAGCTCGGGCAGGCGTGCGGAATGGGGCCGTCGCAGCCGCAGTGGTGGCAGCGCAGGCGGCGGTCGGCCAGATGCACGACGAGGTTGGCGGTGCAATGCGGGCAGCGGCTGACCCAGCCGCAGGACGGGCACGACAGCACCGGCGCGTAGCCACGGCGGTTGAGGAAGACCAGGCTCTGCTCGCCACGCTCGAGGCGCTGCGCGATCGCGGCCTGCAGCGCGGGGCTGAGACCCTCGTCGAGCTTGATGCGGCGGGTGTCGATGCAGCGCACCGTCGGCAGCGTGGCGGCGACCGCGCGCTGGCTCAGGGTCTGCAGCGCATAGCGTTCGCTTTTCGCGTGATACCAGGTCTCGAGCGAGGGCGTGGCCGAGCCGAGCACCACCGGCACGTCGCGCTGGCGCGCGCGCCACACCGCGACGTCGCGCGCCGAGTAGCGCACGCCCTCCTGCTGCTTGTAGGAGGCGTCGTGCTCCTCGTCGACCAGGATCAGCCCGAGCCGCGGCAGCGGCGCGAACACCGCCAGCCGGGTGCCGAGCACGATGTCGGCGCGCCCGGTGAGCGCCTGCACGAAGCCGCGCGAGCGCGCG
>DMCZ01000082.1:6606-8866 GCA_003446655.1 Thauera sp. | reverse complement strand
CGCTGCTCGAGCTGCGGGGTGAGCGCGATCTCGGGCACCAGCATCAGCACCTGGCGGCCCTGCGCCAGCATGTGCGCAGCCAGGCGCAGATAGACCTCGGTCTTGCCGCTGCCGGTGACGCCGTGCAGCAGCCAGGGGCGAAAACCCGGCCCGCCGGCGAGGATTGCGTCGACCGCGGCGGCCTGCTCCGCAGTGAGGCCAGGCAGCGTGCCGGTGCCGTGCGCGGCGCGGCTGTCCTCGACGGCCGCCATCAGCCAGCCGCGCCGCAGCAGGTCGCCGACCGCCTCGCCGCCGTCCAGGGCGCGAATCACGCTGCGTCGCCACGGCCCGGACGCCATCGCGAGCGCCTGCAGCAACGTGAGCGCCTTGCTGGCCCGCTTGGCAGCGGCGAGCGCACCCCGGCCCGCCGGGCTGAGGTCGAGCAGCGGATCCTCGTCCGCATCGCTGACCCCGTCGGCGCGCCGCAGGCCCGGAGGAAGCGCGAGCGCCACCACCTCGCCAAGCGGCGCGTGGTAATAGCGGGCGACGAAGCCGACCAGCGCCAGCCAGTCGGCGGGCAGCGCCGGCACGCTGCGCTGGATGTGGTGCACCACCTTCAGGCGCGCCGCGTCGATCTCGCCCACCTCACCAAGGTCGACGATCAGTCCGTTGCGCTCGCCACGACCGAACGGCACCTTCACGCACCGCCCGATGTCCGCCTCGGTGGCATCTGCCGCAGCGTAATCAAACACTTGCGGCAGTGGGATAGGCAGGGCAACGCGGACGATGGCCATGGCTTCGCGGTGAGCTCGACAGAACTGTTTTTACTTCAGATGCTTATGCGCGCTTTGTAAGACGTGATGGAGGAAACGCGCATCAAGTCTCTGGCCGCAAATGGCCCTTTTCGCTTGTCCACAAAACCTGTGGATAAGTTTGTTGAAAAGCTGGGTGAATCAGCCCCAAACCGGCGCCACATAAGGCTTTTCGTCACACTGCCTTAACATTACGCGAATTTTTATTCTTTGTTTTTCAATGACTTATTAAAATTCACGGATGGCGCCCGATTTCTCCACGGCAACCGGGCCTGGAACGGCTGGATGTGCATAAGTCAAGCACCAGAAGCGCAATTTTGTGCTTGACAGGCGGCGGCCGGCGCCGTGCCGGATCGCCCCCCAAGACGGCCGCGCTCAGCCGCGCGCACGGATCTCGCGGCTGTACGCGTGTACGGTGTCGACCAGCACGCTGACGTTCTCGGGCGGCGTGAACTGTGAGATGCCATGGCCGAGGTTGAAGACATGGCCGGGATGATTGCCGAAGGCATCGAGCACGCGGCGGGTCTCCGCGGCCACCGCCTCGGGCGGCGCGAACAGCACGTTGGGGTCGAGGTTACCCTGCAAGGCCACCTTGTCGCCCACCAGGGCGCGGGCGCGGCCGATGTCCATGGTCCAGTCGAGGCCCACGGCGTCGCAGCCGATGGCGGCGATCGATTCCAGCCAGAGCCCGCCGCCCTTGGTGAACACGATGCTCGGCACCCGCTGGCCATCGCGCTCGCGGATCAGGCCCGCCACCACCTGCTCCAGGTAACGCAGCGAGAACTCCCTGTACGCCGCCTCGGACAGCACGCCGCCCCAGGAGTCGAACACCATTACGGCCTGCGCGCCGGCTTCGATCTGGGCGTTCAGATACTTGACCACCGCCTGGGCGGTGACGTCGAGGATGTGGTGCATCAGGTCAGGCCGGCTGTAGGCCAGGCTCTTGACCTTGCGGTAGTCGGAGGACGAGCCGCCCTCGACCATGTAGCAGGCCAGCGTCCACGGGCTGCCGGAGAAGCCGATCAATGGCACGCTGCCGTCGAGTGCGCGGCGGATCTCGCTCACCGCATCCATCACGTACTGCAGCTCGGCGTGGGGATCGGGCGCGGAGAGGTTGCGGATCTCCCACTCGTCCTTGAGCGGGCGCTCGAAGCGCGGCCCCTCGCCTTCGGCGAAGTAGAGCCCGAGTCCCATCGCATCCGGCACGGTGAGGATGTCGGAGAACAGGATCGCGGCGTCGAGGTCGTAGCGCGCCAGCGGCTGCAGGGTAACCTCGCAGGCCATCGCCGGACTCTTGCACAGATTCAGGAAGTTGCCGGCGCGGCGACGCGTCTCGCAGTACTCCGGCAGGTAGCGCCCGGCCTGGCGCATCAGCCAGACGGGGGTGTATTCGGTGGGCTGGCGCAGCAGCGCGCGCAGGAAAGTGTCGTTCTTCAGTCGGCTCACGTCGAGTCCTTCAGTGCAGGCAA
>DMCZ01000082.1:5582-6383 GCA_003446655.1 Thauera sp. | reverse complement strand
CTCAGCGCCGCCAGAACGTGGGGGTGAGCACGACCAGGAAAGTGAAGATCTCCAGCCGGCCAAGGATCATCGCGAACGCCAGCACCCACTTCTGGAAGGCCTCGAGGGCCTGGTAGTTCGAGGCCGGGCCCACCGCCTCGAGGCCGGGGCCGGTGTTGTTGAGACAGGCCACCACCGCCGAAAAGGCGGTGACCAGTTCGAGGCCCGTGGCCGACAGCACCAGGGTCAGGGTGACGATCGACACCATGTACATGAAGCTGAAACCAAGCACGGCGTGCAGGATGTTCTCGGACACCGGCTTCGTGCCCATGCGTACCGGGCGAACGGCGTTCGGATGCAGCGAGCGCACGATCTCGCGAAAGACCTGCTTGTACAGGATCATCGCCCGCATCATCTTGATGCCACCGCCGGCGGAGCCCGAGCAGGCAATGAAGCTGCCCAGGAACAGGATCCAGATCTGGGCGAACATCGGCCACAGCGTGTAGTCGTGGGTAGCCAGGCCGAGCGAGGTCGAGATCGAGACGACGTGGAAGGCGACGTAGCGAAATGCCTCGCCAACATCCGTGAACACGCCCTGGACCAGCAGATAGACGGTCAGCATCAGGGTGCTGAATGCGAGCACCAGAAAATAGAACGGGATTTCGGGATCGCGCAGGTAGGGGCGGAACGAGCGCCGCATCAGCGCGAGGTAGTGGGTCGCATAGTTCAGCCCCGCCAGCAGCGCAAACACGACGACGACGATCTCGACCTGGAGGCTGTCGAAGTGTCCGAGCGAGGCATCCTTGTTCGAGAAGCCGCCCA
>DMCZ01000082.1:4719-5313 GCA_003446655.1 Thauera sp. | reverse complement strand
CCCATGCCGCCCACCCAGTGCATGAAGGTGCGCCACAGGTTGATCGACACCGGCAGGTCGTCGAGTCCGGTCAGCACGGTCGCACCGGTGGCGGTGAGCCCGGACACCGCCTCGAAATAGGCATCGGTGAAGCGCAGCTCGGGGATATAGGCAAGCAGCGGCAAGGCGCCGAAAAGCGGCAGCACCACCCAGGTCGCCGCCACCAGCAGGAAGCCGTCATGCACGCGCAGGTCGCGGCGTTCGGTGCGCGTCGCCCCCCACAGCAGCAAGCCGGCAACGAAGGTCACGAACAGCGCCTGGTCGTAGGCCAGCGTGGCGCCATCCCCCACCCAGGCCGAGACGGCGAGCGGAAAGCCCATCAGCAGGCCGAAGATCATGATGATCAGCCCGAGCGCGTTGAGCGCGGGGTGATAGGGGCGAAGAGTCGTCTGCATCTCAGAGGAAGTGGAAGCCGACCTGGAACAGCTTCTCGACCTTCTGCACGAGCTTCTTGCTCGTACAGAACACGATCACGTGGTCGTCCTCCTCGATCACGGTGTCGTGGTGCGGCATCAGCACCTCGCGCCGGATCACGCGCCCGTCCTCGTTCTTCAC
>DMCZ01000082.1:0-4400 GCA_003446655.1 Thauera sp. | reverse complement strand
GCGCCGCGGCGCAGGCTGTGCACCGCGACCACGTCGCCGCGGCGGACGTGGGCGAGCAGCGTGCCGATCGAGGTGTGGGCCGGCGAGATCGCAATGTCGATCGGGCCGCCCTGCACCAGATCGACGTAGCTCCTGCGGTTGATCAGCGCCAGCGTGCGGCGCGCGCCCATGCGCTTGGCGAGCGAGGCGGACATGATGTTGTCCTCCTCGTCGTTGGTGAGGGCGACGAACAGATCGGTCTCGTCGATGCCCTCGCCCTCGAGCAGCTTCTCGTCCGTCGAGTCGCCACGCAGCACGAGCGCGTTCGACAGCTGCGAGGCCAGCGTCTCGGCTCGGGTACGGTTCAGCTCGAGGATCTTGACGTGGTAGTTGTGCTCGATGGACTGCGCCAGCCGGAAGCCGATGTTGCCGCCACCCGCGATCATGATCCGGCGCATCGGCTTGTCGGAGCGGCGCAGCTCGCGCATCACCTGGCGGATGTGCACGGTCGCGGCAAGGCAGAACACCTCGTCATCCGGGAGGATGATCGTGTCGCCCTCGGGCATGATCGGCTCGCCGTTGCGGTAGATCGCGGCGATGCGCACCTCGACGTTGGGCAGGTGGAAGCGCAGCGCCTTCAACGGATGCCCGACCAGCGGACCGCCCTCGAAGGCGCGCACGCAGATCAGGCTCACCACGCCGTCGGCGAACTCGAGCACCTGCAGCGCCTCGGGGAAGGCGATCAGGCGCTTGATGTAGTCGGTGACGACCTGCTCGGGGCAGATCGAGAAGTCGACGGCGAAGTTGTCGTCGTCGAGCAGCTCAGGGTGGTCGACGTAATCGGTGGAGCGCAGGCGCGCGATGCGCGTGGGCAGGTTGTACAGCGCCTTGGCGATGCGGCAGGCGCACAGGTTGGTCTGGTCGGACTGGGTGACGGCGATCAGCAGGTCGGCATCCTCGGCGCCGGCCTCCCTCAGCACGCGGGGCGACGCTGCATTGCCACATACGGTCCGGACCTCGAGACGCTCGCGCAACGCCGCCAGGTACTCGTCGCTGGTATCGACCAGGGTGATGTCGTTCGCCTCCGATACCAGGTTCTCCGCCACCGACGCGCCGACCTGGCCGGCCCCCAGAATGATGATCTTCACCCTGCTCTACCCGACTGAATGTAAGCGGATGATTCTACGCCCACCCTCCATCGCGACAAAGCGGATTGTGCATTGCAGCATCCCGCCGGCCACACGCGTCGGGAAGCTCAGTTTTCCTCATGCCGCCGCCCGGCCTGCAAGCCGAGCTGCTTGAGCTTGCGGTAGAGGTGGGTGCGCTCGAGGCCGGTCTTTTCCGCCAGCCGCGTCATGTTGCCGCCCTCGAGACGCAAGTGGTGCTCGAAGTACATGCGCTCGAAGGCCTCGCGCGCCTCGCGAAGGGGCTGGTCAAGCGAAACGCCGCACGCGCCGGCCGCAAGGTCGGCCGGCAGCAGGCGGCGTACCTCACCGGCGCCGATCTCCTCTTCGAGCGTTCCGAGGGCGAGCGACTTCACCGCGGCGCGCAGCTCGGGATAACCGCCCGGCCAGGGCAGGTTGCGCAGCTGGTTCAGCGCCGCCGTCGAGAATCGGCGCAGCGGCACCTCACCCGCTTCAACCAGATGCAGCAGCAGCTGGCTGACGAGCTCGGGCAGATCGTCGCGCACGTCGGCAATCGACGGCGGCGCAAGACTGACTTCGAACAGGCGGCTGAGCAGCCCCTCCTCCCAACCCTCGCCGATCAGGCCCTCGAGGCTGCGGTCGGTGGCGACCACCAGGCGCAAGTCGTAGCGATCGAGACGATCGAGCGCGAAGGCCAGGTTCTTCTGCTGCGCGCGTGACAGCCGCGCAAGCTCACCGACGAAGAGGACGCCCCCATGAGCAGCCTGCAGCTGACTGATGTCGAGCGGGGCGGTGACGCCGGTGAGATCGAGCCAGGGCGCATTCGAGGCCTGCACGCTGCGTGCCACCAGTTCGGCCAGCGTGCCCGCCCCGACACGCAGCAACAGCACGCGCGAGCTGCTGCTGATCTGTTCGACGCGGCGCTTGAGCTCGCGCAGCGGCACCGAACGGGTGAAGGCTGCCAGCGTCAGTGGCGCCGGTGCCCCCGGGGCCTGCGGGCGCTGCAGACCGCGCTTGACGGCGGCGAGCAGCTTCTGCAGCGCAATCGGCTTCTCGAGGTAATCGATCGCACCGATGCGCGTGGCCTCGACCGCCGTATCGATGGTGCCGTGCCCCGACATCATGACGACCGGCATGTTGAGCTGACCGTTGGCCGCCCATTCCTTGAGCAGGGTGATGCCGTCGGTGTCCGGCATCCAGATGTCGAGCAGCACCATGTCGGGCCGCACCGCGTTGCGCGCCGCGCGCGCCGCGCTCGCGTTCTCGGCCAGCAGGATGTCGTGGCCTTCGTCACGCAGGATCTCGGACAGCAGTTCGCGGATGCCGATTTCGTCGTCAACGATGAGGATTTTTGCCATTGCGTTTCTTCAAGCTTCGTTATGTTCGGCGAGCCGCAGCCGGATGCGCACCTCGGCGCCGCCGCCTTCGCGGTTGCTCAGGCGGACGTCGCCACCGTGCTCGTCCACGATCTTCTTCACCATGGCCAAGCCAAGGCCGGTGCCGCGCGACTTGGTGGTGAAGTACGGCTCGAAGGCGCGCGCCAGCACTTCCGCCGGGAAGCCGGGCCCGTTGTCGCGGAACAGCAGCACTGCGCGCTCGCCCTCCCGTCGCGTGAGGACGCCGATCTCGCCGTCGTCCTGGGCGGAGAGCGCATCCTGCGCATTCTGCAGCATATTGTGGATCACCTGTCTGATCTGCGTGGCATCGCCCTGCACGAGCGGCAGATTGCTGCCCAGCTCGGTGCGGATGCGCACGCTGGCGCTCTCGTAGAGATTGAGCACCTCGCGGATGAGCGCGTTGAGATCGATCGCGGCGAGCGTGGGCGCCGGCAGGCGCGCATAGTCGCGGAAGGCGTTGACCAGGTTCTTCATGGCCTCGACCTGGTTGACGATCGTCGTGGTCGCGCGCTCGAGCATCTCGCGCCCGCTGTCGTCGAGGCGGTCGGCGAGCTTGAAGGCGAGCCGCTCGGCCGAGAGCTGAATCGGCGTCAGCGGGTTCTTGATCTCGTGCGCCAGGCGGCGCGCCACTTCGCCCCAGGCCGCCGTGCGTTGCGCCGCGACCAGGCTGGAGATGTCATCGAACACCACCACCAGGCCGCCGCCGGTGCTCACCGGCAGGCGCGAACCATGGATCAGCAGCGTGCGCGGCGTGCTGTCCTTGACGGGCAACTCCATCTGCTGCTGCCAGTCACCCTCGTTGGTGGCGAAGCCCTCGCGCAGCACGTCGCGCAGCTCGGGATGGCGCGGCCAGGCCTCGAGGGTGATGTCCTCGAAACCGGCGAGGTCGTCCTCCAGGATCTGCAGCGCACCATGGTTCGCCGCGCGCAGGTGGCCCTCGGGCGAGAACGCGAGCACGCCGGTGGACAGGTTGGCGAGCACCGACTCGAGATAGGCGCGCGCAGCCTCGACCTCGGCGCGGTTGCGGTCGGCCGCGGCGCGCGCCTCCTGGAGCTGACGCGTCATGCGGTTGAAGGATTGTGTCAGCACGCCGAGCTCGTCGTTGGCAGGCAGGGCCTGGCGCGGGCTGAAGTCGCCCTGGGCGACCGCCTGCGTGCCTTCCGCCAGGATCAGCAACGGCGCAGCCAGGCGCCGGGCAATCAGCACGGCAACGGCCAGGGCACCAAGCAGGGCGAGCAGCAGGGTCAGGCTCAGGGTAACGGTGTAGATGCGCTTGAGGCCGCTACGTCCCAGTGTCAGCTGCTGGTATTCGCGATAGGCCTCCTGCACCGCGTCGGCGTGGCGGCCGAAGGACTCGGGTACGGGCTGGCTCAGCACCAGCAGCCGCGCATCGCCCGCCAGCGTGCGCACCGGGATCGATGTGATGACGCGGATCACGAGGCGGCCGTCCGCCAGGCTGTCGACTGAATGGAACTGCCTGACCTGGCGGGCCTGGCGCAGCTCCGCCGGGCCGGGCAGATCCGGAATCAGGCTCTGGCCCGACTCCGAGGCCGTGGCCAGCACCTGGCCGTTGGCCGAGAGGATGGTGGCACTGCTTATTCCTGCCTGTTCGCGCAGGCGGTTGAGCCGCGTGCCCGCCCCCTGCGCGGCGCCTTCTAGGTCGAGGGCCATGTCATCGGCCTTGCCGCGGACCTGGGTCACGAGGTAGTCGAGAGCATTCTGGCCGAGCGCGATGCCACCCTCGAGCGCGGAATCCACGCGTACATCAAACCAGGATTCGATGCTGCGCACGACGAACTGCAGTGACACCGCATAGATGACCAGCCCCGGCACGACGCCCATCAGCGCGAACAGCAGCACCTGTCTCTTATACACATCT
>DMCZ01000016.1:1581-4881 GCA_003446655.1 Thauera sp. | reverse complement strand
CGCGAGGCCGGGCTGCCGGCGGGGGTGTTCAACGTGGTGCAGGGCGACCGGGTGGCGGTGGATGCGCTGCTCGCCCATCCGGACGTCGCCGCGGTGAGCTTCGTCGGCTCGACGCCGATCGCACGCCACATCCACGAGACCGCGGCGCGCCACGGCAAGCGCGTGCAGGCGCTGGGCGGCGCCAAGAACCACATGGTGGTGATGCCCGACGCCGACCTCGACCAGGCCGCCGACGGCCTGATCGGCGCCGCTTTTGGTTCGGCCGGCGAGCGCTGCATGGCTATCTCGGTGGCAGTCGCGGTGGGTTCGATCGCCGACGCGCTGGTGGCGCGGGTCAGGGCGCGGGCGCAGGCGCTGCGCGTCGACGACGGCGAGGCGCCGGGCGCCGACATGGGCCCGGTGGTCACCGCCGAGGCCAAGGCGCGCATCGAGGCCTACATCGCCGCCGGGGTGGAGGCGGGCGCCGAGCTGGTGCTCGACGGCCGCGGCCTGACGGTGCCGGGGCGCGAGCACGGCTTCTTCGTCGGCCCCACGCTGTTCGACCATGTGCGCCCCGGGATGCGGATCTACGACGAGGAGATCTTCGGGCCGGTGCTGTGCGTGGTGCGCGTGCCCACCTTCGCCGACGCGGTGGCGCTGGTCAACGCCCACGCCTTCGGCAACGGTGTCGCCTGCTACACCCGCGACGGACGCACCGCGCAGGCCTTCGCCAACCGCATCCAGGTCGGCATGGTGGGCATCAACGTGCCGATCCCGGTGCCGATGGCCTGGCACTCCTTCGGCGGCTGGAAGCAGAGCCTGTTCGGCGACCACCACGCCTATGGCGAGGAGGGCGTGCGCTTCTACACCCGCTACAAGAGCATCATGCAGCGCTGGCCCGACAGCGGCTCGAAGGGGCCGGAGTTCGTGATGCCGGTGAATTGACGGGGCCACACGCGGCCCTGCCATCGCGCCGCGCGCCGGTTGCGCGTCCGCGCCGTTCGCCCGACGCCATGGATTTCCGCTATGACGCGGCCGAGGCGCTTGGCCGATAGGCGCTCGGGGCCACCCCCGTCCACCCCCTGAATGCGCGTGCGAAGCTCTTCTCGCTGTCGAAGCCGACTGCGGCGGCGATCTGCTTCACCGGTTTCCGGGTCTGCAGCAGCAGCCGGGTCGCGTGTTCGCGCCGCGCCTCGTTCTTGAGTTGCTGCAGCGATACGCCCTCTTCCTTGAGCTGCCGGTGCAGGGTGCGCACCGAGGTGTTGAGCTGGGCGGCGACGTCCTCGGCGGTGTGGGCGGCGGCGGGGTGGGCGGCGAGCAGCTGGGCGACGCTGTGCACCAGCAGGCGGTCGCGGCGGTACTGCAGCACGGTGAGCGGCAATGCGCGCTGCAGCATGGTCTGCAGGGCCCTCTCGTCGCGGCGCACCGGCAGCGCGAGGTAGCGCGCGTCGAAGCTGATGCTGGCGGATTCGGCGGAGAAGCGCGCTGGCCCGGCGAACAGGTAGGCGTAGGCGTCGGCGTGGGTCGGGGCCGGGAACGGGAAGGCGGCCTCGGTGAGCGCGATGCGCGAATCCACCAGCCAGCAGGCGTAGCCGAGCAGATAGCGCAGCGTGCTGACGAGGCAGAACTCGCGCAGCTCGCCGAGCGCGGCGTGCTCGGTGACGCGGATCGTGGCCACGCCCGGGGTGTGTGCGCGCGGCATGATCAGCTCGAACACGATGTCCTCGGTCAGCAGGCGGTGGTGGCGGCACCAGCGCTTGAGCGCCACCTCGAGCGTCGGCGAGGTGATCGAGGCGCGGCACAGCATGCCGTAGCTGCCCCAGGGCAGCCGCCGCGAGAACCAGCCGAGCGCCTCGTCATCGAGTTCCTGCATCGCCACGCCGGAGAGCAGCTCCATCTGTGCCGCGGTGACGCGCGCGCCCGGGTCGTCCAGCAGTGCGGGCGGAATCTGCGCCTGGGCGAGCGCGCTGGCCGGATCCATGCCCCGCAGGCGGTATCCGGTGACGATTGCGCGGATGAACGCGATCGGTGTGGCGGCGCGGCCACGGGTGAGTTCGGCGGGCGAGGGGGCGAGGATCTTCATGTGCCGGAATCCTAGTCACCGTGGCACGAATTGCAACCTCGATGGCACTCGCCGGGCGGACCGCCCGGTTAATCTCGCTCCATTCGTCGCCCCCCTCGCGGGCGTGGGCCGTCCATAATGGTTCAGAACATGGATGTGACGCGCACTGCCCGCTGCGCCAGGACAACCTCGAGAAGGAGACACCCCATGAACGTGCCCAGCCTGAACTTCAACCTCGGCGAGACCATCGACGCCCTGCGCGACACGCTGCAGGCCTTCTGCGCGGCGGAGATCGCCCCGCGCGCGGCGGAGATCGACCGCGTCAACGAGTTCCCCGCCGACCTGTGGAAGAAGCTCGGCGACCTCGGCGTGCACGGCATGACGGTGAGCGAGGAGTACGGCGGCACCGACATGGGCTACCTCGCCCACATCGTGGCGATGGAAGAGATCTCGCGCGCTTCGGCCTCGGTGGGCCTGTCCTATGGCGCGCACTCCAACCTGTGCATCAACCAGATCCGCCGCAACGGCACCGAGGCGCAGAAGCAGAAGTACCTGCCCAAGCTGATCTCGGGCGATCACATCGGCGCGCTGGCGATGTCCGAGCCCAACGCCGGTTCCGACGTGGTGTCGATGAAGCTGCGCGCCGACCGCAAGGGTGATCGCTTCATCCTCAACGGTGCCAAGATGTGGATCACCAACGGTGGCGACGCCGACACCCTGGTCGTCTACGCGAAGACCGACATCAATGCCGGCCCCAAGGGCATCACCGCCTTCATCATCGAGAAGGGCATGAAGGGCTTCTCCTGCGGTACCCACCTCGACAAGCTCGGCATGCGTGGCTCCAACACCTTCCCGCTGTTCTTCGACGACGTCGAGGTGCCGCTGGAGAACGTGCTCGGCGGCGAGGCCAACATCGGCCGCGGCGTGCAGGTGCTGATGTCCGGCCTGGACTACGAGCGTGCGGTGCTGTCGGGCGGTCCGCTCGGCATCATGGCGGCGTGCATGGACGCGGTCGTGCCCTACCTGCACGAGAGGAAGCAGTTCGACACCCCGATCGGCGAGTTCCAGCTCATGCAGGGCAAGATCGCCGACATGTACTCCACCTGGAGCGCCTGCCGCGCCTATGCCTACGCCGTGGGTCAGGCCTGCGACCGCATCGACCACGCGCGCACGCTGCGCAAGGACGCCGCTGGCGTGATCCTGTACACCGCCGAGAAGGCGACCTGGATGGCGGGCGAGGCGATCCAGGCGCTGGGTGG
>DMCZ01000016.1:893-1280 GCA_003446655.1 Thauera sp. | reverse complement strand
ATCCGCCGCATGCTGATCGGCCGCGAGCTGTTCTCAGAGACGCGCTGAGTCGTATCGTCCCCCGGACGGCGGCGAGCCTGGTCCGGGGGAACTACAGACGCTCGGTGGCGTCTGGGGTGGGCTGGCATCAAATTTGCTGTGATATTCTCGGCGAACGATCGTCATGCTTGGCGCGTGCATCCGCGGCATTGCCCCCGCGAATGCGCACGCACCGCCTACCACCTGATTCGCGCCGATGCTGCTCGCCGCCCTCGTCTTCATTCCCTTCGTCGGCAGTCTGCTTGCCGCCCTGATGCCGCAGGATGCGCGCAACCGCGAATCCTGGCTGGCGATCGGGGTGACGGTGTGCGGGCTGGTGATCGCCGGCCTGCTGTTTCCGCAGATCGC
>DMCZ01000016.1:437-595 GCA_003446655.1 Thauera sp. | reverse complement strand
GCTGGCGATCGGCCTGCTGGTGGTGCTGTATGCGCGCTACTACATGTCGCCCGAAGATCCGGTGCCGCGCTTCTTCGCCTTCCTGCTCGCCTTCATGGGTTCGATGCTGGGCGTGGTGCTGTCGGGCAATCTGGTGCAGCTGGTGGTGTTCTGGGAGC
>DMCZ01000016.1:0-127 GCA_003446655.1 Thauera sp. | reverse complement strand
CGCCGCGGCGCGCGCATGGCGTTCACGGTGACCGCCACCGGCGGCCTGTGCCTGATGGCCGGGGTGCTGGTGCTCGGCCACATCGTCGGCAGCTACGATCTCGACGCGGTGCTCGCTGCCGGTGACC
>DMCZ01000200.1:4110-4589 GCA_003446655.1 Thauera sp. | reverse complement strand
AGATGTGTATAAGAGACCGTCAATGAAGACCTCGCAGCCACCGCCGTGTGGGGCTCGCAGCAGGTCAACCTCACGCCAGAGGCCGACTACCAGGGCGTGTTTGCCTTGTGGTACGGCAAAGGGCCCGGAGTGGACCGCTGCGGCGACGTCTTCCGCCACGCCAACGCCGCCGGCACCTCGAAGTATGGCGGCGTGCTTGCCGTCGCCGGTGACGATCACGCTGCCAAGTCGTCGAGCCTGCCGCATCAGACCGACCACTTCTTCAAGTCGATGATGATGCCGGTGCTGGCGCCAGCAGGCGTTCAGGAATACATCGACTTCGGCGTGCACGGTTACGCGCTGTCTCGCTATTCAGGCTGCTGGGTTGCGTTCAAGGCACTGGCCGATACGGTGGAGACCTCGGCCTCTGTGGACATCGACCCGCAGCGCGTGCAGATCATCACGCCCACCGACTTTGCGCTGCCGGCGGACGGTCTCAA
>DMCZ01000200.1:3334-3885 GCA_003446655.1 Thauera sp. | reverse complement strand
GGCAAGAGCTACCTCGACGTGCGCCAGGCCTTCGACGACCTCGGCATCGACGAGGCGCTGGCTGCGGAGATCGGCATCCGTCTTTACAAGGTGGGCATGGTGTGGCCGCTGGAAGCCGACGGTGTTCGCCACTTCGCCGAAGGGCTTGACGAGATCCTGGTCGTCGAGGAGAAGCGCCAGCTGCTCGAGTACCAGCTCAAGGAAGAGCTCTACAACTGGCGCGAGGACGTGCGCCCGCGCGTGATCGGCAAATTCGACGAGAAGGGCGAGTGGGCACGCATCGGCCGCGCCGACGGCACCGTGGACCATGGCGACTGGTTGCTGCCCGCCGCGGGCGAACTTACGCCCGCGATGATCGCGCGCGTGATCGCGGCGCGTGTCGATCGTTTCTTCACCTCCGAGCGCATCCGGGCCCGCCTCGCCTTTCTCGAAGCAAAGGAAGCCGCGCTCGCACATCGCAGCTTCACTGCCGACCGCGTGCCCACCTTCTGCTCGGGCTGCCCGCACAACACCTCGACCCACGTACCCGAAGGCAGCCGCGCGGTGGCCGG
>DMCZ01000200.1:2825-3019 GCA_003446655.1 Thauera sp. | reverse complement strand
ATGGCGATCCGCCAGGCGGTGGCGGCGAAGGTGAACATCACCTACAAGATCCTCTACAACGACGCCGTGGCGATGACCGGCGGCCAGCCCCACGACGGCCCGCTCGACGTCCCCACCCTCGTGCGCCAGATCCAGGCCGAGGGCGTGCACAACATCGTCGTCGTCACCGACGGCACCGAACGCGCCTACGGCCC
>DMCZ01000200.1:0-2570 GCA_003446655.1 Thauera sp. | reverse complement strand
ACCGCGCTGATCTACGACCAGACCTGCGCCGCCGAGAAGCGCCGGCGCAGGAAGCGCGGCGCCTTCCCCGATCCGGCGCGCCGGGTGTTCATCAACGAGGCGGTGTGCGAGGGCTGCGGCGACTGCGGCATCCAGTCGAACTGCATGTCGATCCTGCCGGTGGAGACGGAGTTCGGCCGCAAGCGCCAGATCGACCAGTCCTCGTGCAACAAGGACTACTCCTGCCTCAAGGGCTTCTGCCCGAGCTTCATCACCATCGAGGGCGGCCAGCTGCGCAAGGGCATGGCGCTGGCCGCCGACGACACGCACCTCGGCACCCCACCCGCCCCCGTGCTGCCGGCCACCGCGCGCCCCTACGGCATCCTGGTCACTGGCGTCGGCGGGACAGGGGTGATCACCATCGGCGCGCTGATCGGCATGGCGGCGCATCTGGACGGCAAGGGCGTCACCGTGCTCGACATGACCGGCCTCGCCCAGAAGGGTGGCTCGGTGTACAGCCACGTCCGCATCGCCGACCACCCCGACGCCCTGCACGCGGTGCGCATCGCCGCCGGCGAGGCCGACGCCGTGATCGGCGGCGACCTCATCGTCAGTGCCAGCGTCGAGGCCCTGGCCAAGATGGCCGCCGGGCGCACGCGCGCGGTGATCAACCTCGCCGAGACGCCGACCTCGGCCTTCACCCGCGACCCCGACTGGCAGTTCCCGGAACAGCGCATGCGCGCCGCGATCCGCGAGGCGCTCGGGATCGGGGCGGACGAGCCTGCCCCCCTGCGCGCGGACTTCATCGACGCCCAGGCGCTCGCCACCACGCTGCTCGGCGACGGCATCGCCACCAACCTGTTTCTGCTCGGCTTCGCCTGGCAGCGCGGCCTGGTGCCGGTGTCCGAGGCCGCGCTGATGCAGGCGGTGGAGCTGAACGGCGTGGCGGTGGAGATGAACCGCAAGGCCTTCCTGTGGGGCCGGCGCGCCGCCCACGACCTCGCCGCGGTCACGCGCCACGCCCGCCCGCCCGCGGACGAGCGCCCGGCCGACCTCGACGCGATCGTCGCCCGCCGCGTCGAGGCCCTCACCGCCTACCAGGACGCCGCCTACGCCGCGCGCTACCGTGCGCTGGTCGAGCGCGTGCGCGCGGCCGAGGCGCAGCGTGTCGGCGCCGACAGCACCGCGCTGGCCGAAGCGGTGGCGCGCAGCTATCACAAGTTGCTGGCCTACAAGGACGAATACGAGGTCGCCCGCCTGTATACCGACCCCGCCTTCTGGGAGAAGGTGGAAGCCACCTTCGAGGGCGACTACAGCGTGCGCTTCCACCTCGCCGCGCCGCTGCTGGCCCGCCCCGACCCCAACACCGGCCATATCGCCAAGCGCGCCTTCGGCCCCGGCATGATGCGGGTGTTCCGCCTGCTCGCGCGCCTCAAGGGCCTGCGCGGCACCCGCTGGGACATCTTCGGCCACACCGCCGAGCGCCGCGCCGAGCGTGCGCTGATCACCGAGTACGAAGCCGACATCGCGGAGCTGCTCGAGCACCTGAGCCGCGACCGCCTGCCGCTCGCGCTCGAGATCGCGCGCCTTCCCGAGCACATCCGCGGCTTCGGCCACGTCAAGGCCTACACCCTGCGCGCGGCGGCGCAGCAGCGGCGCGCGCTGCTGGCGCGCTGGCGCGAGTCGCCCGCGGCCGCTGCGCCAGCGGCCAAGGCGGCGTCCCGCGCGCCCGCCACCGTCTGAGGCCTGCCAGGCCTGCGCGAGCGCGACGCCGATCTCGCATCCGCCCGGGCCCGGACGCCGCGGCGGGGCTATCATCGCGCTTCGTGTGCACTCCCTGACTTCGCCCCATGCCTCCAGCCCTCAAGGCCCTGCTCGCCCAGTTCGCCGGCATCGCCGCCGCCTTCGCCCTCGCGCGCGCAGGCATGGTTACCGGGCTGTGGCCGCTGGTTGGGGTACAGGCGGTGGGCGCCGCTCTCACCGCCCACCTTCTGGGGTCCGCACGCTGGTGGCTGCTCATTCATCTCGGTTTTGCGCCGCTTGTAGTGAGCGCGCAAGGCCTCGACCTGCATCCGGGCTGGTATCTCGCCGCCTTCATTGCCCTGGTGCTGGTGTACTGGACCAGCTTCCGCACCCAGGTGCCCCTCTACCTGAGCAACCGCCGCACCGCCGCGGCGGTTGCCGACCTGCTGCCGGCGCAGCCTGCGGCGCTGCTCGACATCGGCGCCGGTACCGGCTCCCTGCTTCGACCGCTCGCACGCGCCCGACCCGACTGCCGCTTCACCGGCGTCGAGCTCGCCCCCGCAACCTGGCTCCTGGGTCGCCTGCTGGCGGCCCGCCAACCCAATATCGACTGCCAGCGCGGCGACCTCTTCGCCCGCCCCTGGCAGGGCTACGACATCGTGTATGCCTTCCTGTCGCCCGTCCCGATGGCCGCCGTATGGCAGAAAGCAGCTGCGGAGCTGCGCCCGGGCGCGCTGCTGCTCAGCAACAGCTTCCCGGTTCCGGGGCGTGAGCCCGACTTCGTCGTCGATGTCAGCGACCGCCGCGGGACGCGACTGTTCGGTTACCGCATTCCGCCTCGGACACCC
>DMCZ01000013.1:8513-16353 GCA_003446655.1 Thauera sp. | reverse complement strand
CTAGGGCATCAGCCTGACCGTTCATCGTCGTCTCAAGGACCATCTCGTCCTTGGGGTCGCGAAGTTGCGGTCGCCACAAATAATGGAAATGTACCGGTCTCACCACTGTTGCCAGACCATCGAGGAAGTCGTCGATGTCAGCACGATTCAGGCCATGCAACCGCATGATTTCATCGCGCTTGAGTACGGACTCATACTCGAGCCAGAGCGGCGGTGACGCAAGCACCTCGAATCGACGATCGATCGCGCCAAGCAGCAATTGATAGGACGCTCCCGACCGACTCGTCAGGCCAGCAACCAGTACGTTTGTATCCAGCACGACACGCATCATGATATTGCAGATAATATCAAAGCCTGATAGCCGGCTGTAAAATTAACGTTGATACATTTTCTGCATCGGTCGCACATGCGCTGGAAAGAGGAGGTGGCATTGCTGCCCCATCATCTCCGACAGGAACGGACTGCCCGGATACCAGTCGCAGGCGCGGCGACTCGGCTCAACCCAGCGTCGCCGTCGCCAGCTTGGCGCCGAAGCCTATGAACACGCCCCCCACCCCTGCCGTCGCCCCGGCGGCAACGCGGCGGTGGCGGCGGAACTGGGCGGCGAGACGAGCGCCGGAATAGATCAGCACCGACAGGTAGAGCACGCTGCAGATCTGCACGATCACGCCGAGGATCACGAAGGACAGCGCCGGGTGTTCGTAGGCGGGATCGACGAACTGGATGAAGAAGGACACGAAGAAGAGGATCGCCTTCGGGTTCATCAGGCTGATCACGAGCGCGGTGCGGAAGGGATGCGGCGTGCTGCGCACCGGCGGGAAGTCGGGCTTGCCGTCGCCGACCGCTTCGGCGGTCTCGTCGCCGCGCCGCCAGGTGGCGAGCGCGCCGCGCAGCAGGCTGACGCCCACCCAGGCCAGGTAGGCCGCGCCGGCGTACTTGATGACCATGAACAGCTCGGGCGTGGCGCGCAGCACCGAGGCCATGCCGGTCACCGCGAGCAACATCAGGATGGTGTCGCCAACGAAGATGCCGGCCGCGCCCTGGTAGCCGGCGCGCACACCCCAGCGCGAGGCCGCCGCCATCACGTAAAGCGAGTTGGGCCCGGGCAGCAGTACGATGAAGATGGTGCCGAGGATGAAGGTGGTGAGGTCGGTGATGCCGTAGAACATGGGAGCAAGGAATGCGGGGGGCGCACGGATGAAAAGGCTGGCGGCTACTTTGCCACGCCGACCCGACGCTTGCCAGCGCAAGCCGTGGCGGGTGGCAGCGAGCGCGCCGGGCCTATGCAGGCCGCTTCATTCGCGGTCAACCCGCATGGTCCGGAGTGCCCACGCTGCCTAGCATCTCCGGTTTCCCCGAGCCCAGGAGATCACCATGAAGCGCACCCTCGTCCCCTTCGCTCTGGCTGTCGCGCTGGTTCATGGCAGCGCCGGTGCGCAGCAGCACAGCGAGATCAGCCTTTATGCCGCAGGCAGCCTGCGCGAGGTGCTCAGCGAGGTGGCGGATCGCTTCGAGCAGGACACCGGGCACAAGGTCCAGCGCACCTTCGGCCCGTCCGGGCTGCTGCGCGAGCGCATCGAGCAGGGCGAACCGGCCCAGCTCTTCGCCTCGGCCGACACCCAGCATCCCACGCGGCTGGCGCAACGGGGCGGATGGTCGGACACGGTGACATTCGCCCGCAACATGCTGTGCGCGCTCACCCAACCGACGGTCGACGCGCGCACCGAAACCCTGCTCGACACCCTGCTCGACCCCGCATTGCGGCTCGGGACATCGACGCCCAAGGCCGATCCCTCCGGCGACTATGCGTGGGCCCTGTTCGAGAAGGCGGAAGGCGTCCGTGCCGGCGCTTTCGCCGCGCTCGATGCGAAGGCCGCAAAGCTCACCGGCGGCCCCGACTCGCCCAAGCCGCCGGCCGGACGCAACCCCTATGCCTGGGTGATGGACGAGGGCCGCGCGGATGTCTTCCTCACCTACTGCACCAATGCCGTCGCCGCCCAGCGCGAGCGGCCGCAGTTGCGCATCGTGGCCATTCCCAGCGAACTGCAGGTGGGGGCGAGCTACGGCATGACCGTGCGTGCAGACGCACCCTCCGCCGCCCGCCAGCTTGCGGACTACCTCCTTTCCCCGGACGTGCAGGCCGCCTTCCAGCGCCACGGCTTCGGTGCGATCTGAGGCTGCAGCAGCTGTCCGCGCCGGGGGCTGCGGCTGCGGCGCCCTGGCAAGCGCGCGAGTTCAGCCCTCAACGCCGCTGCGCGACGAATTCGAGCAGCGCATCCACGCTGTGGCTGCGCTGGATCTGCAGCCGCACGCGCAGGGTGTCCTTGTCTGCAGGGGTGAGCTCGTAGCGCTGCACCATCTCGCGTGCCGGCTCGTCGCCGGACACCGTCTCGCTGCGGGTGAGGAAGTGCAGCCGGCCGTCGCGCCACTCCACCGCCTCGAGCGCGCGCGCCACGCCGAGGAAGCTCGCCTGGCCCTCGATGCGGCCGTCGCGCAGCGTGAAGTCGAAGCGCTCCTCCAGGCTCAGGTTCCACGGGTAGGCCACCTCGGCCTTCCAGGCGCCGACGACGGCCTCCGGCCCGGGGCTGCGGCCCGGCCACAGCCACCCGCCGGCGAGGGCGAGCGCCGCCAGCGCCAGCGCGACCGCCACTGCCCGCAGCGTGCGCCGCGGCGCGGGCGCAGCGGCGGGCGCCTCCAGCCACTGCGCGAGTACCGTCTGCAGGCGTGCCAGATCCGCGGCCCACGAGGCGTCACCCATCACCAGCGCCTGGCGGTTGGCGAGGCCGCGCAGGGCGGGCGGCAGCGCCGCGGCGTCCGGCATGGCCGCGCCGCCCACCAGGATGGGCACCACCGGCTTGCCGCTGGCGAGCGCGCTTTCGACCTGGCGGCGCACGAAGTCGTCGGGCTGGTCGAGCCGGCGCCGGCCGTCGGCGGCAGCCGCGAGCCAGCCCGGGCCGATCACCACCAGCACCGCCTGCACCTGCCGCAGGCCGCGCTCGATGACGGCCTCGAAGTCCTCGCCCGGGCGGATGTCGTCCACGTCGCGGAACACGCTGCCGGCGCCCAGGCGCTGCTCGAGCGCGTCGGTGAGCCGGCCGGCGAAGCCGGCGCTGTCTTCGCGACGATAGGAAATGAACAGCTTGGGCATGGGCACGCGCGGCGGTGAAGTCCTGCTGCATTCAAGCACGCCGCCGACGGGCTGGCCAGCGCGCCGGCCGGCGCTCCTGCCTCCGCGTCCACACCCGGCGCCGATACGGCCTAAGATTGTGATGAACACGCCCGGCACGATCGGCCACGACCGCGCCGCACCCCGGCACTGCAAGGACCCATGCGATGGACAGCCACACGATCCGCATCCTGCTCAATGGCGAGGCGGTGGAGGCCGCGGGCCTGCCTCCCACCACCAGCCTGCTCACCTGGCTGCGCACGCAGCGTGGCCTCACCGGCAGCAAGGAAGGCTGCGCCGAGGGCGACTGCGGCGCGTGCACCGTGGTGGTGGGCGAGCTGCGCGGCACGGAGCAGGCCCTGCACCTGACCAGCGTCAACGCCTGCATCCAGTTCCTGCCTGCGCTCGACGGCAAGGCGGTGTTCACCGTCGAGTACCTGCGCGCCCAGGCCGGCGGGGCGCTGCACCCGGTGCAGCAGGCGATGGTCGATTGCCACGGCTCGCAGTGCGGCTTCTGCACGCCGGGCTTCGTGATGTCGCTATGGGATCTCTACAACGACTTCGTGCCCGCGCCGGCCACCGCGCCCATGGCCGAGCGCCCCTCCCCCGCGGCGGTGCGCAGCGCGCTCACCGGCAACCTGTGCCGCTGCACCGGCTACCGGCCGATCCTCGAGGCCGGCGAGCGCATGTTCGAGCTGCCTGCGGTGGCGCTCGAGCGCACGGCGATCCGCCAGGCCCTGCTCGTGCTGCAGCGCGAGGACGTGCTCGACTACCGCCACGCCGGCCGGCACTTCCTCGCCCCGCGCAGCGTGGATGAACTCGCCGCCCTGCGCGCGACACGCCCGCAGGCGGTTCTGCTCGCCGGTTGCACCGACATCGGGCTGTGGGTGAACAAGCAGCTGCGCGAACTCGGCGACATCCTCTACCTCGGCCGTGTTGAGGCCTTACGCACGATCGACGAGACCGAGGGCTGGCTGCACATCGGCGCGGCAGTGACGCTGACCGAGGCCTTCGCCGCCCTCACCCGCGCCTGGCCCGAGCTCGCCGAGCTGTGGGAGCGCTTCGCCTCGCCGCCGGTGCGCAACGCCGGCACGCTCGGCGGCAACGTCGCCAACGGCTCGCCGATCGGCGATTCGATGCCGGCGCTGATCGCGATCGGCGCCCGCGTCGTACTGCGCAGCGTGCGCGGCGCGCGCGAGCTGGCGCTGGAGGACTTCTACCTCGACTACATGAACAAGGATCTCGCCGCCGACGAGTTCGTCGAGACCGTCAAGGTGCCCTTACGCCCTGGCGCGGTGCGCGCTGCGCCGGGGGATTCGTCGCCGCATGCGTCCGCCGCTACAGACAAGGGCAAGCGCGAGGGCGCGCTCCACTTCCGCTGCTGGAAGCTGTCGAAGCGCTTCGATTCCGACATCTCGGCGCTGTGCGCGACGTTTGCCATTCGCGTCCGCGACGGCATCGTCGTCGCTGCGCGCGTCGCGTTCGGTGGCATGGCGGCCACGCCACGACGGGCAGCGCAGACCGAAGCCGCATTGCTCGGCCAGCCGTGGGACGCGGCCACCCTCGCCCGCGCCCAGGCCGCACTCGCGGCCGACTACACGCCGCTCGACGATCTGCGCGCGAGCGCCGCCTACCGCCGCCGCGCCGCTGCCAACCTGCTGCAGCGCTTCCATCTCGAGACCCGGCCCGAGGCACCGCTGCCAGCACAGCAGACGCGCGCCTTTGCCGGCGTCGCCGACAAGCGCGAGGCCATCCGATGAACAGTCCGACGCCTGACGCCATGCCCGCAGAAGCCACCCCCGCGACAGCCGCCGCCTTCCGCGGCCAGCCGCTCGCGCACGAATCCGCCCACCTGCATGTGGCAGGCGAGGCGACCTATGTGGACGACCTGCGCGAGCTAGCAGGCACCGCCCATGCCGCGCTCGGCCTGTCCGACCATGCCCATGCACGTATCGTCGCGCTCGACCTCGAGGCCGTGCGCGCCAGCCCCGGTGTGATCGACATCCTCACCGCCGCCGACATCCCCGGCGCCAACGACTGCGGCGCGATCCTTCACGACGAGCCGATCCTGGCCGACGGCGTGGTGCAGTACGTCGGCCAGCCCCTGCTCGCGGTCATTGCCGACCGCCACGACAGCGCACGCCGTGCGGCGCGCAAGGCCCGCATCGACTACGCGCCCCTGCCCGCCGTGCTCGACCCGCTCGCGGCGAGGCGTGACCAGGCCTGCGTGCTGCCGCCGATGCACCTCGTGCGCGGCGCGCCCGCCGCCCGTCTCGCCACCGCCCCACACCGGCTCGCCGGCCAATGGGCGGTGGGAGGCCAGGAACACTTCTATCTCGAAGGCCAGGTCGCCTACGCCGCGCCGCGCGAGGATGGCTGCATCCAGCTTTGGTGCTCCACCCAGCACCCGAGCGAGATGCAGCACACCGTGGCCCACGCGCTGCACCTGGCCTCGAACCAGGTGGTGGTGGAGACGCGGCGCATGGGCGGCGGCTTCGGCGGCAAGGAGTCGCAATCGGCGCTGTTCGCCTGCGTGGCGGCGCTGGCGGCCCGGCGATTCGCGCGCCCGGTGAAGCTGCGCCTGGACCGCGACGACGACATCACGATCACCGGCAAGCGCCACGACTTCCACTACGACTTCGACGCGGGCTTCGACGCCGAGGGGCGCATCCTGGCGCTGCGGGTGGACATGACGCTGCGCGCCGGCTTCGCGGCCGACCTCTCCGGCCCGGTGGCGACGCGCGCGGTGTGCCATGTCGACAACGCCTACTACCTGTCGGACGCCGACATCCACGCCTTCCTCGCCCGCACCCACACCCAGTCGAACACCGCCTTCCGCGGCTTCGGCGGCCCGCAGGGTGCGCTGCTCATCGAATACGTCATCGACGGCATCGCCCGCACGCTCGGGCGCGACCCGCTCGACGTGCGCCGCGTCAACTTCTACGGCGGCCCCGGCCGCGATACCACGCCCTACGGCCAGACCGTCGCCGACAACGTGATCCTTGATCTGGTCGCCGAGCTCGAGGCCGACAGCGACTACCGCGCGCGGCGCCAGGCGATCGCCGCCTTCAACGCCAGCAGCCCCGTGCTGAAGAAGGGGCTGGCGCTCACCCCGGTGAAGTTCGGCATTTCGTTCAACCTCACCCACCTCAACCAGGCCGGCGCGCTGGTGCATGTGTATACCGACGGCTCGGTGCTGGTGAACCACGGTGGCACCGAGATGGGCCAGGGCGTCAACACCAAGGTCTGCCAGATCGTCGCCCACACCCTGGGCGTGCCGCCGGCGCGGGTGCGCGCCACCGCCACCGACACCAGCAAGGTCGCCAACACCTCGGCCACCGCCGCCTCCACCGGCGCCGACCTCAACGGCAAGGCAGCCGAGCAGGCCGCGCTGCAGATTCGCCAGCGCCTGACCGACTTCGCCGCCGCGTGCCCGCCGCAGACGTCCGCTTTGCCGACGGGCAGGTTGCCATCGGCGCCACCACCCTGGCCTTCGACGACCTCGTGCAGCAGGCCTACGTGGCTCGCGTGCAACTGTGGTCCGACGGCTTTTATGCCACGCCCGGCCTCAGCTGGAATGCCGCCACCCTCACCGGCCACCCTTTCCATTACTTCGCCTACGGCGCCGCCGTGTCCGAGGTGCTGGTCGATACGCTCACCGGCGAATGGCGCCTGCTGCGCGCCGACCTGCTGCACGACGCCGGCCACTCGATCAACCCGGCGATCGATCGCGGCCAGGTCGAGGGCGGCTTCATCCAGGGCATGGGCTGGCTGAAGAGCGAGGAGCTGGTGTGGAACACGGACGGCCGGCTGCTGACGCACGCACCGTCCACCTACAAGATCCCGGCCGCGCACGACTGCCCGCCCGACTTGCGCACCCGGCTGTTCCACAACCCCAACCGCGCCGACACCATCCTGCGCTCAAAGGCCGTGGGCGAACCGCCGCTGCTGCTGGCCTTCTCGGTGTGGTTCGCGATCCGCGACGCGGTCGCGGCCGCGGGCGACGGACGAACGACTCCGCCGCTGCGCGCACCGGCCACGCCCGAGGCCATTCTCGATGCGGTGGACGCGGTCCGGGCCGGCTATCAGGCCGATTGAACGGCTGCGCATCTTTCAGTCGAGGGTGTCGGCGTACTCGTCCGCTGTCTCATCCAGCAGCGCGGCGATGTAGTCCTCGGGCAGCCGGTAGTCGGCTGCAAGCTGCGTCGCATCCAGTCCGCTCGTGCGTATGGTCTGCAGCCAGCCATTGAGGCCGGTCGACAGCGAACGTCCTGCCTGCTCACCGTCGCGGGTGGCACGCTCGCCGTCGGCGACTTCGTATTTGTTGCTGTAGCCGCGCGGGGTCACCATCAGGCCGTCGCGCACGATGGTGTTGGAATTGCCGATCAGCACCGTGGTGAGCATGCCGATGTCGGCCTCGGCCATGCGCTCGAGGGTGGTGAATTCGATGCGCTGCCTGGGGCGGTAGGCCGACTTGACGATGGCGACCGGCGTGTCGGGGCGGCGATGGCGCAGGAACAGGCGCTGGGCTTCGACGATCTGGCGCGTGCGGCGGCCGCTCTTGGGGTTGTAGAGCGCGACGACGAAGTCCGCATAGGCCACTGCGTCGAGCCGGCGCGCAATGGTCGGCCATGGCGTGAGGAGATCCGACAAGGAAATCGCGCAGAAGTCGTG
>DMCZ01000013.1:0-8283 GCA_003446655.1 Thauera sp. | reverse complement strand
GCCTGGAACAGCACCTCGAAGGTGGGGCCGGCCATGCCGTAGACACCGGCGTCACCGGAGGATATCAGCGCCACCTTCTTGCCCTGGCGTGCGCGCTCGAGCGATTCGATGGCACGGTCGAGTTCCTCGGTCATCGATTTCTTGATCACCTCCTTGCCTTCGAGCAGATCGGCCACCAGGCGGATGTAGGTGACGTAGCCGATGATGGTGTCGGCTTCGGCGATCGCTGCGCGTGCGCGTGCGGTGAGGTGGTCGTGGCTGCCGGGGCCGAGACCGACGAGCATGATCTTGCCGCCGGTGCGGGCCGGTTGCGGATGGACGGCGTTCAGGGGGGCATTCATTGCGGAATCCTTGCGATCGAGACGGTGGCGTTGCGGCCATCGGGGCCGCGCAGCTTGTGCTTTTCAACGATGAGGGCGGCAGGGTCGGTGGCGAGGTCGGTGCCGGCGGCGAGCAGCGCGGCAGCTTCCGACACCGAGGGCGTGCCGGTGTATTTACGGACGGTTTCGGATGGGTTGGGGACGGTGACGGCTGCCAGCGTTTGCGGGGAATGAAAGTGCAGCGTCCAGCCCGCACCCGCCGCGACTTCGAGCAGGCCAGCTTCGTCGGCCTTCAGGTTGATGCTGGCCGCAGCCACGACATCGGCACGGCTGGCGCCAACGCTGGCCAGCGCCTGGTCGATGGCGTGCGCGATCGTCGCTGCCGGCGTGCCGCGGTCGCAGCCCAGGCCCAGGGCCAGCTTCAGACGGGCGGCTGCAGTGCTTGCCTGGCCAGCGTTCATGCGGCCTCCGGCGTGCCTTCCGCCGCCGGGCGATAAATCACCCGCTTGCCGTGCAGCCGTGCGGCATAGCCCGCGGGCAGTGGGCGCTGGCTGATCCATAGCACCGCGCCGAAGCGCTCGGGTTCGACATCCTCCAGCCGAGCGAAGCGCTGGATGTTGGCCGGCAGCGGGCCGTTGCGGCCGTTGGCATGGCGGGCCCACCAATCGGTGCTGCCGGCTTCCTGCACCAGTGCGACCGGTTCGTCATTCACCACCGCGGCGCTGGCGCGCACGATCTCGTCGTGGCTGGCGTCGAAGGTCCAGCCCAGCTCGCGACCGAGCAGGTCCACCGCCAGGGTCTCGCGCGCATCCGATGCCGTGGTCAATACCGGGGTGGCGCCCAGCGCCTGCTGCAGCACGCCGGCAATGGCGTTGGCGCCGCCGAGGTGGCCGGATAGCACCGGGATCGCCCAGCGTCCGGCTTCGTCGACCACGACCACGCCAGGGTCGGTTTCCTTCTTCTTCAGGTGCGGGGCAATCAGGCGCACCACCGCGCCGAGCGAGACGATGGCGATGATGCCGTCGAAGCCGGCGAACAGCGCCGGCACCTGGTCGCCCACCTTGCCCTCGTAGCAGGCGAAGGCGCCTGGCGCGGCGGCGGCCGCTTCGGTGTGGAATTTCTGCGGTGCGAATAAGGTGGCACCGGGCAGCGCGGCGATGATGCGCCCCGCCAGGGCGATGCCATGGCGGGTGATCGACACCACGGCGATGCGGTTGTTGGGAAAGGGCAGGTGTTGATCGATGGGGTGTGCGGACATCAGGAGAGCGCCTCGGCGGTAGGTTGTTGGGCGCGCTTGCGGCAGCCGCGGCGCAGCTCGCCACGCGCGCGCTTGGGGTTCTGCACCAGCAGCAGCGACAGGTAATTGACCTTTTCGCCGCGCAGGCTGGCCACGTCGTGGACGACGCGCTGCTCGGGGGCACCGACCTTTTCGATGAAGCAACTGGTGGCGAGCAGGTCGCGGCGCTCGAGCAGCTCGAGCACCTCGTCGAGCAGCGGTTTCACCTTCATCAGCACCAGGGTGTCGAATTCGTCGAGCAGATGGTCGATGACGGTGGTGCCGTAGGCCGCGGGAATCACCGCCACGGTCTCGTCCTCTTCCGCCAGCGCCACATCGGCGACCGCAGCGGCGGCCGCGAAGGAGCTCACGCCGGGAATGGTTTCCACCTCGACCTCGGGCGCGAGTTCGCGCACCGCGCGCGCCAGGTGGCGAAAGGTGGAATAGGTGGAGGCGTCGCCCTCGACCAGGAAGGCCACATCGCGGCCTTCGGCCAGCAGCTGCATCGTCTGCGCGGCAGCGCGCGCCCAGGCCTTGGCCAGCGCGACTGCATCGCGTGTCATCGGGAACACGAGTTCGACCGCATCGGGTGGAACGTCCAGCCCGCCACGGCAGGCGATGTCCAGGGCGTAGGACGCTTCTTCGGCACGCTTGACCGGATAGGCCCAGCGTGCGCTGGACTGCAGTGCGGTCCAGCCACGGCGGGTGATCAGGTCGGGGTCGCCAGGACCGAGCGAAACGCCAATCAGGCGACCAAAGCGGGAGGGCGGTAGCGCAGGCGCGTTCATTAAATCTCCTTGCGGACGGTGACGATCCACACCGGGTTCTGCGCAGCGAGCCGGTGCATGTCGAGGATGGGCTGGCTGCGCGCGGCCGACAGCATGGTCACCTCCCACGCAGCGCCGGCGGCGGCCAGCGCGGTGGTGGCGGTGGCGAGGTTTTCCAGGGTGACGAAGTTCATCACCAGACGGCCACCGGGTTGCAGGCGCTGCAGCACGAGGGCGATCAGCTCGGCCAGTTCGCCGCCCGAGCCGCCGATGAAGACGGCATCCGGGTCGGGCCATTCATCCAGCCCGGCCGGTGCCCTGCCCTCGAACAGGCTGTAATTGCTGGCGCGCAGGCGGCGGGCATTGGCACGGGCGTTGGCGGCGTCGCCGGCGTTCTTCTCGATGGCCCACACATGGCCGCCGTGTGCGATGCGGCTCGCTTCCAGCCCGACCGACCCGGAGCCCGCGCCGATGTCCCACACCCGGCTGTCGCTGCGCAGCGCCAGTTTGGCGAGGGAGACGGCGCGTGCTTCGAGCTTGGTGATCAGGCCCTTTTCGGGGGTGCGCTGGACGTAGTCGAGGTCGTCGAGCCCGAAGCGGGGTGCGTCGGCCGCAATGGCCGCAATGGCCGCCACGGAGGCCAAGGCTTCGTCCGCGGCTGTGGCGCGCTCGAGCGGCTGCGGCCGACGCTCGATGACGACGACGTTGGGGTGGGGGAAGGTGCCCCCGGCCGCTTCCTCGAGCGTCAGCTCGGCGAACACCGCTTCATCGGCCAGGCACAGGCGGGCGACGACCGACAGGCGCAGGTCCTCGCCTCCGCCGGGCGCGCCGTAACCGGCGGCCAGCAGCGCGCGGGCGATGCGGTCGGGGCTGTTGGCAGGGCTGGTGAAACTGGCAACCAGCGGGTGCTGGGCGACGGCGCGCATCAGACCATACAGGCCGTGCGCCGGCCCCGGGCTGGGCTGCAGCGGATCCGGCTGCCATTCGCCCGCGTCCGCACCATGGCAGGACGCAAAGCGCGCCGCCTGCCACGGCTTTTTCAGGCGGGCGAAGGCAAGCTGCAGCGTGGAGGGCGCCGGTAGCACCTCGACGCGCGCGGCGCCGAGCTTGCCAACGAGGAAGTGGGCGATGCCGTGGCAGAGCGGATCGCCGGTGGCGAGCACCACGCTGTAGCCACCGGCTGCCGCCGCGTCCTCGACCCAGCCGGGTGTGCGGGTGAGCGCGCCGTCCATGTTGTGCGCACGGGCTGCAGGGGCGTGCGGCGCAATCAGTTCCAGGGTGCGGCCGGCACCGATGAGGCAGGTGGCGCGGGCGATGTGGGCGCGGGCTGTTGCGCCAAGGCCGTCCCAGCCATCGTCGAGCAGGCCGATGATGCTGCAGACGGTAGCGATAGATTCAGGCATGAGAGGTCTCCATCAGGTCCGATTCGTCCACCGTGACGATCGGCACCCCTTCAAAATTGCAGGCCAGCACCGTAAGCCGGTGCGGGCCGGGGTAGCGTTGGCGCAGGCTGCGGATGGCGCGCTCGGCCAGGGCGCGGTGAAAGGCGACCGCCAGGCCCAGATCGGCCAGACGCTCGGCGGCGAAGCGGGCAGTTTCGGCGGCGCGGATCTCGGCCACCAGGTCGGCTGGTGCGCCCACCTCGGCGGCGGCGCCGGCGATCAGCTCGCGGTCGACCTCCTCGCGCCAGGCGTGCGTCACCGACAGGCCCTGGGCGATCTTGGTCAGCTTGCCGACCATGGCGCCGACGATGATGTGCTGCATGCGCTGCTTCACCGCGGTGGTGAAGGCCGCCTTGACAAAGTCGCCCATCTGCACGAAGCAGGCCTCGTCCAGTTGGGGGAACTCGCGCATCGCGCATTTTTCGGTGCGCCCGCCGGTGGTGAACACCACGCTGGTCTGGCCCTGGTTGGCAGCGACGTCGACCGCCTGGACGACGCTGGCGCGAAAGGCCGCAGTCGAATACGGGCGCACGATGCCGGTGGTGCCGAGGATGCTGATGCCACCGAGGATGCCAAGGCGGGCGTTGAGCGTCTTCTTAGCCATCTCTTCGCCGCCGGGCACCGAGATCGTCACCGCCAGGCTGTCGCCGGCCTCGAGGATGGGCGCTCCGGCCGCGCGCACGTTGTCGATGATGTTGCGCCGTGGCACCGGGTTGATCGCCGGGCCGCCGACGTCCAGGCCAAGCCCCGGCTTGGTGACGACCCCCACACCGGGCCCGCCCTTGAGGATCACCTCGCCGCCGCCACCGCGGATGCGGCAGACGTCGGCGGTGAGATGGGCGCCATGGGTGGCGTCGGGGTCGTCACCGGCGTCCTTGACCGACACCGCATGCGCATGGTCACCCTCGATGTGGCCGTCGGTGATCTTGAAATGCACCCGCATCGTGTTGGGCAGCACGCATTCCACGGCGTCTGGCACCGCGCCCTGCACCAGGCCGAGGGTCGCCGCTGCCGCGGCCGCGGCCGAGTTGGCGCCGGTCGAGAAGCCGGTGCGATTGCCGCGGTCGCGTTTGGCATCGCCCTTGCGCACCTTGTCAGGAAGGGCATGTCCCGCCGCCATCGTGCGTCCTCAGCCCTGCAGCGCCTGCAACTGGCGCGCTTCGGCCAGTCCGAGCAGGGCATGGATCGCCGCCACCACCAGGGTGGAGCCGCCCTTGCGGCCGCGGATGACGATCCACGGCACGTCGTTGAGCTCTGCCATCAGGTCCTTGGATTCGGCTGCCGACACGAAGCCGACGGGCATGCCGACGACCAGCGCAGGACGCACCCCTTCCTCGCGGATCAGCCGCACCAGCTCGATCAGCGCGGTGGGTGCATTGCCAATGCCGACGATGGCGCCGTCGAGCAGGCCGAGGCGGTGGGCCTTGCGCATCGCCTGCACCGCACGCGTGGTGTTCTCGACGCGGGCACGCTCGATGACGTCGGCGTCGGAGATGAACTGGTGGGTGTGCATGCCGAAGTGCGCCAGGCGCGAAGCCGACAGGCCAACGCAGATCATTTCGACGTCGGCGACGATGTGGGTGCCGCCGCGAAGGATGGCGGCGAGACCGGCCTCCACCGCATCGGGGTGGAAGTCGGTGAGGCCGTTGAAATCGAAGTCGGCGTTGGCGTGGATCATGCGCCGCACCACCGGCCACTGGCCGACGTTGTAGGCATGCGCACCGACCTCGGCGTCGATGATGGCAAACGAGTCGTGCTCGATCGCGCGGCCGGCGGCGGTGAGCTGTTCGGTGACGGTGTTGGTGTTCATCGTGGCTCCGGGCTCAGGCGTGGGCGTGTGCATGTGCGTGATCGTGGTGGTGGCCATGATCCGGGTGGCGCTCGTGCGCGTGATGCACATGGGTGTGGCTGTGGTCGTGCAGGTGCTCGGCCTCGGCGGCAAGGCGGTACTTGCAGCCGTCGCACTCCAGCAGCGCGCCTTCCGGCAGTTCCTGCCCGCCCACCTTGCTGTCGAGCAGCTCGAAGATGCCCTTGTCGAAGCCGAAATGCGTGCCGAGCGCAAACACGATGTGCGGGTACTGGCGCTGCAAGCGCTCGACCTGTGCCTTGATGCGGTCCATCAGCACGCCGGTGAAGAGATACACCGGCACGATGCAGATCTGCGTCATGCCCAAGCGCGCCTGGCGCTGCACCACGGTTTCGAGCCGCGGCCAGGTGACGCTGGTGAAGGCAAGGTCCACCAGTTCGTGGTCGCCGTCCTCGAACAGCCAGCGCGCCATCTTGGCGAGTTCGCCATTGGCGCCGGCGTCCGACGAGCCACGGCCGAGCAGCACCACACCGGTGGTCTGCGGGTCGGGCATGTCGAGCTGCTTCAGCAGGCGATCGAGCTGGCCCTTGAGCACGCTGAAGATCTCGCGCCCCATGCCGAGGTGGCGGGCGCAGGCGAAGCTGACGCCGGGGTGACGCTGGCGCGCGCGCTCAATGGCCGCTGGCAGCTCCATCTTGACGTGGCCGGCGGCGTTGAGGATGAAGGGAATCGTGACGACGCGGCGCGCGCCGTGCGCGGCACGATCGAGGCCCCCGTCGAGCAACACCTCGGCATGCTCGATGAAGCAGGTCTCGATGCGCCAGCCAGGGTGGCGGTCGCGCCACTGGGCGGCGAAATGCAGGATCTCCTTGTTGCCCTCGCGATTGCGCGAGCCGTGGCCGACGAGGAGGATGGCGGTGTCGTTCATGTGGGTTCTCCGGTGGGCAGGCCGACCGCAGGCCCAGAGGCCTTGCGGAAGCGGTGGCTGAAGCCCGGGTCGTAAAGCTTCGAGCGCGCGATGTCGGGCCAGTGACGGGCGCCGAGCGCCGGGCTGGCGATGATCATGGCCTGGCTGGCGATCTTCTCGTCCTGGCAGCGGCGTTTGATGTCGGTCAGCGTGCCGCGGACGATCTTCTCCACCCCCGGCCAGCTTGCCTTCTGCACCACCACGATGGGCGCCTCTTCCGGCCAGCCGGCGGCGCGCAGCGCGCGCTGTACCTCGTGCAGCAGCGTGATCGACAGGAAGATGCACAGCGTCGTGCGGTGCGCGGCGAGCGCCGCCAGGTCCTCGCCCGGCGGCATCGGCGTGCGGCCAGCGACGCGGGTGAGGATCACGGTCTGCGTCACCTCCGGCAGGGTCAGGGTTTCGCCGGCCGCAGCGGCCGAGGCCATCGCCGAGGACACGCCCGGCACGACCTTCCAGTCAATGCCGGCTGCATCGAGCGGGCGCGTCATCTCGACCAGCGCGCCGTACAGGCCGGGGTCGCCAGTCTGCAGACGCACCACGGTGCGGTGGCGAGCGCAGGCATCGAGCAGCCAGGCGCTCATCTGCTCGAGCGTCATGTCCTTGGAGTCGCGAATCTCGCAGCCGCTGGGCGCGTAATGCGTCGCCGTCTGGTCGACCAGCGAACCGGCGAACAGGATCGCCCCCGCCTGCTCGAGCAGGCGGCGCCCCTTCACCGTGATGAGGTCCGGATCGCCAGGCCCGGCGCCGACGAACCAGACCGTGCCGGCGGCGGTGTCCTTGCCAGCGTTCATCAGCCGCGCGCCGGCACGGCGAAGCACAGTTGCACCAGCGGACGATGTGCCTGCGAGTGCAGCAGCTTGACCACCGCCACTGTCAGCACCGGCTCGATCAGCACCACCGGCAGATAGGCCGCAGCAAACGTCGCCCATTCCGCGAACGGCGTCGCCACCTGACCCATCGACAGCCAGAAGCCGACCATCGCCGCAACGCCCGCGTAGTAGCTGGCATCGAGCTTCAACACTGATTTGACCTCGGTGGCGGCGCCGGCCGCGAGCTTGCGCCCGAGGCCGAGGTGCAGCGCCACCAGCGGCACAGCCAGCGACAGGATGTTCACGCCCAGGTGCAGCAGGTCGGCGGGCTCGAAGATCACGCCCTGAAGCAGCAAGCCCAGCCCGAAGCCAAGCAGCGTGGGCACGAAACCGAGCGTGAGGTAGATCGGCATTGCGCCGATGAAGTGCAGCTCCGACGCGCCTGCGGGCATGTGGAAGCTTTGCATGAAGACCGAAAAGAACAGCGCCGCGAGCAGCGTGCGCAGGATGAGTTGCGGCTTCTTGATGAGCTGCGGTGCCTGAACGGCAAGCAGACTGGTGGCGGCAAGGTTGGCGGCAGCGATTTTGGCGCTGGAAAGAATGCCCGGTTCGATATGCATGATGACTCCCCACGAGAGCTTCGATAAACGATGGGAGCCACGGCAGCGGGGAGCGCGTGCGTGCGCGGTCCGTGGACAGTCCACAGACGTACGAAAGCATGCAATACGAATCGGCTGGAGCTTCCGGCGCACGCGGGCAGCCGGCGGAAAACCAGTCGGACCGAACCCTCACCCCGGGGCTCACATCAACCAAACTCGATCGGGCCGGTCTTCTGGCTTGCCTTCTTCCTCGTCCGCCGACCTTCCCGAGCACGAGGCTCAGTGGCGTATGGCGG
>DMCZ01000077.1:1971-2708 GCA_003446655.1 Thauera sp. | reverse complement strand
TCGAGCTCGGCGATGTGTATCCCGAGCTCAAGAGCCTGCGCTTGCGCGGTCGGCTGGTGGGCAACAAGGTCGTGCCGTATTGGAACCGGCAGCAGCTCGGCGAACGCGCGGAGGCGGTGCCGGCGCCGGTGCTGTTGTGGGCTGACGATCCGATCGAGCTTTTCTTCCTTCAGGTCCAGGGCTCGGGGCGCGTGCAGTTACCCGACGGCCAGATGGTGCGAATCGGCTATGCGGACCAGAATGGGCATCCTTACCAGTCGATCGGGCGCTGGCTGGTGGCCCAGGGCGAACTTCCCCTCGAAAAGGCCTCGATGGACGGCATCAAGCGCTGGGCGGAAGAAAATCCGGGGCGCTTGCAGGAACTGCTCAACGCCAACCCAAGCTACGTGTTCTTCCGTGAGTTGCCAGCTTCGAACGGCGGCCCCGTCGGGGCACTCGGCGTGGCACTCAGCGCCGGGCGCAGCATTGCCGTGGATCCCCGCTACGTGCCGCTCGGGGCGCCGGTGTTCCTGTCCACCACCCAGCCCCTCAGCGCCAAGCCGCTGCAGCGGCTCATGCTGGCGCAGGACACCGGTGGCGCGATCAAGGGTGCCGTGCGGGCGGACTTTTTCTGGGGCTTCGGCCCTGACGCCGGCCGTGAAGCTGGCCGCATGCGCCAGCAGGGCAGCATGTGGGTCCTGCTGCCGAAGGGCAGCTCTCCACCGCCAGCCCGTTGAGCGGCAAGCTGAAAGGAAAGC
>DMCZ01000077.1:0-1670 GCA_003446655.1 Thauera sp. | reverse complement strand
TCCTTGCCGAGCCGCTTGCAGTAGCCGCAGTTGGGGTCCTCGAACGTCGCGATCACGCGCGTACCGTTTCCCCTCACGACCTTGACAGCCTGTTGGAGGGGCAGCTGCGAGAAATCGATGGCAGCCAGCTGATTCATCCGCGCCTGGGTGACATCACGACGGGTGGCGGTGTCGATGATGCTGCCATCGATGATGAAGCTGTTCTTGGCGTCGGTATAGACGAGCTGACCATTCTTGAGCACGACCTCGTAGAGGTTCCCATACTCGGTTCGCACGACGGACTCGACAGCTGGTGCGCCAATGAAGGCCTCCATGCTCTTCTTGACCTCTGCCTCATCGGCATGGGCAAACGTCGCCACGCCAAGCGCAAGTACAAGACCGAGCGGCCGGACCAAGAATGGACGGGAAGAGGCTTTCATCAGATTCTCCAGGATTTTCAGAAACGGCCCTCGGCCGCATAGCGCACGAGCGCGTTCTTTACGACCGGTAACCCTCCGGCCAGGTTCATTCCAAGGTTACGTAGCGCAGACAACAGGGGATCGCGATGCCCGAACGTGCGACTGAGCGCGTGCGTGGTGTACTGGAGAAGAAAAGGCTCTTCTGCCCGCATCCTCGCATACCGCCGCAGCACTGCGAGCTCACCGGCATCGCGCCACGCGGGTAATGCTCCGAGCGCCTCGGCGAGCGCTCGCGCATCCTGGAAACCCAGGTTGATCCCATGCCCGGAAAGGGGATGAATCGCGTGCGCTGCATCGCCGATCAATGCGACACGGGGTCGGACGATCTCCTCGACCCGCATCAGGCGGAGAGGGAAGGCCGCGCGCTCTCCGGTAAGTTCTAGCCTGCCGAGCGCCAGGCCACCCGCCCGCTCCACGCGTGCGCAGAATGCCTCTGGATCAAGCGCCAGTAGCTCCTCTGCAAAGGCGTCGGACGCGGACCAGACCATCGACATCGTGTGACCCGGCAACGGTAGCCAGGCGAGCACCCCATCCTCGCGAAACCATTGAAAAGCAACGCCGCGATTCGGGCGCTCACAGGTGAAGTTCGCCACGACGCCGCGCTGGCCGTAGTGGGTCACCTTGGCCGTGATGCTCGCTTGGTCGCGGACCCAGGAATCGCGGCCGTCAGCCCCCACGATGAGCGCCGCGTTCAGAATACGGCCGTCCTCAAGGCGAAGGGTGGCCGATTCCGCTGCAATTTCGAGCTGCGCTGGCTTTGCAGGGCAAAATAGCGTGACGTTGTGCTGGCGCCTGAGGCTCTCCCAGAGCTCCACATGCACGAGGCTCGATTCGCCGATCCAGGCGAGCTCCGCGAGCCCGCTGTCGTAGGCCGAGAACTGGAGTGCTCCCCCGGCATCACCATGGATTCGCATCTCGGATACGGCGCAGAGACGGTCTCGATCGAGGCGCGCCCAGACACCGAGCTCGTCGAGGAAGCGTGCGCTCGCCGGACTATAGGCGTAGATGCGTGCGTCCCAGCCGTCGGACCGTCGCGGCGCCGAGTGTTCGACCAGGGCGATACGTAAGCTGCTGCGGCGCAGCGCAACGGCAAGGGCCGCTCCGGCCAGGCCGCCACCCACTATAATGAGGTCGAATTTCATGACAGTCCCCGGGGAATTCCGCTCGACCGCCGATTGTGCCCGAGGGACGTCGGTGCGTCACCCTCGCGAT
>DMCZ01000204.1 GCA_003446655.1 Thauera sp. | reverse complement strand
AGATGTGTATAAGAGACAGGCTACGACGTGATGACGCGTTACGTACGCTCGCTCAGGCAGGTGTGCGCCGAGGAGGCGCGGCGGCTGAAGGCGGCGCACGGTCCGGCGCTCGATGTGCGTGCCTTGCGGCGGTGGGTGCTGTCGGGTGAGGCCGGGAAACTGAAGGACGAGCAGCGGCAGCAGCTCGAGGTGGTGGTGAAGGAGAGCCCGGCGCTCGCCACCGTGCTGTCGATGCGCGAGGAGCTTGCGGCCCTCTGGGCGCGTTCGAACGCCAGCCGCGAGCAGCTGCTTGCCCAGCTGCAGGACTGGATCGCGCGTGCCGAGCAGAGCGGCATCCGTCAGCTGCAGGAGTTCTCTCTGAGTCTGCGCCGCTACGCGGTGTGAATCCGAACGGCGGCGCGGGGCAGGGCGCCGCCATCGTCCTGGCGCCGCACGCGTTGCGGGCCGAAAACACGCTCAGGTCGACAGGTAGCGCGCAAACAGCGTCGCCATCGGCTTCGCCGCAGCCGAGAGCGGCACCCCGCGCAGGCGCAGGATGCCGAAATCCATTGGCGGGGGCAGCGGCGCCACCTTCAGGCACTGGATGCCGTGGCCGACCAGCCTGTCCTTGAACAGGCGCTCGGGACCGATGCCGATGCAGTCGGTGCGCTGCATTAGCTCGAGCATCAGCATCGTCGACGCGCAGCGAATCATGTGTCGGGGCGGCGGCAGTCCTTGTTCACCCAGCCAGGCCAGCAGCGCGCCACCCAGACTGCCGGGACTCAGGTTCATCACCCATTTCGCATCCTTCAGCTCGGCCCAGGTGGTCGCCGCGGCAAGCGGATGGCCCTCGCGCGCGGCCAGGATCGCCTCCGCCGGCCCCAGCGGCTCGAAGACGATCTCGTAGGGCAGGTCGGCGGCGTCGGCGACCGCAATCGCGAAGTCCAGGCGGCCCTCGATCAGGTCGGGGAGTACCTGCGTCAGCAAACCCTCGGTCAGGTGCACCTCGGTCTCCGGCTGCAGCGCCTCTTACTCGCGCAAGACCCGCGGCAGCACGGTCGCGCCCACCATCGGCGTCACCGCGATCACCACCCGCGCGCCGGGCCCGCCGTGCAGCAGGCGGACTTCCTCGAGCGCCTTGTCCAGGATCGACAGCGCAAGCCGGGCGTGGCTGAGCAGCAGAGAGCCCGCGGGGGTGAATTCGATGCCCTTGTAGCTGCGGGTCAGCAACTGGGCGCCCACATCTTCCTCGAGCTCGCGCAGCGCCTTGGTGAGCGCACTCTGGCTCAGGTTCATGGCTCGCGCGGCGGCGCGGATCGAGCTGCTCTCGGCCACGTGCACGAGTGCGCGGAGTTGGTGGTCTTTCATGAGGTCGCCCGCTGTTTCCCTGGGGTTGTCGCTCGCGCAAGGTATCGCCTTGAAAGTGCTTGTTCAAGCTCGTCAATAAAAAAAGTCATGGGTGGCATAAGTGATTCAGGGCGATTCCAGCTGGTGGTCATCGCGGAAAACGGAATGCCTTATTTTCTGTACGTGATTGTCTAGGATGGCGGTGCAAACATTGATCAACCCGCTGACTTTAGGAGACCACCATGACAGCCACCGCGGGTACACCAACCACCTACCAAGGTAATGACAAGCTTCTATACGGCATCATCCTGGGTGTCATCACGTTCTGGCTCTTTGCGCAGACGACCCTGAACATCGCGCCTGCGATGCAGAAGGACCTCGGCCTCGATGCAAGCATGATGAACATCGCGGTTGCCATCACCGCCCTGTTCTCGGGCATCTTCATCGTCGTCATCGGCGGCCTCGCCGACCGTATCGGCCGGGTCAAGACCGTCCAGATCGGCTTCTACCTCAGCATCATCGGTTCGCTGCTGATCGCCATCGCCCCCACCGGCAGTATGGCGACCGCCTTCCTGCTCGTCGGGCGCGCGCTGCAGGGCGTGTCCGCGGCCTGCATCATGCCGGCGAGCCTCGCGCTGGTGAAGACCTACTGGGACGGCCCGGCGCGTCAGCGTGCGGTCAGCCTGTGGTCGATCGGCTCCTGGGGCGGTTCGGGCGTGTGCTCGCTGTTCGGCGGCCTGGTGGCCGACAACGTCGGCTGGCGCTACATCTTCTTCGCCTCGATCGTCGTCGCCATCATCGGCCTGCTGATGATGAAGGGCACGCCGGAAAGCAAGGCGGAGACCAAGGGTGCGTACAAGTTCGACCTCGCCGGCGTGGTGACCTTCATGATCACCATGGTCGCGCTGCAGATCGTCGTCACCCAGGGCAACAAGATGGGCTGGACCAGCCCGCTGATCCTCAGCCTGATTGCGGTGGTGATCGTCTTCGGTTCCATGTTCTTCCGCATCGAGAGCAAGGGCAACCAACCCTTCGTCGATTTCAAGCTGTTCCAGAACCCGACCTACACCGGTGCCACGATCTCCAACTTCCTGCTCAACGGTGTTGCCGGCACCCTGCTGGTTTCGCTGCAACTGGTCCAGCTCGGCGGTGACATGACGGCTCAGCAGGCCGGTACGCTGACCCTGGGCTACGCGGTGGCGATCATCGCCTTCATCCGCGTCGGCGAAAAGCTGCTGCAACGCTTCGGTGCGCGCAGGCCGATGATCTGGGGCTGTCTGATCACGGGTCTCTCGATCGTGCTGCTGTCGCCGGCCAACCTGATGCTCGCCGACTACAAGATCCTCGCCATGATCGGTTACACGCTGTTCGGTGTTGGCCTCGCCTTCTACGCCACGCCCTCGACCGACGCTGCCCTCTCCAGCCTGCCCGCTGCCCAGGCCGGTTCCGGTGCCGGCATCTACAAGATGGCCTCTTCGCTCGGTGCCGCCTTCGGTGTGGCGATCTCGGCGGCGATCTTCACCGCGCTCAGCGCCAACCCGGAGAGTGTCGACTGGCTTGCCGGCGTGATCACCTTCGTCGGTCGTCAGGACAACCTGGCCGTGCGCGAGGCCGCGATCATCGCCCTGATGTTCAACGTCTTCATGGTGGCCGTGGCGATCCTCTCGATCATGCTCACCGTCCCGAAGGCTTCGGCGAAGAAGGCCGCGTAACG
>DMCZ01000161.1:1296-3400 GCA_003446655.1 Thauera sp. | reverse complement strand
AGATGTGTATAAGAGACAGCCCTCACCATCACCGGCATGCGCGACGAGCAGTGCCTGCGCCTGGTCACCAATGCCATCCAGGACCTTCCCGGCATCGGCTATCTGGAGATCGCGCTCGACACCGGAGCGGCCACCATCGAGCACGGCAGCTTCGTGTCCGAGGCCGACATCCACCAGGCCATCGAGGACGCCGGCTTCGGCGTGCGCTGAAGCCCGTCCCCCGGGCGGCGAGCCGGGGAACCCGCGCGTCGCACGCACGCTCGAAGCGCGCACCGCACCCGCCCATTCACCCCATCGTGACCCCCGCCCTCCGCTACCTCCCCGGCGGCCTCGCCTTCGTCGACATCGAGACCACCGGCGGCCCCGCCCAACGCGAATCGATCACCGAGGTCGGCATCGTCCAGGTCGACGAGGACGGCGTGCGCGAGTGGTCGACGCTGGTGCGCCCGGAATCGCGCATCCCCGACTACATCCAGCGCCTCACCGGCATCGACGACGACATGGTCGCCGACGCGCCGCGCTTCAGGGACATCGCCGACGCGGTCTTCGATCGCCTGGACGGCCGCCTCTTCATCGCCCACAACGCGCGCTTCGACCACGGCCACCTGCGCGCCGCCTTCCGCCGCGCCGGGCTCGACATCCGGCCGCAGGTGCTGTGCACCGTGAAGCTGTCGCGCCGCCTCTTCCCCGACCATCGCCGCCACGGCCTCGACCACCTGATCGAGCGCCACGGCCTGGTGGTGGCGGACCGCCACCGCGCGCTCGGCGACGCCCACCTGCTGTGGCAGTTCTGGCAGAAGCTCCACGAACGCTTTCCGCCCGGCCACCTCGAAGCGGTGGTGCGCGAGCTCATCGGCCACCCCAGCCTGCCGCCCCACCTCGACCCCGAGCAGATCGCCGAGCTGCCCGACGCGCCCGGGGTGTACCTGTTCTACGGCGAGCGCGGCGGCGGGGCGGAAGGTGGCAAGGACAGCAGCGCGCTGCCGCTCTACATCGGCAAGAGCACGCGCCTGCGCAGCCGCGTGCTGTCGCACTTCGCCGCCGACCACCAGAGCGACCGCGAACTGAGCCTCTCCCAGCAGGTGCGCCACATCGAGTGGATCGAGACCGCCGGCGAGATCGGCGCGCTGCTCGAGGAAGCCCGCCTGGTCAAGAAACTGCAGCCCACGCACAACCGCCAGCTGCGCCGCAACCGCGAGCTGTGCACCTGGCGCCTCGCCACCGACATCGTCGGCGACTGGCGGCTCGAGCTGGTGCACGCCGCCGACCTCGACTTCGGCCGCCGCGACGACCTCTACGGCTTCTTCCGCACCCGCCGCGAGGCCACCAACCGCCTGCGCGCGCTCGCCCGCGACCACGCCCTGTGCCCGCCGCTGCTCGGCCTGGAGAAGCCCGCCCAGGGCGCGCGCTGCTTCGACTTCCAGCTCAAACGCTGCCGCGGCGCCTGCCACGGCGGAGAAGCCCCCCAGGCCCACGCCCTGCGCCTGATCGAGGTCCTGCACGCGCTCAAGGTCGAGCACTGGACCTGGCCCGGCCCCATCGGCCTGCGCGAAGGCGAGGCCATTCACGTCATCGACGGCTGGCGCTGGCTCGGCACCGCCACCGACGAGGCCACGCTCGCCGACATCCTGGAAGCTGGCCGCCCCGCCTTCGACCTCGACATCTACAAGATCCTGGTCAAGGCGGTCGGAAGGCTCCCGGTTCTTCAACTCTGAACGCCAGCGCCCTGGGCCCAGGCGCCGCAAGGGTCGCCCGCGCGGCGCCCGCACAGTGCCCAAGCCCCCGTAGACTCTGCGACAATCCCAGCCCACGCGCCCGCCCCGAGGCGCAGCCTCCTCCCCACGACATCCGATGGAACAGCAAACCACCTACGCCAGGATCGGCGGCGAGCCCACCGTCGCCCGCCTCTGCGATCGCTTCTACGGCCTGATGGCCGAAACCCCGCAGTTCGCCGAGTTGCGCGCCATGCACCCCGAGGACCTGCAGGGTTCGCGCGACAAGCTCTTCATGTTCCTGTCCGGCTGGCTGGGCGGGCCGGATCTCTTCGTGCAGAACTTCGGCCACCCGCGCCTGCGCGCCCGCCACATGCCGTTCGCGATCGGCA
>DMCZ01000161.1:0-1077 GCA_003446655.1 Thauera sp. | reverse complement strand
CGCCCTCGAATGCCGACGCCGTCCGCGGCCTGCTCGCCGCGCTCGCCGTGGTGGTGTTCTGGTCCGGCTTCAACATCGTCTCGCGCTTCGGCGCCACCGCCAGCTTCACGCCCTTCGACATCGCCGCCATGCGCTACGGCGTCTCGGGCACGATCGCGCTGCCCTTGTTCCTGCACTTCGTGCCACGCCAGGACTGGCCGCGGCACATGGTGCTGGCCGCGGTGGGCGGCCTGGGCTACGGCATCCTGGTGTACTCGGGCTTTGCCTTCGCGCCGAGCGCGCACGCAGGGGTGTTCGTCAATGGCGGCATCCCGTTCTGGACCATCGTCATCCTGGCGGTGATGTCGGGCTTTCGCATCCCGCGTCCGACCCTCGTCGCGCTCGCCCTGTCAACCTGCGGCCTGCTGCTGATCGGCTTCGAGAGCCTGCTCGCCCCGACGCATGGCAGGGAATGGATCGGCGACCTGCTCTTCCTCGCCGCCGCGTTGTGCTGGGCAGTGTTCGGCCTGCTGATGCGACGCTGGCAGGTGAAGCCGCAGTTCGGCATCCTCGGCATCGCCAGCTTCTCGGCATTGGCCTACCTGCCGGTCTATCTCCTCTGGCTCCCCGCCAATATCGCCGCGGCGAGCTGGGGGGAGATCGCGCTGCAGTGCGTCTACCAGGGGGTCATCGCGTCCATGCTCGCCGCCGGCTTCTACAGCTATGCGGTGCAGAAGGTGGGCGCGAGCGAGGCCTCGATGATGCTGGCACTGGTGCCGGCCGTCACTGCGGTGGGCGCCTTCCTGATCCTGGACGAGGGGCTCGGTCTCGCCACTGTCATCGGCATCGTGGTGGTGTCGATCGGCGCACTGCTCGGCGCGCTGCCGCCGGCAGCCATTGCCCGCTTGCGGGCTTCAGTCTTGCGCTGAAGGCGAGGCCCAGCACGCCCGGTAGGCCCCGTCCGCATCGTAGGTCGCCGCCTGCCGGTCCGGGTCGAAGCGCCGCCCCCCGCGCGGGTCCGGGCCGCGGGCGGCGAGGGAGAGCCAGTTGCCGTGGTTGCTGTAGACGTCGTAATCTGTCTCTTATACACATCTCACG
>DMCZ01000114.1:3817-4250 GCA_003446655.1 Thauera sp. | reverse complement strand
AGATGTGTATAAGAGACAGCGCGGCAGGTGCGCAGTCGGCCGGCCCGGATTCCACCGGGCAGGCAAACGCCCAGGACTACTCCGAGGCCGAACGGATCATCTTCATGACCGAGCACCTCGGCACGCTGCAGCCGCCGCAGACACTGGCCTACCGCTTCAGCCGGCATGGCTCTCTGGAGCCCGACTTCGAGGACAAGGTCACGTTGCGCCTGTCTCCCACCGCCGGGGGTGCATGCTGTGACGGCGAGGCCGACTTCCTCAGCGCCGAGCGCCGTCTCGTGCTGCCGAAGGTGGAGGACGCGCGCGCCAACCCGGTGATTCTCTATTTCCTCGAGCACGACGTCCGCGACATGAACCGGCTTACCAAGGGCCAGCACAACCACTTCCGCAAGCGCATCCGGATGGCGATCTACCAGGGCGCCAGGGTCGAGGA
>DMCZ01000114.1:0-3549 GCA_003446655.1 Thauera sp. | reverse complement strand
AGGAATCGCTTCGCGCAGTACGCCGACAAGCAGTACATGTTCTGGCTGTCGGACCAGGTACCCGGTGGCGTGTTCGGCATCGCCAGCCGGATGAATGCCGGGGACGCCGGTGCCGAACCACTGATCGTCGAGGAACTCTACATAGAGGGCGCCACAGCCCCCGACATGACGGCGCTCGCGCGCTGAACAAGGAGACACCGCATGAAAACCCGGACCCAGCCCCTCGCCGGCCTCGCTCTGACTACACTCCTGGCCTTCACCGGCCTGCCGGCGCTCGCCAACGACTTTCCCACGACCGAGCGGGTGAGCTTCGTGCTCGAGTGCATGCGCGAGCACCCCGGCACCGAGTTCGAGATGTCGAGCAAGTGCTCTTGCGCGCTGGATGCCATCGCTGCCGAGATCAGCTTCGACGAGTACCGCACGATGCACACGGCCGCACTCGCCAACTCGATCAGCGGTGAGCGCGGCGGCTACTACCGCGGCAAGCACTGGCGCGGCGAGGTGCGCAAGTACGACACCGCGCTGGCCAAGGCCAAGAAGGCCTGCTTCATCGACACCACCGCGGCGCGGCGCTGAACCCCGCGCCACCGTCTGCTCACTCCCCCAGCCCCGGCGCACCTGCACCCGGATGCCGTCCGCACGGACACCCCATGGAGCCGAGCCGACATGAGTCCCCACGCCCACCGCCTGCGCTGCTCGCTCGCTGCAATCGCCCTGGCGTGGGCGGGGCTCGGTAGCGCGGGCCCGGTCACCGAGCCCTTGCCCCTCGAGGAGATCGCCCCCGGCGTGCATATCCACGCCGGACATCACGCCACCTGGCCCGGCGCGCGCGGCGACCGGGTCGAGGGAGACGTCGCCAACCTCGGCTTCGTCGTCGGCGAGCGTTGCGTCGCGGTCATCGATACCGGCGGCAGTCCGCAGCTCGGCGAGCGCCTGCTCGCTGCCATCCGGCGCAGCACCCCGCAGCCGGTGTGCTACGTGATCAACACCCACGTCCATCCCGACCACACCCTCGGCAACGCAGCCTTCGCCGCGCTCGAGCCGCGTCCGCGCTTCGTCGGCCATGCGCGCCTCCGGGCCTCGCTCGCTGCGCGCGCGCCGTTCTACCGCGAGGCGCTGGAGCGTGAGCTCGGCACCATCACCCGCGAGGCTGACATCGTTTATCCGGATATCGAGGTCGAGCGCACGGCCGAACTCGACCTCGGCGGGCGCCGCCTGCTGCTGCAGGCCTGGCCCACCGCACACACCGACAATGACCTGAGCGTGATCGATGCCGCCAGTGCAACCCTGTTCGCCGGCGATCTGCTCTTCATCGGCCACCTGCCGGTCATCGACGGCCGGCTCGTCGGCTGGCTCGAGGTCATGGACCGGCTCTCCGACCTCGATGTCGTGCGCGTGGTGCCCGGCCATGGCGCCCCCACCGCAGACTGGCGCGCCGCGCTCGACAGGCAGCGTCATTACCTCGCAGGCGTGCGCGACGGCATCCGCAGCGCACTCGCTGGCAAACGCACCATCGCCGATACGGTCGAATCACTTGCGGAGACCGGCACCGAGGGCTGGTTGCTGACGGAGGACTTCCACCGCCGCAACCTCACCGCCGCCTACGCCGAACTCGAATGGGAAGACTAGGGCCCGCAGCCCGCGGAGGAAGCATGAACACGTTCAGATCGCTGTTGCTCGCGACGGCACTCGCTGCCGGCCTCGCCGGCCCCGCACTCGCGCAGCAGAAGTCGGATCCCGACAACCCGGAGGCCAACGCCACCTGGCAGCAGATGCGTTCGGCAATGTTCCAGGAACGCACAATCACCTCGCCGGCCGATGCCGTGCTGACCCTCGAAACGCCCGAGCGGGCCCAGGACGCGGCGATCGTGCCGATCTCGATCCGTACCCACGTCGAGCAGCGCCCCGACCGCTACATCGAGCGGGTGTACCTGATGATCGACAACAACCCCTCGCCGATGGGTGCGACCTTTCACTTCACGCCGAAGAGCGGGCGTGCGGACATCGAGACCCGGGTGCGCGTGGACGCCTACACCCATGTGCGTGCGATCGCAGAGATGAACACCGGCGAGCTCTTCATGGCCACCCGCTTCGTCAAGGCATCGGGCGGCTGCTCGGCGCCACCGGGCAAGGACATGACGGCAGCGATGGCGAGCCTGGGCAAGATGCGCTTTCGGGTAGAGGGCGAGGTCGAGCCTGGCAAGCCGGCCTTGGCGCAGTTGATGATCAGCCACCCGAACAACTCCGGCCTGGTCATGGACCAGCTCACACGGATGTACACGCCGGCCTACTTCGTGCGTCGCATCCAGGTCAGCTACGCCGGCGAGCCGGTGCTGAGCGCGGACGTCGATTTTTCCATCAGCGAGAATCCGAACTTCCGCTTCTACTTCGTGCCGAGCGGCGACGGCGAGCTCAAGGCCGAGGTGATCGACACCAACGACCTCCGCTTCGAGACAGTGGTCAAGGTGGACGCCGCCGGCACCTGAGGGCGTGGACGCCGCTCACAACCCGTAGCGCGGATTGGCCCTGCGCCTGTCGTCCATGTCACGCACCAGGAAGCGGACTGCACGGATCCAGCTCTCGTCGTTGTTGCCGCGCATGTCCACCGACTTGACCAGCGCGACCCGGTTGGTCGACACCTCGCGGATCTCGATGTTGACGTTGAGGATCAGGTTGCTGACCTTCTGGACCCAGCCCACGGCGACGTACTGCGCCCCCGCACCGGCGCCGATCTCCGCCAGGCAAGGGGGGCAGCGATAGAGGAACTCGACGCCGCCGCGCACACGGTCGATCAGGGCCTGGTGCGGCGCATTGTCGATCAGCGTGTAGAGCCGCCGCTGCTGGATCTGGGCGCGGAACTCATCCTCGATCAACTTGAGCCGCGCCTGCTGGGCGTCGTGGCGGCCGGCATCGGGGTGATCCTCGAGCAGTTCGAAGCCGACCATGGCGAGCGAGCCTGGGGACGCGTCGGCCGCCCGGACAGCGCCGCTGCAGGCGACGACGATGGCGAGAAGCACGAGCAGGGCCTGGCTGAACCGGACGAACGGGATGGAACGAACAGCAGCGGTCATGAGATCTCTCCTCGGGACGGCAACGGGGCAAATGCATGCGAATTGAAACAGGCTTCATTCGGCGCTGGGCGTGCAGCATCGCTGCCCTGGTCGCGCTCGCGACAGGGTCCGGCGGCGCAGGGGCGCAGGACGCGCTCGCCGTGGCGGCCGGCGTGCACGTCTTCGTCGGCGACACCGGGGAGCCCTCGCCGTCCAACCGTGGCCGGGTCGGCAACATCGGCTTCGTCGTCGGCGACAGCGGCACGGTGATGATCAACGCCGGCGCCTCCTACCGCCACGGACGCGCCCTGCTCGCAGCGGCCGAGCGCATCGGCGGCAGGCCGGTGGTGCTGGTCGTGATCACCCAGCCAGTGCAGGAATTCGTCATGGGCGCTGCGGCTTTCGCCGACCGGGGCATCCCGGTACTCGCCCACCGCGCCAGCGCCGAGCTGATCGCAGCCCGCTGCGAGAACTGCCTGCACAACCTGCGCAGCGTGCT
>DMCZ01000169.1 GCA_003446655.1 Thauera sp. | reverse complement strand
AGATGTGTATAAGAGACAGAAGTTGCGCGCGGGATCCTTGATGAGGGAGAGGTCGGCCGTGGGGTCGCCGTCGACCAGAAGCAAGTCGGCCAGCGCGCCCTCGGCGACCACGCCCAGGGGTTTGCCATAGGGGTTGCGCTCGCCGCTGAGCCCAAGCAGGGCGCCGTTGTTGCCGGTGGCGATCTGCAGCACCTCGCCCGGCTTGTACCAGCGCTCGAGCGAGGCGAGGCGGGCGTTCTGCAGCTCGCCGTTGTCGCCCGAGAACAGGATGTCGGTGCCGAAGGCCACCTTGACCTGGTGCTTGCGCGCGAGTTCGTAGGCGCGGTCGGTGCCGGCGGAGACCATCAGCTGCTTGGCGCGGTTCGCGCCTTGCTGCGGGTTGGCGAGCTCGTTGTCCAGAAACGGCTGCAGCGACCACCAGATGCCCTTCTCCGCCATCAGCCGCGCGGTGTCCTCGTCTATCAGCTGGCCGTGCTCGACGGCCTTCACCCCGGCCGCGATTGCGATCCGCACCGCGCGGCTGGTGTAGGCGTGCACGGTGACGTAGGTGCCCCAGTTCTCCGCCGCGGCGACGGCGGCGCGGATCTCGTCCGGCGTGTATTGGGTGGCGTCGAGCGGGTCGTAGATCGAGGTGACGCCGCCGCCCGCCATCAGCTTGACCTGGGTGGCGCCGAGCATGAGCTGTTCGCGTGCGCGGCGCAGCACCTCGTCGGCGCCGTCGGCGATGGCCGCGGTGCGGGTCTGTTCGGTGTGGCTCCGCGGCTGGTTGGCGGCGCGCGGGATCTCGTGCGGCAGGCGGAAGTCGCCATGGCCGCCGGTCTGCGAAATCATCGCTCCGGACGGAAAGATGCGCGGCCCGGGAAAGCGTCCTTCCTCGATTGCGCGGCGCAAACCCTGCACCGGCCCGCCCATGTCGCGCACCGTGGTGAAGCCCCGCATCAGCGTCGCTTCGGCCACCTGGGCCGCGCGCAGGTTGGTATAGCCGACCTCGCTGGTCATCGCGTCCATCAGCGTCTGGCCGACCAGCATTGCATGCCAGTGCGCATCGATGAGGCCGGGCATCAGCGTGCGCCCGCCGCCGTCGATGCGCGTGACCTCGGCGTCGGCGGGGGGCGTCACGGCCGTGGTCGAGATCGCCTCGATGGTGTTGCCGACGATCAGCACGTTGCTCGGCGTGCTGGCGCGTGCGCTGCTCTTGCCGTCGAAGATGTGCACGTTCTCGATGACGACGGCCGTCGGCGCGGCATGCAGGGCGGGCGAAAGCGTGCCTGCGGCAAGCAGCAGGGCAGCGAGGGCGCGCTTCTTGATCATGGTCCGCGGGCTCCGATTGACATTCGAGGTGTGGGCTTCGACTGCCCGGCTCGGGAAGATATCCCAGCCGTCCCCCTGCGCGCAGCGGCGCCCGCCGTGCGGAGCGCGCAGGCGTGCGCGTGCCCGGTCACGCCGTCGCCGTCACGCCCCGAGCGGCAGCGCATTCAGGCGTGCCCTGCGTTCGCGCCAGTCCGGCAGCTTCGCGTCGAGCAGATCGATGAAGCGCGGGCCGTGGCTTCTTTCGATCAGGTGCAGCAGCTCGTGGACGACGACGTACTCGATGCAGTCCGCGGGCGTCTTCACCAGCCCGAGGTTGAACCACAGCCGGGGCGCCTGCGGGTTGCAGCTTCCCCACCTCGTCTTCATCCAGCGCACGCGCCAGGGCGGCGGGGGCACCTCGATGGCTGCAGACCACTGCGCGACCAGCGGTGCCAGCAGCTCGTGCAGCCGCGCCCGATACCAGCGCTCCAGCACACGCCAGCGCGCCGCCGCATCGGCGCCGGGATGGGCGCGCAGCACGAGGCGCGTGCCGCCCTGCAGATCCACCGTCTGCTGGCCGCGGGTCTCCGCCAGCGCCAGGCGGTAGCGCCGGCCGAGGTAGTAGTGGCTCTCGCCGCGCACCATCTCGCGCACGGACTGGCGCGGCTGGGCATGGAACTTCGCCTGCTGGCGGCGGATCCAGCCCAGGCGGCCGATCACCGCCAGGCGCACCGCGTCGTCGCTGACTGCCAGCGGCGCCGCGACCCGTACCCGGCCCGCCGGCGGATAGACGCCCAGATGCAGGTTCTTGATGTCCTTGCGCACCAGCTCCACCTTCAGGTCGCCGATACGCAGGTGAAGCGACTCAGTACTCATGCTGCTCGCGGGCGAGTTCGACCAGCGCAGTGGCGCGAGCTTCGAGATCGTCGTCGGCACCGACGGCGTACGTGCCGAGCGTGTGGCTTACCGTTCTCCCCGCCGGCAAGCCGGGTGGGGCCTCGAGCACACTGCGGATCGCGTTGCGAACGCGCTTGGTCTTCATCGGGTTGTCGCGCCAGCCGTCTTGCCGGCTCGACCGGATGGCCTCGTCGACCGCCAGCGCAAGCGTCTCGTCGCGCCCGAGGTTGTCGTAGAGCGCCTTGCGCGCGGGCGTAGTGAGCGAAGCCGGGTAGGTGCTGGCGCTTCCGGGCATCTTCGCCTTGCGCGTCAGCTCGACGATCTTCTGCAGATAGCGCTGGTAGTCGAGCGCGCCCTTGCGCCGCTGCGCGATCAGCGCATCCAGCAGCGCCGACATGGTCTCGTAGTACTTCGGGTTTACCGGCGATTCGTCGATGATCAGCTTGCGCACGTTGTTCTCGATCGTCTCGGCGACCGCTTCCTCCTTCTTGCGCAGCGCCGTGGGCAGTGCCTGCACCGCGTCCACACCGCGCTCGACGATAAGCTCGATCAGCGACAGGTCGTCGAGGTCGGACAGCAGCGCGCTGTCGTCGGCGCGCACGTAGGTGTCGATCAGGTGGCGCATCGCCGGCTCGTACTGCTTGAGGTCGATGTAGTCGCCGCTGGCGAGCTT
>DMCZ01000171.1:4172-6661 GCA_003446655.1 Thauera sp. | reverse complement strand
GGCATGCGGATGCGGCATTCGGCGAGCAGGGCGTCGGTGTCGAGCGCGGCGCCGGTGGGCGGCGTGGCGATGACGACGATGCTCTGGCCCAGGGTGTCGTGGGCGACGCCGAAGGCCGCGCATTCGCCGACCAGCCGGGTGGCGTAGAGGATCTCCTCGACCTCGGTCGGGCTCACGCGGTAGCCGGAGGTCTTGATCATCTCGTCGCGGCGACCGATGAAGTACAGGTAGCCTTCCTCGTCACGGCGGACGGTGTCGCCCGAGAACACCGCGATCTCGGGCAGCACCAGCCCGCTCTGGCGCCCGGGCGCCTTGGTCGGCAGGGGCTTGAAGCGTTCGGCGGTCTTCTCCGGGTCGTTCCAGTAGCCCATCGCCACCAGCGCCCCGCGCTGCACCAGCTCGCCCGGTTCGTTGGGCGCGCACTCGCTGCCGTCTTCGCGCAGCACCATGATCTCGGCGTTGGGGATGGCCTTGCCGATGGAATCGGGGCGGATGTCGGCCTGCGCGGGCGGCAGGAAAGTGGCGCGGAAGGCCTCGGTGAGGCCGTACATCAGGAACGGCTTGGTCCTGGGCAGCATGCCGCGCAGCGTGGTGAGCGTCTCGAGCGGCATGCGCCCGCCGGTGTTGGCGATGTAGCGCAGGTGCTCGGTGACGGTGTCGGGCCACTTCAGCTGCGAGAGCTGGATCCATAGCGGTGGCACGGCGGTGAGGCCGGTGACCTTTTCCTTCTCGACGGCCTTCAGCACGTCGCGCGGCATCAGATAGTTGAGCAGCACCACGCGCGCGCCGGAATGGAAGGCGGTGGTGAGCTGCGAGAACCCGGCGTCGAAGGACAGCGGCAGCGCGGCGAGCAGGGTGTCGCCGGCGTGGTTCTCGAGGTACTGGGCGACGCTCTTGCCGCCGGCGACCATGTTGCGGTGCGACAGCACCACGCCCTTGGGGCGGCCGGTGCTGCCGGAGGTGTACAGGATGGCCGCCATGTCGGTGTCGATGACGCGATGGCCGGCGCGGGCCGGCGCGGCGCACAGCGCATCCCAGCCCACGACGCTGGCGCCGGGCAGCTCGGGCAGGGTGTCGACCTTGCCGGTGAGCACCACGTGGCGCAGGTCGTGGCAGCCGGCCAGCGTGTCGCGCAGCGTGGCGAAGCGCTCGGGCGAGGTCACCAGCACGCGTACGTTGCAGTCCTGCAGGATGTAGCCGACCTGCTCGGCCTTGAGAATCGGGTTGACCGGCACGAACACGCCGCCGGCTGCGCTGGTGCCGAAGAAGGCGGAGACGGTTTCCGGACGCTTGTCGAGGTAGATCGCCACGCGCTCGCTGCGCTCGAGGCCGAGCGCGAGCAGGCCGGCGGCGAAGCAGCCGACCGCGGTGTCGAGTTCGGCGTAGCTCTGTGTGGCACCGGAGAAGGTGAGCGCGGGCGCTGCGGGCGAACGCGTGGCGGAGGCGGCGATCAGGTGGTGGAGCAGGGTGGTGTGGTTCATGGCGGCCGGATGAGCAGGAAAAGGGCCGGTCCGCATGCCGCAGACCGGTCTGAAGCGATATCCGGGAGGAGGTTAGCGCCGCCGCTCCGCAATCACAACGGCGTACGTCACGCCGCCGGGCATCGACGGCGTGAGCCATGGCGCAAAACCCATCGACTCCATTGGTCGATCAGCGGCGTGCGCGGCGGACCTGCGGCGCAAGGCGAATGGCCAGCAGGGCGGTCGCCAGCAGAAGCAGCATCGCGGGTTCGGGCACCGTCCCGGTGTCGAAGGTGATCGGCGTCATCGTGCCGGTGAAGCGACCTTCGTCGGTGAAGCGCAGGCCGGTGATGAAGGCGAGCGGGTTCGCGGGGTCGAGACCCGCTTCGGCCTCGATGCCGAGCACGCGGATGCGGTCGACGCCCGCCTCGCCCAGGTCGAGCTCGGTCCCGCCGACGACACCGGACTGGAACAGGACCCAGTCGCCGCCGTTCCATATGTATAGGTCGTAAAGGGAATCGCCGATCCCTGCCGGCAGCAGAATCGAGCGGAACAAGGGGTCACCCTCGCCGATCGCATAGTCATAGCCGACGGCCACGAGCGGGTCGATGAAGATGATCTCGTCGGGGCTCACGTCTTCGACCTTGAACTTGAACACCGTCTCGCCGCTCGGGTCGATGCCGCCGGAGGGGAGGTAGGCCGCCGTCGGGCCGCCCTCGGGCAGCAGCATGAAGTCGAAGAAGCTGCGCGAGCGGCTGAGGATATTCGAGTTGGCGAGACTTCCCGCGTCGTTCCTGCGGTCGATCAGGCTCACTTCGACCGAGTACATTTTGGCCGGATCGAGCAGGGTCATGAGGTCGGCGTAATCGCCGACGCGGAACGAGGCTGCGTCGGGCGTGAGGAAGTTGCGCGAGAAGATGATGTCCCCCGAGATGGAGTCGCCCGGCTTGTAGTCGAGACTCCAGATCTGCACCCGCACGCTGTCGTGGCTCGAGGCCTCATAGACGCCCCACTCGAAGGTCGTATCTG
>DMCZ01000171.1:2935-3918 GCA_003446655.1 Thauera sp. | reverse complement strand
CGATCGACGGCAAGGTCGCGACATCGGAGAAGGCTTCGGTCGGCGAGGTGCGTCCGATAACCGTCCAGCCGTTCGTTGTGGGCGTATAGGGTGCGAAGGTTCCGGTGCTTGCGTTGTACAGTTGCGAGCCGCTTGCCACCGTTCGCGAGTACTGGTTGGGGGCGACGGTGACCGGGTCATAGACGAGGTCGATGTAGTTCTCGCCGTCCTGCGTGGCCCAGAGTTCAGTCTCCGCGCTGGGTTCGGTGCCCGGGTTCGGCGTCACGCTAGTTGCCCCGATCGCTTGCCGGACGCCGGCGAGAAGACGCACGGAGTTGTCGCTGCGATTGTCCAGGAAGTGGTATGGGGTACTGACCGTGATCGCGGCGCTTGCCGTTGCCGTTTGCATCAGCCCGATGACGAGCAAGGGGCCAAAAGCCTTGGCCCCCCATGAGGTGTTGGCTCGCTGTTTCATCTTTGTCTCCTGTTGTTGCTTGTTATGACGAGAGCGCCCTCAGAGGGCACTTTTCGGCAAAGCAAATTTCGTGCAATTGACATAGGACTCGTCGAGCCCGCATCAACGCGTGATCACAGGAATGGGGACTTGAGCAGTGTAAGAAAATCCGACGGTGTGCGATTCGATCTGTTTATGACAAAAAGAGGGGGCGGCACCGCCGAACCGGGTCGCGGCGCTGGGCGGTAGTCAGTGCGTCTGCGCGTATTCGGCGCAGATGGCACACAGCAATTCGAACAGGGCGTCAAAGTGGCTCGTTGTCATGTTCATGGCTCGATCCTCAGCGGCTGGCGGGGATTTCCGTCTTGCACTGGCAGGATAGGTACGCTGTATCAATAGATCAAATCGATCGAAAGAATGATGGTGGTAGGTTTTCGTTATTGGTTGGGTCGGCGATGGCCCGCGCCGAAGCTGGCCGGCCTTGCCTCGCCGCTCTGCTAGAATCGCCCGCCATGAGCTATCAGGTCCTCGCACGCAAGTGGCGGCCGAA
>DMCZ01000171.1:1351-2651 GCA_003446655.1 Thauera sp. | reverse complement strand
TGCTGAAGACGCTCGAGGAGCCGCCCGAGCATGTGAAGTTCATCCTCGCCACCACCGACCCGCAGAAGATTCCGGTGACGGTGCTGTCGCGCTGCCTGCAGTTCAACCTCAAGCAGATGCCGCAGGGGCACATCGTCGAGCACCTGACGCGCATCCTGCAGGCCGAAGAGGTGATGTTCGAGCCGGGGGCGCTGCGCCATCTGGCGAAGGCGGCGGCGGGTTCCATGCGTGATGCGCTGTCCCTGCTCGATCAGGCGATCGCGCACGGCGCGGGCAAGGTCGAGGAGGAGCAGGTCACCCACATGCTGGGCACGGTGGGCGACGATCATCTGTACGCAGTGCTCGACGCGCTGGCGGCGGGCGATGTGCCGGCGCTGCTCGCGGTGGCCGACGGCATGGAGGCGAGGAGCCTGTCCTTCGACGCCGCACTGCAGGCACTGGCGACGCTGGTGCACCGGATTGCGCTTGCGCAGTACGCGCCGGAGGCGATCGGCGACGACACCGAGCGCGCGCGCATCCTGGGCTACGTCGAACGTTTCGACGAGGAGTACCTGCAGCTCGCCTACCAGATCGCGATCCATGGGCGCGACGAGCTGCCGCTTGCGCCGGACGAGTACACGGGTTTCACGATGACGCTGCTGCGCCTGCATGCGTTCCGGCCCGAGCAGCCCGCGGCGCTCGGCGGGCCAGGGGTTCAGCCCGGGCCGGCAGCCGGTCGTGCGCGTGAGGTGGGTGCCGGGGCGGCCGCGTTCGCGGGCAAGCCCGCTCCCGCCGCGGCGGGCTCACCTGCTGTAGGAGCGGGCTTGCCCGCGAATGCGTCGGCGGCGGCGAGCCGCCAGCCTCCCGCAGGCGCGCGTGCGCCGGGGCGGCCTGATGTGCCCCCCGATGCGCCCCCCGAGCCGCCGCGCCAGGTAGCCGAGGCCGCCGCCGAGCATGATGTGCCGCCATGGGAGGATCTTCCTGTCGAGGCCTATGCGGACGACGATGGCCGTTCCGCCCGCGGCGAGCGCACGCTGATGCCGGGAGATGAGCCGCGCCGAGGCCCTCTTGTCGACTCGCCCGCTGCAGCGCCTGAAGCGCCTGCGCCACTTGCCGAACCCCTGCCCGTCGGTGCGGGCGGCGACGCCGAGGCCTTGCTGGCGCTCGGTGACTGGCGTGGCCTGATTCGTACGCTTGCGCTCGGCGGACTGGTGCGCGAGCTGGCGCAGCACTGTGAGTGGGTGGACTGCAGTGAAGAAGGGCTGCAGTTGCGCCTCTCGCTTGCGCATCGCCATCTGCTCGACATGAACCGCGGGGCGGC
>DMCZ01000171.1:0-1093 GCA_003446655.1 Thauera sp. | reverse complement strand
GCGGCGCTCGAGGCGGACCCCTTCGTGCGCGAGCTCATCGAACGCTTCGATGCGACCCTCGTCGAAAGTACGGTGAAACCCCTGTAAACGCGGCGTCGCGTGGCGGCCGCCAGTTCGCGCTGCGCCCGCGCGCCTGCACTCAAATCCCCTCAACAATCGACTCAATGGAGAAGTCACCATGATGAAAGGCGGTATCGCCGGCCTGATGAAGCAGGCCCAGCAGATGCAGGAGAACATGAAGAAGATGCAGGACCAGCTCGCCTCGGTCGAGGTCGAGGGGCAGTCCGGCGCGGGCATGGTCAAGGTGCAGATGACCTGCAAGTACGACGTGCGCCGCGTGTCCATCGATGACTCGGTGATGGACGACAAGGAGATGCTGGAGGATCTGATCGCTGCGGCGCTCAACGATGCCGTGCGCAAGGTCGAGACCGCGACCCAGGAGAAGATGGCAAGCGTCACCGCCGGCCTGAACCTGCCGCCGGGCATGAAGCTGCCGTTCTGAGCGCGTCCTCACGATGTCGCCTTCCAGCCTCGACGAGCTGATCGAGGCCTTGCGTTGCCTGCCCGGGGTGGGGCCGAAGTCTGCCCAGCGCATGGCCTACCATCTGCTGCAGCGCGACCAGCGCGGCGCTGCGCGGCTCGGCCACGCGCTGACGCACGCCCTCGAGGTGCTGCGTCACTGCGAGCGCTGCAACACCTTCACCGAGGACACCGTCTGCCAGCGCTGCGCCAACCCGCGGCGCGATCCGTCGCTGCTGTGCGTGGTCGAGATGCCGGCCGATCTCGCGATGATCGAGCAGACGCAGTCCTACAACGGGCTCTACTATGTCTTGATGGGTCGGCTCTCGCCGCTCGATGGCATCGGGCCGCGCGAGCTGCGGCTCGACAAGCTGATCGCACGTGCCACCGAAGACGGCGTGCGCGAGGTGATCCTTGCCACCAACTTCACCAACGAGGGCGAGGCCACCGCGCACACGGTGGCTTCGCTGCTGTCCGCGCGCGGGGTGAAGGTCAGCCGGCTGTCGCGCGGCGTGCCGGTCGGTGGCGAGCTCGAGCACACCGACACCGGCACCATCGCCCAGGCGCTGGTCGA
>DMCZ01000201.1:2875-3185 GCA_003446655.1 Thauera sp. | reverse complement strand
GCATCGACTTCGGCGAAATCGAGCGCGGCGACTGGTTGCTGCATCCGGCGCTGGCCCACCCGACCGATCGCCTCGACCTGCGTCTGAACCTGCTGCCCGATGCGCCGCGCAAGCTCGGCCAGTGGGCCAGCGTCACGCTGCACCATGCTGGCGGCCACGCCATGGCGCGGCTGGCGCTGCTCGACGACGCCCTCGAAGCCGGCGGCCTCGCCCCGGGCGGCTCGGCGCTGGTGCAGGCGGTTCTCGACCGGCCCGTGTTCGCCTGCTGCGGGGACCGCATCGTGATCCGCGACGCCGCCGGCCGCGAGAC
>DMCZ01000201.1:0-2648 GCA_003446655.1 Thauera sp. | reverse complement strand
GCCTTCGCCGACGAACCCGGTGTCGAGCGCGAGCGCCTGCGCCGCATGTGCGCGCCGCAGATTCCACCGGCGGTGTTCCTCGCTCGGCTCGAGGATCTGCTGGCTGAAGGCCGAATCGCCCGCGCCGGCTCGGCCTGGCACCTGCCCGCGCACACGGTCGAGCTCAGCCCGGGCGACCGCGCGCGCGCCGACGCCCTGCTCGCACGGCTCACCAACGGCGCCTTCGATCCACCCTGGGTGCGCGACCTTGCCGCCGCCTGTGACCTCCAGGAAACCGAAGTGCGCAGCCTGTTGCGCCGCATCGCGATGCGCGGCGAAATCTTCCAGGTCGTGCGTGACCTGTTCTATCCGCGTGCGACCGTTCGCCGAATGTGCGAGATCGTCAGCGAGCTAGCCACGCTCAACGAGGGCCGCGTCCGCGCCGCCGACTTTCGCGACATCATCGGCGGCGGACGCAAGCGCGCCATCCAGATCCTCGAGTTCTTCGACCGCGTCGGCTACACGCGGCGCGTCGGCGAGGGCAAGTGCCGCGCCCACATGTTGCGCGGCGAAGCGCCGGTGCAGGACGAAGCATGATTCACGCTTGCATGGTTACAATCCAGGTTCATGCGGAAGAGAGGCGTTCCCCGGTGGGGCGACTGGTCTTCAAAACCAGGTGGGGCCGTCAGCCGGTCCCAGGTGGGTTCGACTCCCATTCTCTTCCGCCACCCCCATCCCCCGTCCTGTTCCAGACCCTTGCCCGCTCGCATCATGGCTGAACTGCGTGGCTGTCCCTTCCCCGAAGACCTGCGCTACAACCCGGCCAACCACCTGTGGTTTGCCGCCGAAGGCGAAGGCGTCTGGCGCGTCGGTGTGACGCCCTTCGGCGTCGCAATCGCGGGCGAGATCCTGCTATTCACGCCCAAGCCCGCCGGACGCAGGCTCGACGCAGGCCGCGCCTTCGGGCTGCTCGAAGCCGGCAAGACCGTGTTCCCGGTGAAGACACCGGTCGCGGCGGAAGTGGTGGAAGGCAATGCGGACATGGCGGCCTCGGCCCGCCTGATGAACACCGACGCCTACGCCGCCTGGCTCGTGAGGCTGCGCATCGAGGCCGAGGATGCCGCCCGTCAACTATTGCCCTGGGCCGATGCGCAAGCCGCGATCGAGGCGCAGATGGACCTCTGGCGCTTCGACGACCTCGACGGCTTCCAGGCACCGTTATTGGGCGAAGGCGCGAAGGGACTGCCGGGATGAGCGAGCGTCTGGCCATCCTGGTGTGGGCCGCCGATCCCGACCACCCCCATCTGTGCGCCACACCCTTCTACTTCGCCTCGGCTGCGGCGGCGATGGATGTGGAAGTCGAAATGTACTTCACGGCACGCTCCGTAAGGCTGCTGGCCAAGGGCGTGGCGGAGACCCTGTTCGCCGACGGCACGGCGGTCGGCACCGCGCCGCGCTCTGTAGCCGACTTTCTCGCGGACGCAGCCGGCTTCGGCGCACGCTTCTTCGCCTGCCCCACAGCACTGCGCGCCCACGGCGTCGCTGCCGAGGCGCTGCGCCCGGAGGTCAGCGGCCAGGCCGGCGCCGCGGCTTTCCTCGCACGCACCTTGGATCCTGACTGGCGCACGCTGTCCTTCTGAAGCTTGCATCCGCGCCCACGCGCTCACGCACGCGACGCGGTCTGGGCTCAGCCCTTGCGCTGGCGGTCTTCGGCTTCGATCTCGGCGAACTCGTCGTCGGTGAACAGGCGCGACCGGGTGTGGAAGGCCTTGCCGGTGTTGCCCTCGAGCGAAAACGTGCCGCCGTGGCCATCGACGACATCGATGATCAACTGCGTGTGCTTCCAGTATTCGTACTGCGAGGCGCTGATGTAGAAGGGCACGCCGCCGATGTGCCCGAGGTGCACGTCATAGGGGCCGATCGTCAGGTCGGTGGGCAGGTAGCAGTTGGCGGCGCTGTTGTCGCAGCAGCCGCCGGACTGGTGGAACATCAGGTCCGGACCGTACTCGGCCTTGAGCTGCTCGATCAGCGCGAGCGCCGCGGGGGTGGCAGTGACGCGTTCGACCATGTCTTGCGCCTCCAGGCAGGAAAAAAACGGGGGCGGTTTCCCGCCCCCGCCAGGCAAAACCCGATGAGCCGGGCTTGGGGAGAGACGTGCCGATCAGAAGAAGCCGAGCTTGTTCTCGCTGTAGCTCACCAGCAGGTTCTTGGTCTGCTGGTAGTGGTCGAGCATGACCTTGTGGGTCTCGCGGCCGATGCCCGACTCCTTGTAGCCGCCGAAGGCGGCGTGCGCCGGGTAGGCGTGGTAGCAGTTGGTCCACACGCGGCCGGCCTGGATGGCGCGGCCCATGCGGTAGGCGACGTTGCCATTGCGGCTCCACACGCCGGCGCCCAGGCCGTACAGGGTGTCGTTGGCGATCTCGAGCGCCTCGGCCTCGTCCTTGAAGGTGGTCACCGCGAGCACCGGCCCGAAGATCTCCTCCTGGAAGATGCGCATCTTGTTGTGACCCTTGAACAGCGTCGGCTGGATGTAGTAGCCGTCGGCCAGCTCGCCGCCGAGCTGGGCGCGCGCGCCGCCGATCAGCACCTGGGCGCCCTCTTCCTTGCCGAGCTGCAGGTAGGACTGGATCTTGCTCATCTGCTCGGCCGAGGCCTGCGCGCCCATCATG
>DMCZ01000009.1:6897-7433 GCA_003446655.1 Thauera sp. | reverse complement strand
TGGGGGACGTGGGTCAAGCATCAGGTGGATTTCCGCAAGGATCGGCGGATCGTCTTCACCGGCTCGGCGATGCCGCTGGTCGAGGCCGACCAGGAGTCCGGCGTCGGTCGCTGGCACACCATCCGCCTCACCACGCTGTCGTTCTACGAGTATCTGCAGATCAAGCGGCTCACCTTGCCGGCCCTGCCGCAACTACGCAGCCTGCGGGATCTGTTCGGCTGGCCGGCCAGCGATTTCTACCGCGCTTCCGAACTCGCGGGCCCGTACGTGGGGCATTTCCACGAGTACCTGGTGCGCGGTGGCTTTCCGCAAACCGCTCAGGTGGAGAGCATCACCCAGGCTCAGCGCCTGCTGCGCGAGGACATCATCGACAAGGTGCTCAAGCGCGACATGACCGCGCTGTTCGGCGTGCGCCGCGTGCTGGACCTGGAGCACACCTTTCTGTACCTGTGCATGCACGACGGTGGTCTGCTCGATATGGGCGACCTGTGTGCGAATCTGGAGGTCAAGCGCCCCACGGCGCAGAACTTCATCGA
>DMCZ01000009.1:4063-6611 GCA_003446655.1 Thauera sp. | reverse complement strand
GTGCTGCGTGCCCGCTTCAAGATCTACCTGGCGGATGCGGCGATCGCGCCGGCTGTGATGCTGAAGGGCAAGGCGATCCTGGAGGATGCCAGTGCGCTCGGGGTGGCGACCGAGACGGCGGTATTCAAGCATCTGTTCGCGCGTTACTACGCGCAGAACGTGCGCTTCTCGTACTGGCGCGGCAAGCGTGACCATGAGGTCGATCTGGTGGCCGAGGTCGGCGGCGAGCTGATTCCGTTCGAGGTGAAGTACCGCGCCCAGCACACGGGCGCCCGCGAGCTCAAGGGCTTGATCGAGCTGTGCCAGGCCAAACGCATTGCGCGCGGCTATGTCGTCACCAAGTCGATCGACGATTTTGGCGTGATGAATGGATTGCCGGCGGCGGCGTCGGGCGATGCTGCCGTGGCGCAGATCATGCGAATCCCGGCCCCCTTGCTGTGCTACTGGATGGGCGCGGCCGAGGTGCCTGCGGCCAGCGATGGGGCGGACCACGACGAATGGGGCGCAGTCCGGTCCGACGCCGGCGCCACGGCGGGCGACGGGGTGAGGGTTGATCAGATGAGGGATGCGGATCTGCTGTGACGGACCTTGATCCTGTCGCGATTGAGGCACTGACCGGCGGAGGCGCGTCTGTGCAAACGGGTGCGGGATTCCTCCCGGGCGTTCTCAGCCCTGCGCTTCAATCCCGCAGAAACCCCTGCAGCAACTCATTCAGAAATCGCCGCCCCTGCAGCGTCGGCCGGAGCTTCCCGTCCGCCGTATCCAGCAATCCGCGCGCGCGCGCCTGCCCCAGTTCGTCGGCGATGGCCTCGAGCGCCACTCCGGTGCGCGCCGCGAACAGCTTGGCGGGCACGCCTGCGGTGAGGCGCAGTGCGTTCATCATGAATTCGAAGGGCAGCTCCGCCACCGTGACCTCGCGCGCTTCCTGGATGAAATCCCCGCGCGCCGCGCCTTCGAGGTAGCGCCCGGGGTGCTTGTGGCGCATCTCGCGGCGGATGCCTTCATGGCTGGAGAGCTTGCCGTGGGCACCGGGACCGAGGCCGAGGTAGTCGCCAAAGGTCCAGTAGTTGAGGTTGTGGCGGCTCTGCTCGTGCGGGCGGGCGAAGGCGGAGGTCTCGTAGTGGGCGAAGCCGGCCGCGGCCAGGCGGGCCTCGATGGCTTCCTGCATGTCGGCGGCGATGTCGTCGTCGGGCAGCGGCGGCGGGTCGTGGGCGAAGGGGGTGTTGGGCTCGAGCGTCAGGTGGTAGCAGGACAGGTGCTGTACGCCGAAGCCGATCGCGGTCTCGAGGTCGGCGAGCGCCATGTCTAGGGTCTGGCCGGGCAGGGCGTACATGAGGTCGAGGTTCACCCGCTCGAAATGGCCGCGCGCGGCTTCGATCGCGCGCCGGGCTTCGTCGCCGCCGTGGATGCGGCCGATCTTCGTCAGCATGGCGTCGTCGAAGCTCTGGATGCCGAGCGACAGGCGATTGACGCCGGCGGCGCGGTAGTCGCGGAAGCGCCCCGCCTCGACCGTGCCCGGGTTGGCCTCGAGCGTGATCTCGGCGAGCGGGTCGAGCGGCAGCAGCATGCGGATGCCGGTGAGCAGGCCGTCGAGTGTTTGCGCCGACATCAGGCTGGGCGTGCCGCCGCCGATGAACACGCTGTGCACCCGCCGGCCCCAGACCTGGGGCAGGGCGTGCTGCAGGTCGGCGAGCACCGCGGCTAGCCAGGCCTGCTCCGGGATGCCGCCCTCGCGCGGGGCGTGGGAGTTGAAGTCGCAATAGGGGCACTTCTTCACGCACCACGGGAAATGTACGTACACCGACAGCGGCGGCGGGGCTTCGAGCTGCGGACGTTCGGGCAGCGGCAGGGCGCGCGTGGGGCTGGTGGCGGGGGTGAGCGGGATGATGCGGCGGGTGGTCACGGCGGGTGGCGGTCCAGTGCGGGCTGCTCGTGTGGCAGCGGCGGTGGAAGTAGCCGTGGGAGCGGGCTTGCTCGCGAATAGAGCGCTACAGCCGGCAGCATTCGCGGGCAAGCCCGCTCCCACGGGGCGGCGGCGTCAGAGCGGATGTGCGGCAAGCCGGTCGAGCAGGTGGCGCATGGCGGCGCCGCGGTGGCTGAGGGTGTTCTTGAGCGCCGGATCGAGTTCGGCGGCGGTCTGCTCGAGCTCGGGCAGCCAGAACAGCGGGTCGTAGCCGAAGCCGCCCTCGCCGCGCGCGGCAGGGAGGATCTCGCCGTGCCATTCGCCATCGGCGATCAGCGGGCGGGGGTCTTCGGCGTGGCGCACCAGCACCACTGCCGAATAGAAATAGGCGCGGCGCTGGGCGGGCTCGGTCAGGTGGGCGAGCTTTTCCAGCAGCAGGGCGTTGTTGCGCGCATCCGACTTGGGCTCGCCGGCGAAGCGGGCGGAGATGACGCCGGGTGCGCCGCCGAGCGCCTCGACGCACAGGCCGGAGTCGTCGGCCACCGCCGGCAGGCCGGTGGCGGCCGCGGCGTGGCGGGCCTTGGCGAGCGCGTTCTCGACGAAGGTCGGATGCGGCTCCTCGGCCTCGCCGACGCCGAACACGGA
>DMCZ01000009.1:0-3899 GCA_003446655.1 Thauera sp. | reverse complement strand
TGCGGGATGACCTCGATGCCGAGCGGGGCGAGCAGGGCCTGCATCTCGGCGGCCTTCTTGGTGTTGTTGCTGGCGAGGACGAGTCGGGTGCTCATGCTGGCTTCTCCTGGCGTGCCGGGCTCAGGCCGTGAGGATGGCCGAGCGCACCGCGGCGCGTTGCAGTTCGAGCAGCTGGCGGCCGCCGAGTTCGGCGAGATCGAGCAGGGCGTTGAGTTCGGCACGCGAAAAAGCCGCGCCCTCGGCCGTGCCCTGGACCTCGATGAGGCCGCCGCCTTCGGTCATCACCACGTTCATGTCGGTGTCGCAGTCGGAGTCCTCGGCGTAGTCGAGGTCGAGCACCGGCACGCCCTGGTGGATGCCCACCGACACCGCGGCGACGAATTCGCGCATCGGGTTGTGGGCGAGCTTGCCGGCGGTGACGAGGCCGACGAGCGCGTCATGCAGCGCGACGCAGGCGCCGGTGATGGCGGCGGTGCGCGTGCCGCCGTCGGCCTGCAGCACGTCGCAGTCGACGACGATCTGGCGCTCGCCGAGCGCGGCCAGGTCGACCACTGCGCGCAGGCTGCGGCCGATCAGGCGCTGGATCTCCTGGGTGCGCCCGCTCTGCTTGCCCTTGGCGGCCTCGCGCGCGCTGCGGGTGTGGGTGGCGCGCGGCAGCATGCCGTATTCGGCGGTCACCCAGCCCTGGCCCTTGCCGCGCAGGAAGCCGGGCACGGACTCCTCGACGCTGGCGGTGCACAGCACGCGGGTGGCGCCGAACTCCACCAGCACCGAGCCTTCGGCGTGGCAGGTGAAGCCGCGGGTGAGGCGGACGGCGCGGAGTTGGTCGGGCTGGCGCTGGCTGGGTCGCATCGGGGGTGTCCTATCGTTTCTGGTCGAACTTGCGGATGGTTTCGTTGATCTCGCGGATGGCGCGCTCGATCTCGTCTTCATTGAGGTCGCTGGCCGGACCCTTGCTCATGCTCGTCATGTCCAGCCGGGTGGTGAAATCGTCGATCGCCATCGTGCGCGTGGAGATCGACTCGGCGCTGGCCGGGCCGGGATTGTCCTCGTCGTGCCAGCACATGGCCACCATCGACAGGTTGTCCGCGTTCGGGCCGGCGCGGCGTTCGGCGTCGTCGAGCAGCCGCGGCACGCCCTGACTGAGCGGTGTCGCGGTGAGATGGGTGACGAGGCTGTCGTCACCGACCGGGCCCCATACGCCGTCGCTGCACAGCGCGAGGATATCGCCGTCGCGCAGCGGCGTGCGCGGCGAGTGCTCGACCTGCGGCGCGTGATTGCCGCCGAGGCAGGAATACAGCCGGTTGCGTCCGGGGTGGTTGTGCGCGTCCTCGGGCTGCAGCAAGCCCTGGTCGATCATGAGCTGGGTGCGCGAATGGTCGCGTGAGCGCGTGACGACATGGCCGCCGCGCAGCAGATACAGCCGCGAGTCGCCCGCATGCGCCCAGTAGGCGGCGCCGTCCTGCACCACGCAGGCCACGAGCGTGGTGCGCGGGGCTTCCGGCAGCAGGCGGTCGAGCGCATCGTCGAGGATCGCATGGTGCGCGCCCGCCAGCGCGCGCGACAGGAACAGCCCGGGGTCGGGCAAGCGTGGCCGCGCTTCGCGCTGAAAGGCCTGGGCAATGTACTGGGCAGCGAGGTGGGCGGCGAGTTCGCCATGCAGGTGCCCGCCCATGCCGTCGGCGACCAGCATCAGCAGCGCCTCGCGCGAGTAGCAGTGGGCGATGCGGTCCTGGTTGCTGGCGCGCTGGCCGGTGCGGCTTTCCTGGTAGATCGTGAAGCGCATGGCGGGCTCGTTCAAGTGCGGCCGATGAAGGACCTGAGCCGGCTGCCCAGGTCCGAGAACCAGTTCTCGGGGCGGTCGGCGCCGGCGTGGCGGTGGATCAGCGCCTTCTGCAGCGCATAGACGCTCTGCGGTCGGGCGAGCGGGTCGAGCTGCAGGCACCAGTCGATCAACTCCAGCAGCTGGGCGTCGTAGCGGCCGGCGTGGGTTCTGGCCACCGGCTGCAGGACGTCGGTGACTGCGCGCTCGTCGGCACGCGGCGGCGCGCTGCCGGTCACGCTCGCGTAGAGGGCGGCGCCGACGCTGTAGATGTCGGTCCACGGACCGAGCTGGGCGTCCTTCTCGTACTGCTCTGGTGCGGCGTAGCCGGGGGTGTACATCGGCTTGAGCACCGGCTGGTCGCTTGCCAGCGTCTGCCGCGCGGCGCCGAAATCGAGCAGCACGGGCGTGCCGTCGTTGCGCAGGTAGATGTTCGAAGGCTTGATGTCGAGGTGCAGCAGCTTGTGCGCGTGAACTTCGCGCAGGCCATTCAACAGGCGCGCGAACACTGCGCGGATCAGCATCTCCTTGAGCTCGCCGCGGTGCTTCTGGATGTAGTCGTGCAGCGTGCGGCCGCGCTCGAACTGCATGACCATGTAGACCGTGCCGTTGGCGCGGAAGAAGTTGAGCACGCGCACCACGTTGGGGTGCATGAGTTTGGCCAGCGCGCGCCCTTCCTCGAAGAAGCACTTCATGCCGTAGCGGAAGGCGAGGCGGTGCTCGTCCGAGACCTGCGGTTCGGTCTCGCCATCCTTGCGCAGCGCCAGCGAGTTGGGCAGGTATTCCTTGATCGCCACCGGGGTGTCGTGGGCGTCGAAGGCAAGGTACACGATCGAGAAGCCCCCCAGCGACAACTGCCGCTCGATGCGGTACTGGTCGAGCTGAAAGCCCTGTGGCAGCGCGCAGTTGGCTTGAGACGGCATCTTCGGGGGCGCTAGAATCGCGGCTTTCGCGGTTTCATACCTGATCGGACCCCGCAGTCTACTCGATGGGGTGGGGTTCCCGGAGCGCCTAAATGGTCCAAAGCATGACAGGGTTCGCAGTCCAGGCGCGGGACCTGGGCAGCGTCAGCCTCCACCTCGAGCTGCGCAGCGTCAATTCGCGCTATCTCGACCTGGGTTTCCGCATTGTTGACGACCTGCGCGCCGCCGAGCCCGCGATCCGCGAACGCATCAGCGCGCGCCTGGGGCGTGGCAAGGTCGAATGCCGGCTGAACCTGCAGACCGGCCACGCCGCGCCGCGCAGCATGGCGCTCAACGCCGCGCTGCTCGATCAGCTCGCCGACGCGCAGGTTGCCCTGCGCGCGCGCTTCGCCGATGCCGCGCCGCTGTCGGTGAACGAGCTGCTGCGCTGGCCGGGCATGCTCGCCGACGACAGCCTGGGCTTCGACGAGCTTCTGCCGGCGATCGTCGAGCTCGCCAATGCCGCGCTCGACGACCTTGTCGCCACCCGCCGCCGCGAAGGCGAGAAGCTCGCCGACATGATCCGCGAGCGGGTTGCGCGCATGCGCGAACTCGTCGCTACCGCCACCCCGCGCATGCCTGCGGTGGTGGTCGAGTACCAGGAGCGCCTCAGCGCCAAGCTGCGCGATGCGGTCGCCAGCCTCGACGAGGACCGCATCCGCCAGGAGGTCGCGCTCTACGCCCAGCGCATCGATGTGGATGAGGAGCTGACCCGCTTGAACACCCACCTCGACGAAGTCGAGCGCATCCTCAAGGCCGGCGGTGCGGCCGGCAAGCGCCTCGACTTCCTGATGCAGGAGCTCAACCGCGAGGCCAACACGCTTGCATCCAAGTCGCCCGCCACCGACATCACCGCCATCGCGATGGAGATGAAGGTGCTGATCGAGCAGATGCGCGAACAGGTTCAGAACCTGGAATAAGGACGCGAGCGCCATGCCCGGAACCCTCTTCATCGTCACCGCGCCCTCCGGGGCGGGCAAGACCACGCTGGTGCGCGGCCTGCTGCAGCGCGATCCGCGCGTGCAGCTGTCGATCTCCTACACCACGCGCGCCCCGCGCCCCGGCGAGCAGGACGGGCGCGAATACCACTTCGTCGACGTGCCCACCTTCCGCGC
>DMCZ01000055.1:1260-2671 GCA_003446655.1 Thauera sp. | reverse complement strand
ATGTTGGCACGCCCGGCGCGGATGGCCTTCACCTCCCAGCCCTCGAGGACCATGCCGGCCTCGTGCTTTTCTTCGATGAAATAGTCGTGGAAAGCCTTGCGGTTCTCGATGATGCTCATGGTCTGGCTGGTCCTGGGGGCGCGCTTCGGGCCGCGAAGGCCTGGCCCGCATGCGGTAGAATTGCGCATTTTAACAGTTCGGCTGCGCGCCCGTTCCGGCCGCTGCGCAGTTTCGACGCCCCAGCTAGCCCATGGCCGAAGTCAAGAAGCTCGTCCTCATCGAATTCACGCCCGCGCAAATGTTCGAGTTGGTCGACCGTTGCGAGGACTACCAGCAGTTCCTGCCCTGGTGCGGCGGCGCGGAGGTGCACCAGCGCACCGAAACCATCACCGCGGCGACGCTGCACATCAACTACCACGGTATCAAGGCGCACTTCAGTACGGAGAACGAGAAACGCTATCCGTCCGAGATGACCTTGCGCCTGACCGACGGCCCGTTTACGCACCTCGATGGGCACTGGCAGTTCACGCCGCTCGGCGACACGGCCTGCAAGGTCGAATTCCAGCTGCGTTACCAGTTCGCGAGCAAGCTGCTCGAGAAAGTGCTGGGGCCTGTGTTCAACCACATTGCAAACACCTTCGTCGATTCCTTCGTGAAGCGTGCGGGGCAGATCTACAAGTCCTGATCGGGACGGGGAGCCTGAAGATGAGCGCCATGATCCACGTCGAGGTCGTCTATGCCTTGCCGCAACGCCAGGAACTGGTCGAGGTGCGGCTCCCTGAGGGGGCCACCGTACGGCAGGCGATCGAGGCCTCGGGCCTGCTCGAGAAGTATCCGGACATCGATCTCGACCGCCGCAACAAGCTGGGCATCTATGCCAAGCTGGTCAAGCCCGACACCGAGGTGCGCGATCGTGACCGCGTCGAGATCTACCGCCCGCTCATCGCCGACCCGAAGGCCGTCCGCAAGAAGCGCGCCGACGAGGGCAAGGTGATGAAAAAAGGGGGCGGTACGGCCGAGGAGGACGCCTGAGGGCGTGGCTTTCAGGCTACTGACAGTGCTCGGCGATCTGCTGCTGCAGACGGCCGACTTCGGCGCTGCGGGCCGCGTCGTCCAGGTATTCACGTTCGCCGGCGGCGTTGAAACGGCTGACGCGCTGTCCTGACTGCAGCGCGCCGAGCTGGTTGCGCGCCTGCTCGCAGAAGCGCTGGCGCTCGGCGTCGCGGGCTGCGTCTTCTTCGGCCTTGGCTTGCGCCTCGGCTTCGGCGGCGCGGCGCTCGCGGAAGGCCTGTTCGCGTTCGGCGAGAGTGGGCGGGCGCGAGCCCTGCTGCGTGTCGGCGCCGCCGTCCCCGCCGCTCGCCTGCGCCGGCTCCGCTGCGGGCGCCGGGCTGGGGGGCGTTGCGCCCTTGAT
>DMCZ01000055.1:551-1052 GCA_003446655.1 Thauera sp. | reverse complement strand
ATCTGGGCAAGCGCAGGCAGAGCCGCGAACAGGGCGACAGCGAGCACGGTGCGGCGGATCATGCGGAAATCTCCCTGGTGCGGCGCTTACATGGCGCTTTTGGGCTCTGTATAATACGGATTTGGTCGAAAGGAAAAAAGCCATGCGAGTGATTCAGAAGGCGCTGACCTTCGATGACGTCCTTCTCGTTCCCGCCCACTCCACGGTTCTCCCGCGCGACGTGAGTCTGCAGAGTCAGGTCACGCGCCGCATCCGTCTCAACATCCCGCTGCTGTCCGCAGCCATGGACACGGTCACCGAAAGCCGCCTCGCGATCGCGCTGGCGCAGGAGGGCGGCATCGGCGTGGTGCACAAGAACCTGACCCCGGCCGAACAGGCCGCCGAGGTGCACAAGGTCAAGCGCCACGAGTCCGGCATCCTCAAGGACCCGATCACGATCCCGCCGACGATGACGGTGGCCGAGGTGATCGCGCTGCAGCGCCAGCATCGTTTTTCAGGCGT
>DMCZ01000055.1:0-308 GCA_003446655.1 Thauera sp. | reverse complement strand
GTCACCCAGATCATGACGCCGCAGGAGCGCCTGGTCACCGTGCGCGAGGGCGCCAGCCTGGAGGAGGCGCGCGAGCTGCTGCGCGTGCATCGCCTCGAGCGCGTGCTGGTGCTCAACGACGCCGGCGAGCTGTGCGGCCTCATCACCGTCAAGGACATGATGAAGTCCACCGAGCACCCGTTCGCCGCCAAGGACGAACAGGGTCGCCTGCGCGTGGCGGCGGCGATCGGCGTCGGTGCCGGCACCGAGGAGCGCACCGAGCGCCTGGCCGAGGCCGGCGTGGACATGATCGTGGTTGATACCGCGCA
>DMCZ01000086.1:3757-7854 GCA_003446655.1 Thauera sp. | reverse complement strand
GACTGGCTGGCAATTGTGGCAGCGCTGCTGGTTGTCGCTGCGGTGGTCGCAGCCCGCCGCGCGCGCGCCTGACGCCCCCTTGCACCCCGAAGCCCGCTAAAATCACCGCTTTTGCGTGCGCTGTGCAGCCCGGAGGCTGCCCGAGACCATGACCACCGAATCCCGACTCGTGAAACCGACCTTCCAGCAAGTCATCCTCACGCTCCAGCACTTCTGGGGCGAGCGCGGCTGCGTGCTGCTGCAGCCCTACGACCTCGAGGTCGGCGCCGGCACCAGCCACACCGCCACCTTCCTGCGCGCGATCGGCCCCGAGCCCTGGAACGCCGCCTACGTGCAGCCCTCGCGCCGTCCCAAGGACGGCCGTTACGGCGAGAACCCCAACCGCTTGCAGCACTACTACCAGTTCCAGGTGGTGTTGAAGCCCTCGCCGCTGAACATCCAGGAACTCTATCTCGATAGCCTGCGCGCGCTCGGCATTGACCCGATGGTGCATGACATCCGCTTCGTCGAGGACGATTGGGAGAACCCCACGCTGGGCGCCTGGGGCCTGGGCTGGGAAGTCTGGCTGGACGGCATGGAAGTCACCCAGTTCACCTACTTCCAGCAGGTCGGCGGGCTCGACTGCAAGCCCGTGCTGGGCGAGATCACCTACGGCATCGAGCGCCTGGCGATGTACCTGCAGGGCGTGGAAAACGTCTATGACCTGGTGTGGTCGGTCGGCCCCGACGGCCGTGCGGTCACCTACGGCGACGTCTATCACCAGAACGAGGTCGAGCAGTCGACCTTCAACTTCGAGCACAGCAACGTCGACTTCCTGTTTTCGCTGTTCACCAACTACGAGTCCGAGGCCAAGCGCGTGATGGAGGTCGGCCTGCCGCTGCCGGCCTACGAGATGGTGCTGAAGGCCGCGCACACCTTCAACCTGCTCGACGCCCGCGGCGCGATCTCGGTGACCGAGCGCGCCGCCTACATCGGCCGCATCCGCAACCTGTCGCGCGCGGTGGCTCAGGCCTATTTCGAATCCCGCGAAGCCCTCGGCTTCCCGATGCTGAATGCTGAAAAGGAGGCCGCGTGATGGCCGCCGCGACCCTGCTCGTTGAACTGCTCACCGAAGAACTGCCGCCCAAGGCCCTGCCGCGCCTGGGTGAGACCTTCGCCACGAAGATCGCCGAGGGCTTGAAGGCCAAAAGCCTGGCGCCGGCCGACGCGCCTTTCCGAACCTTTGCCAGCCCGCGCCGGCTGGCGGTGACGGTGGCGCAGGTTGCGGCGGAGGCCGCCGCCAAGGAAGTCACCGAGAAGCTGATGCCGGTGTCCGTCGCGCTCGATGCCGAGGGCAAGCCGACCCCGGCGCTGCTCAAGAAAATGGAGGCGAAGGGTATCGCTGCCGATGCGGTTGCCGGCTTCGAACGCCGCATGGACGGCAAGGCGGAGGCGCTGTTCCACACTGCCATGGTGCCGGGCGCGAAGCTCGCTGACGTGCTGTCGGCCATCGTGCAGGATGCGATCAAGGCGCTGCCGATTCCCAAGGTCATGCGCTGGGGCGATGGCGACGCCACCTTCGTGCGCCCGGTGCACAAGCTCACCTTCCTGCACGGCGCCGAGGTGGTGCCGGGCCGCGTGCTCGACCTCGATTCCGGTCGCACCACGCGCGGCCACCGTTTCATGAGCCGCGGCGAGATCGACATCGCCACCGCCGACGCCTACGAGCCCACGCTGCTTGCTGAAGGCAAGGTCATCCCCAACTTCGCTGAACGCCGCGCTAACATCGAGCGCCAGTTGCTCGCCGAGGCGGCGAAGCAGGGGGCCTTGTTGAACGAATACGCCGACCTGCTCGACGAGGTCGCCGCGCTGGTCGAGCACCCGACGGTGTACGTCGGCGAGTTCGAGGCCGAATTCCTCGCCGTGCCGCAGGAATGCCTGATCCTCACCATGCGCGCTAACCAGAAGTATTTCCCGTTGTTCGATGGCGCCGGCAAGCTGCTCAACCGCTTCCTGATCGTCTCCAACATGCAGGTGGCCGACCCGAGCAACATCGTCGCCGGCAACGCCCGCGTGGTGCGCCCGCGCCTGTCGGACGCGCGCTTCTTCTTCGAGCAGGACAAGAAACAGAAGCTCGAGGCCCGCCTGTCGCGCCTGGCGCCAGTGGTCTACCACAACAAGCTCGGCAGCCAGCTCGAGCGCGTCGAGCGCCTCGAGACGCTGGCGGGCGCGATCGCCGCCCAGCTGCACGGCGACGTCGCCGCGGCCAAGCGCGCCGCGCGCCTGGCCAAGGCCGACCTCGTCACCGACATGGTGGGCGAGTTCCCCGAGCTGCAGGGCATCATGGGCCGCTACTACGCGCTCGCCGACGGCGAAGGCGAGGTCGTGGCCGATGCCATCCAGGCCCACTACCAGCCGCGCTTCGCGGGTGACGCGCTGCCCGCCGGAAATGTCGCCGCCGCGGTTGCACTCGCGGACAAGCTCGACGCCCTGGTCGGCTTCTTCGGCATCGGCATGGTCCCGACCGGCGACAAGGACCCGTTCGCGCTGCGCCGTGCCGCGCTCGGTGTGCTGCGCATCCTGATCGAGGCACCGCTGCCGCTCGAGCTGCCCGAGCTCATCGACGCCGCTGCCGCCGGCTTCAAGCCCGGTCTGCTGACGGCCGAAGGTTTCGCCGCGCAGCTGCAGGACTTCATGCTCGAACGGCTCAAGAATCTGCTGCGCGACGCGGGCCACGACGGCGCGGTGATCGACGCCGTGCTCGCCCTCAGGCCGGCGCGCATCGATCTCGTCCCGGCCAAGCTCGCCGCGGTCGAGGCCTTCCGCGCGCTGCCCGAGGCGGAGGCGCTCGCCGCCGCAAACAAGCGCATCGTGAACATCCTGAAGAAGACCGAGGGCACGCCGGGCGAGCCGGATATCGCGCTGCTGCAGGAGGACGCCGAGAAAGCGCTTTTCCACGAGGTGGTCGAGGTCGCGCCGCTGGTGCGCTCGCACGTCGCCAACGAGGACTACACCGACGCGCTGTGCGCGCTGGCCGGCCTGCGCGCTGCGGTGGACCAGTTCTTCGAGGACGTCATGGTGATGGCCGAGGAGCCGCTCACCCGCGCCAACCGTATCGCGCTGCTGGCCCAGCTCGCCGGCCTGATGAACCAGGTCGCAGACATCTCGCGCCTGTCGGCCTGATCGTCACCCCACGAACCACCGCGGCGCGCGGCGTCGCGGTGGCGCGTGCCCCTCAAGGAGCCTGCCGATGAAGCTCATCATTCTCGACCGCGACGGCGTGATCAACTTCGACTCCGAGCAGTTCATCAAGTCGCCCGAGGAGTGGAAGCCCATTCCCGGCTCGCTCGAGGCGATCGCCCGGCTCAATCAGTGGGGCTGGCGCGTGGTGGTGGCGTCGAACCAGTCCGGCATCGGCCGCGGCCTCTTCGGCATGGATACGCTCAACGCGATCAACGACAAGATGGTGAAGAGCCTGGCGCAGGTCGGCGGCCGGCTCGATGCGATCTTCTTCTGCCCGCACGCTGCGGACTCGACCTGCGACTGCCGCAAGCCCAAGCCAGGGCTGCTCCTGCAGGTGGCCGAGCGCTTCAACGTCGAGCTTGCCGATGTCCCCTGCGTCGGCGACGGGCTGCGTGACCTGCAGGCGGCCGCCGCTGCCGGCGCCAAGCCCTATCTGGTGCTCACCGGCAAGGGCGAGGCAACGCGCGCCAGCCCCGATCTGCCTGCAGGCACACTGATCTATCCCGACCTCGACGCCGTGGCCGCCGACCTCACCGCCTGAGATCCCGCGCCAGCCCTCGCCGACTGCTTTCCTGAACGAGCCCCGCCGTGCATCTGATCCGCTCCACCCTGTTCGCCATCATCCTCGCGCTGGTCACGATTCCCTACGCGCTGTTCGGCATCCTGATCTTCTGGGCACCGCCGATGACCCGCCATCGGCTGATCACGACCTGGGTGCCGATCATGATGTGGGTGATCCGCCATGTGCTCGGGATCCGCTACCGGGTGATCGGTCGCGAGAATCTGCCCGCGACGCCGGCGGTGGTGCTGGCCAAGCATCAATCGGCGTGGGAGACGATCGCGTTGCAGCAGATCCTGCCGCCGCTGTGCTACGT
>DMCZ01000086.1:0-3538 GCA_003446655.1 Thauera sp. | reverse complement strand
GTGGAGCAGGGCCGGGCTCGCCTGAAGGAAGGCCTCTGGGTGGTGGTTTTCCCTGAAGGTACGCGCGTTGCGCCGGGGACGACCCGCCGCTACAAGCCCGGCGGCGCAATCCTCGCCAAGCGCGCCGGGGTGCCGGTGGTGCCGATCGCGCACAACGCCGGCGAGTTCTGGAAGCGCAATGCCTTCATCAAGCGCCCGGGCGAGATCGTCGTCAGCATCGGCCCGGTGATCCCGGTCAAGGGCGAGAAGGCCGAAGCGGTCAACGAGCGCGCCGAAGCCTGGATCGAAGCCGAGATGCGCCGGCTGTTCCCGCATCACTATGTGGGCGAGGGGCCCGTCCCCGCGGGTGAGTCCCCCCTGCCCGCGGCTTCCGTTGATGACGAGAAAGATCTCGCTTGAGCGATCACCCCCAGGCGGTGCTGAAGACGTTCATGGTTTGGCGGGAGATGGAAGTGCGCGGGGTGTGAGCCACTGCAGCCGAATCGCGCTGGCACGTCCGGTCTCTCCCGCGCGCTCGCAGAGGTCGGCCAGTTGTTTCCAATAGCCGCGGTTGTCGGGTTCGATCCGGGTGGCTTGCTCGGTCATCGAGATTGCCGTTGCAAGCGCTTCCTTGGAGGCTGATCCCTTGGTGCTCAGACGGGCGACGGCTGCGAGGGCGGGAGCGTGCTCGGGCCAGGCCTCCAGGCTTGCCTTGAAGGCGGTGATCGCCTCGGCATCCTTGCCCTGGGCATGGCGCGCTTCGCCAGTGAAATACCACGCCAGCGGATCGGTCGCACGCTGCTCACGAATCGCGACGAACGCTGCTTCGGCTTTTTGCGGCGCCTTTCCCTTCAGGAGGAGGATGCCTTCAACGAGTCTGGCGTAGTAGTTCGGAGGCGCTTCGCGCTGATTCAGGGCATCGCGGGCGGATCGTGTTGCCTCGCCGTCATTGCGCAATGCCGCGCAGATGGCGAAAACGCCCAGCGCATCCAGATCCGGCCTCTGACCCGCCATGATCGCGGTTGCCTGGTTGCAGGCAGCCAGCCACTGGCCGCGTGCCACCGCCTGGATCAACTGGATGTTTGCGGCGAGGTCGGCTTCGGTGACTTGCGGGACTGCGCTGGCGGCTGGGTCAGGTGCCGGCGCCGAGGCCGGTGGCAGCACGGACGGAGAACTCGTCTGTGGAATAACCGCGCTCCCTGCCAGGGGGGCTGCGGCAAGCTGGATTGACACGAAAATTGTGAGGGCGCCGAGGCGGCGGTGCAGCGTCGAAAGTGCCATGTGCATTTCCCCCGAGCGGGGCGATTCAGGTTTGGAAGCTGGAAACAGAGAAGCCCGACTTGGGGCCGGGCTTCTCACCTTAAGTCATCGAAGAATGGCAGTCACGTCAGACGACTTGGCGCCTGCGGCGGATGCGCAGCGCACCCAGCAAGCCCGCTGCGAGCAGGCTCAGCGTTGCAGGTTCGGGGACGTCGTTATCGTCGTCGCCGTCGGGGATCTTCGTGGCGGCGAGGATGTTGATGTACCAAGGGGTAGCCAGGCCAGCATCCCAGTACGAGTAGCCGCCCCAGGAACCGTTGGCGCTCTGCGTGCTGACCAGATACTCTGCGTAGTCTTCGAACCAGTTGCACCCGTGGTCCGGATTATCTACGTCATTCCCACAATTTCCCGGACGCAGGTTGCTGAGGACAGACGTACCGGCGTCGGTGCCGAGTCGCAGTTCCAGGCCCTTGTACAGCGCCCACATCGCGTAGGGATGACCAAAGTTGCCGTCCCAGGTGCTGTTCGCGTTCTCCTGCCAGTGGGTATTGATGTACGCCAGTGCGGCTTCGACACGGTCGTCGGAAGACGGCCAGCCGAGGTAGTCCTGCATGACGAGCAGGGCACCGGTTTCGTTCATCTCGCCTTCAGGCGCATTCGGGCCCGAATAACCCGCCGCTCCAGTGGTGTCGTTCTGGATGTAATCCGTCCACTTTGCGAGTTCGGTGTTCACAAAGGCGGGCATGCTCACGCCCATCTTGCTCGCATACAGCGCAGCGATCACCGGCCATTGCGCAGTCGATTGGTCGGAGCCGCCGTAGTTGGCGTAATAGCGCCAGCCACCGTCGGGGTTCTGGCCGTAGGCGAAATAGTCGATGGTGTTCTGCACGACATCCTTGTAGGTCCACGCGCCACCGGCGCCGCTCCCATCGGTGCGGGCAGCCAGGGGGCCCGAAGTCACTAGCGCATTGGGATTGCCGGAGGACGCGATCGCTGGCAGGACGATGCCCGTCACGTAGGTGTCGCGGTTGTTCAGCCCGCCCGGGTAGAACTTGATGCCGACGCCGTTTGCGTCACCGTCCGGATTCCCCGTTGGCTGCGCGGAGATGTTGACAACGGAGACCTGGCTCATCAGGTAGTTGAGCCCCTTGTCGACGACGGCCTGGTAAGTCGCCGCATTGTCGCCCCAGTTCGGCTTTTCCTCGAGGAAGGCGAGCAGCGCCGAGCCGGTGTTTGCGATCAGGTAATCCGTGCCGCCACCGCCGAAGTAGCCGGAGGCGTTCTGCGTCGTTGCCAGGTAAGCGAGGCCGGCGTCGATGGCCGCCCGTTTTTCGGCTTCGGTTGCTGCGAACGCACTGCTAGCCGCGACCGACATGCACGCCGCTGCGACCGCAGCGGCCAACCTTGTCACTCGTTTCATGATGCCTCCCGCTAGGGTTACACGTAGAAAACAAACCACTGGGTGATGCTGCTTACAACAAGGCCATGTTCGCCGGTCATGAGGCAAAGTTCATGCCTGGCATGAGCGTTAATTAGAAAATAATAAAAAACATACACTTGTGCGTAGAAGGGTTTTAGACTCAGTCAAGTCTGTAAAGAAAACCGACACGTTCCGGCCTGACGTCTCGAACGCCACGGCTGTGTGGTGATTGCCAAGGGGGGCTCTCGCGTCTGCGCTGCAAAAGGCGAAGCGGGGGGCACGGCGCCTGCCTGGACCTGAGAGTAGCCGCTGGCTACATTGAAGCAGTGCCCACCCCGAGGAGACTGCAATGAGCGACGACCTGGCGCCCCTGAGCGAACAGGAAATCATGGCGCGCCTGGCGCGCGAGCTGCCGCACTGGTACTACGAGAACGGCTGGATCCGGCGCAAGTACCGCACCGGCGGCTGGAAGGGCACGCTGATGGTGGTCAACGTCGTCGGCCATCTCGCCGAGGCCGCCTGGCATCACCCGGACCTCGCCGTGTCCTACGCCTTCGTGATCGTGAAGCTGTGCACCCACTCGGCGAAGGGCGTCACCGAGCGCGACTTCGCCCTCGCGCACAAGATCGAGGAGGTGGTGCAGTGGCAGCCCGGGCGCGAGGGTGGGGTGCTCGAGGGCACCCCGAACGACGACGCGCGCTTCCGCTACATCAAGTACGACGCGGACCGCGATCCCGGTGCTGCGTGAGCCCGCTCCCACGCAGCCCCCGCAAGTGGACGCAAAAAAGCCCCGCATCACTGCGGGGCTTTTTCGTTCAGCGGGGCTGAAGCGGCTCAGGCAGCCTTCTTGGCAGCAGCCTTGGTGCTGGTGCTGACGGC
>DMCZ01000147.1:5547-6954 GCA_003446655.1 Thauera sp. | reverse complement strand
GCGTTTTCGGGATCAAGCGAAAACAGCAGGGGGCGGATGAGTTCGTAGAGCATCGCGGGATTGTAGCGATTCGCTGCCGCCGGCGGGAGGCGAAGCAGTGCTCGACGCCGACTGGCACCCCGGCGGATGCTTGAGGGATGCCTTTCAGTCCCCCTCGGCAAGCGGCAGCCAGTCGCCGTCGATCAGCGCTTCGAGCGGTCTAAAGCGTGCCTTGTACGCCATCTTCGGGCTCTCCTCGATCCAGTAGCCGAGGTACACGTGAGCGAGATCGAGCAGGCGGCAGGCCTCTACCTGCCAGAGGATGCCGTAGGTACCGAACGCGCTGTTGGGCTGCGTCGGATCGTAGAACGTGTAGACGCTGGACAGGCCGTCCGAGAGCCGGTCGATGACGCTCACCATCCGGAGGTGACCCTGCTCGCGAAACTCCACCAGGCGGGTGTCGACGTGGCTTTGCAGCAGGAAGTGGCTGTACTGCTCGCGGTTGTCGAGGTCCATGCCGCCACCGGAGTGGCGCACCGCCTGGTAGCGCTGGTAGAGCTGGTAGTGCTCCTCGAAGAAATCGAGCGGGCGTTCAATCGCATCCAGCCCGCGGTGCCGCGTCCAGGCGCGGCGCTGGCTGCGGTTGGGGACGAAGCGCTCCACCGGGATGCGTACCGGCACGCACGCGCGACAGTGGTCACAGTACGGCCGGTAGGTGAACACGCCGCTGCGGCGAAAACCCCGACGCACGAGCTCGCTGTACACCTGAGGGTCGATCAGGTGTCCGGGCGTGGCCACCTGCGAGCGTGCGTTGCGCTCTGGCAGGTACGAGCACGCATAAGGCGCCGTCGCGTAGAACTGGATGAGGGCGTATGGGTAGTCCTTCTGCATGGTGTCGCAGCGCCAGAGAGGCGTCCGGTTTCAGGGCCAGCTCAGGTGCTGGGCCGAATCCGCCTCCCACTTCCGCGGGGGCGGGCCGTCCGGCACCCATCGTGCCAGGGTTTCGACGAAACGTTCGCGGGGCATCTCACGAGCGCCCATGGACTGCAGGTGGGGCGTCGTCATCTGACAGTCGATGATCGCGTACGAGCGTTCGGCCAGCAGCCGGTCGAGATGCGCGAGCGCGACCTTGGATGCGTCGGTCTCGAACGCGAACATGGACTCTCCGAAGAAAACGCTGCCGATTGCCATCCCGTACAGGCCGCCCACCAGCCTGCCTTCACGCCAGCATTCGACACTATGGGCGTAACCCAGTTCGTGCATGCGCAGATACGCCGCCTGCATCGCTGGCGTGATCCAGGTGCCCAGGCCCGGCGTGCGCGGTGCAGCACAGGCCCGCATCACCGCAGCGAAGGAAGTGTCGGTGCGGACCTCGAAGCGCCTCTTGCGCAGGGTCCTGCGCAGCGAGTGGCTGACATGGAGCTGGCC
>DMCZ01000147.1:4595-5310 GCA_003446655.1 Thauera sp. | reverse complement strand
GCGGGGGACAGCGAGCCCCCCGCTGCGATCAGGCCATTCGGTTCGCTCAAGGCCTGATCGTCCGGCGGAAACGCCACCGCGTCGCCCAGCCACGGGATCATGCCGGCACGGATTCCTTGTGTGTTGCCGGTGCCGGTGCGTCGTCCTCGAGCGGGAACGTGACCACATGGTCCACGTCGAGACGAATGCCGATGCGCTCGCCGATGGCGTGATTGTGGTGGCTCGGAACCAGGGACAGCACCTTGGCTCCTCCCGCGAGGCGCAGGGTGTAGAGGATCTCCGCGCCTCGAAAGGCCTTGTGCGCCACTTCGGCGCGCAGCGGGCTGGCATCGTCGTGGACGATGTCGTCGGGCCTCAGCAGGACGTCGATCGGGCTGCCATGCACGCAGCCTGCGCAATCGGCGCAGCAGACCAGCGGCACCGAACTGTCGAGCACGCCAAGCTCGATCTGGACCTGATGGTCGCTCAGGACCTTGCCGCGCAGGAACACGCCCTGGCCGATGAAGTCGGCGACGAAGCGGTTCGCCGGACGATGGTAGAGGTTGTACGGCGTGTCCCACTGCTGGATGCGCCCCTCGTGCATGATGCCGATCTCGTCGGCGACCGCGAAGGCTTCGTGCTGGTCGTGGGTGACCAGGACCGCCGTGGTGTTGGTGGCCTTGATGATGTCGCGCACCTCGTAGGACAGGCGCTCGCGCAACTCCACATCGAGGTT
>DMCZ01000147.1:3665-4354 GCA_003446655.1 Thauera sp. | reverse complement strand
GCTGCGTCCATGCCGCGCAGTCCGAAGCCGACGTTGTCGGCGACTGAGAGATGCGGAAACAGCGCATAGTCCTGGAAAACCATCCCGATCCGCCGCCGCTCGGGCGGCAAGGTCTGCGTCGGCGTGCTCACCAGTGCGCCGTCGAGCAGGATCTCGCCTGCAGCGAGGCGCTCGAATCCGGCAATGCAGCGCAGCACGGTCGTCTTGCCGCACCCGGACGGGCCCAGCAGGCAGCCAATTCGCCCGGTTTCGAGGCTCAGCGACAGCTGGCGCACGACGACGTGGTCGCCGAAAGCGAGGTCGATCCGGTTGAGGTTCAGGTGTGACATCTTGGCGAGGGAGGCAGGCGGGTGGCAGAAAACGTGTTACCCGATTATTGCATCGCGGTGTTCCAAATGCGATCAATTATAATTCGCCGAATTTGGCGGGCGACCGAGTTCCGGCGTGCCCCCGCATCGTGGATACAGAATGAAAGCTTTGGCTGGACAGGGCGCTGCGCGCCTGCAGTGGTCGACCCTGACGGTCGCGGCCGTCGCGGTCGCGGCGCTGATCGCCGCGCCGGTGCTTTCCGTGTTCTCGAACGTCTTCATCGGCGAGACGGGCGACACATGGACACACCTGGCCGACACGGTGCTGGGCGAATTCATGTGGAATACGGTGATCCTCTGCATCGGGGTCGGGCTCGGGGT
>DMCZ01000147.1:0-3400 GCA_003446655.1 Thauera sp. | reverse complement strand
ACGGTGGGCGGCGCGGTCGCGATGTTCATGTTCGTGCTCTATCCGTACGTATACATGATCGCGCGCGCAGCCTTCCTCGAGCGGGCGGGCGGCATGCTCGAGGCCGGCCGTTCGCTTGGCCTGGGCCCGTGGGGGAGCTTTTTTCGCGTGTCCCTGCCGCTGGCGCGACCGGCCGTGGTGGCAGGGACGGCGTTGGCGTTGATGGAGACGCTGGCCGACTTCGGCACCGTTTCCTATTTCGGCGTCCAGACCTTCACCACGGGGATCTACCGCGCCTGGTTCTCGCTCGGCGACCGTATCGCCGCAGCCCAGCTCTCGGCCGCGCTGCTCGCATTCGTGGTGCTCGTCCTCACGCTCGAGCGCATCTCGCGGGGCAGGGCGCGCTTCAACAACACCTCGCGCCAGGCCAGCATGCCGGTGCGACTGAGATTGCCGCTGCCGCTCGGTCTGCTTGCGGCCTTCGCCTGCTTCATGCCGCTGCTGCTGGGTTTTCTGCTGCCTGCGGCGCTGCTGCTGCAGATGGCCTTTGCCGAGGGTGACGCACAGTTCGGCCCCCGCTTCGTGCACCTTGCGCGGAACAGCTTCGTGCTCGCCACGGTGACGGCGATCATCGCCGTGGTGCTCGCGGTCGTGCTTGGCTATGCCGCCCGGCTCGCGCGCTCGCGCCTGCCGCAGGCGCTCAACCGAGTCGTCGGCCTCGGCTATGCCGTGCCCGGGTCGGTGATCGCGGTGGGTGTGCTGATCCCCTTGACCCGACTCGATAACTGGCTGGCCGCTTCCTGGGAGGCTACCTTCGGCACGAACCCCGGTTTGCTGCTCACTGGCGGCATCGCCGCGTTGGTGTATGCCTATCTGGCGCGCTTTCTCGCCGTGGCGTTGCAGACGGTCGAGTCCAGTCTTGGCAAGATCACCCCGAGTATGGACGACGCCTCGCGCAGCCTCGGCTTCGGCAAGTGGGCCACGCTGCGTCGCGTGCACATCCCCATGCTGCGAGGCAGCCTGCTGACGGCGGGTTTGCTCGTGTTCGTCGACGTCATGAAGGAGTTGCCAGCCACGCTGGTGATCCGTCCGTTCAACTTCGACACCTTAGCCACTCAGGCACATACCCTCGCCGCAGATGAGCGCCTCGCCGAGGCCTCGACCGCCGCGCTCATCATCGTTGCTGTCGGTCTGCTGCCGATGTTCATCATCTCGCGCCAGATCCTGAAGGTGAGGCGGCGAGCGGGCTGAAGGGCTGGCCGGCGGACAGGGAGAAGCTGTGGCGTGTGCGCCACAGAGCGGCGGATCGATCGGCCCGCAATGGATAATTACGGCCCGATGACAAGCTTCTGGTTGAATGCCCCTCCATCCACGATGTGCGCCTTGGCCCGCCTGTCGGGTTTGGCCGCGCATATCCACTCGACAATGATGCGGCGGCCCTCGCTCCGGGAGCGTTGCTGATGGCGACCCGCACGCCAGCACGGCGCTTTGGCTTGGGCCCCGCGCTGTGGGTGCTAGCGCTTGTGATCGTGTTCATCGCGAGTTGCTTCCTTCCGGCGGTGCCCTTGCTCGCGGCGCCCGAGCATTATCTGGCGCTGCACTCGGCGCTCGAGTTCTTCTCGATCACGGTGGCCGGCATGGTGTTCGCGCTCGGCTGGAACCTGCGCCGCAGCGCGCGCGGAGCGCGACTGGCGTGGTTGGGTGCCGTGTTCCTGGCGGTCGGTCTCATCGACTTTGCCCATACCCTCTCGTACCCGGGCATGCCCGTTTTCGTCACGCCGAGCAGTGCCGACAAGGCGATCCATTTCTGGCTCGCGGCGCGCTTGATCGCGGCGGTGGGCTTGCTTGCGCATGCCGTGCTGCCTGAGCGCCGCGGTTCGTCGGCGGCTGCCAGGGGGCTGACCATCGCGGCGCTCGCGCTCGCGCTTTCATGGGCGTGGGTCGTGCTGGCACATGAGGAAAGTCTGCCGCGGGCGTTCGTCCCTGGGGTTGGCGTCACCACCTTCAAGCGCTTTGTCGAGATCGGGCTCGTCGCGCTGTATCTGCTGGCGGGAGTGCTGCTCGGGCGTCGCGGCATGCGCGAACGTGAGCCGAGCTCATGCTGGCTCGCCGCCGCGGCTGGGGTGCTGGCGCTATCCGAGCTGTACTTCACGCTTTACGTGGAGGTCACGGATCTCTTCAACATACTCGGCCACACTTACAAGGTGATCGCGTTCGCCATGATCTACCGCGCGGTTTTCGTGGCCGGCGTGCGCGAGCCGCAGGATGCACTGACGCGGGAGCGGGCGTTGCTGCGCGGGCTGATCGACTCGGTGCCCGACCTCATCGCCTTCAAGGATACGCGTGGGCGCTATCTCGGCTGCAACAAGGCCTTCGCCGAGGCCTACGGTCTCGATGAGGCGCGCATCATCGGCTTGACCGAGGCCGCTGTTTTTCCGGAGCGTCCCGGGCTCGGGGGCGAGGGTATGGATGAGCCTGTGGTGAGTGCGCCCGAGCATCATGAGGAGTGGCTCGAAGACCAGGATGGTCGCCTGCGCCTGCTCGATACCCTGCGTACGCCTTATCGTGACAACGACGGCGCGAGCCTGGGGGAGATCCGGATCAGCCGCGACTTCACCGAGCGGCGCCGGGTCCGGGAGCAGATCGCCGAGCGCGAGCGGCGCGTGATGCTGGCGCTCGAGGGGGCCGGGCTGGGGCTGTGGGACTGGGATGTCCCGAGCGGTAAGGCGAGCTTCAGTCCCGTGTGGGCGCGGATGCTGGGCTATGACCCCGAAGAGTTGGCGCCCCATGTGTCGAGCTGGGAGGTGCGGGTGCACCCGGACGACTGGCGCGACATCCGGGCCACATTGGAGCCTCACCTGCGCGGGGCGACCGATGCATATCGTGCCGAGTACCGTCTCAAGCACAGGGATGGCCACTGGATCTGGGTGCTCGGGGCAGGTCGAGTGCTGGACCGCGGCGAGCAGGGCGAGCCCCTGCGGGTGGTCGGGATTCACGAGGACATCTCGTCCCGAAAGGCGATGGAAGAGAGTCTGCTTCAGCTTGCAACCAGCGATCCGCTGACCGGGCTGTGGAACCGCCGTCACTTCGCCGAGATGGTCAAGGGAGAACTCGGCCGCGTACGTCGCGAGCAGTCGCGGGCGGCCCTGCTGCTGCTTGATCTGGATTTCTTCAAGCGCATCAACGACACACATGGCCACGCCGCGGGGGACGAGGTGTTGCGGCATTTCACTGCGACCGTGAGCGAGCAGCTGCGCGAGGCCGACGTGTTCGCCCGGCTTGGCGGAGAGGAGTTCGCGATCCTGCTGCCTTGCATCGACGCCCTCGGTGCGGTGCGTGTCGCTGACCGCCTGCGACGGCGGGTCGCCGACCAGCCTGCCCAGGCGCCGACCGGGCCGCTGCACTATTCGGTGAGCATCGG
>DMCZ01000214.1 GCA_003446655.1 Thauera sp. | reverse complement strand
AGATGTGTATAAGAGACAGAACTGCGTTTGCGCGAATCAATTCCTCCGCAGGCCGGCTGCAGGGCCGACGCCGCGCGCAGGGCATCACCCTGCGGTGCCGCTCAACCACAGGAAGGCACTGATCGTGAAAAAGGACGTCACCGTGGTCGCCACCAGCGCCGCCGCGCACAAGCCTTCCTGGCCGTACTTCTGCGCCAGGATCGGATAGATGCTCATCATCGGCATGCAGGCATTGAGCACCGCCGCGGTCTGCAGCCCTGCCCCGTCCAGCGGCAGCGCGAGGAAGGCCAGGTAGACCACCAGCGGATGCAGCAGCAGCTTGCCGGCCACGATCAGGCCGATGTCCACGGCGGCGATCTTCACCTTCAGCCCGGCCAGGGTACCGCCGATGTAGAACAGCGCCACCGGCGCCGCGGTGCTGCCGAGCAGTTCGATCGCGCGCGCGGCGGGCAGCGGCAGCGTCAAGCCGGCCAGCGAGAGGGCGACCCCGGCAAGAATGGCGAGGATCATCGGATTCCTCGCCAGGCTCAGCACGATGCCGCGCAGCACCACCGGCCAGCGCCCCCCGCCGCCGCCGAGTTCGGCCAGCGCCATCAGCAGCGGGAACATGATCAGCGCCTCGACCATCGCATACACCGCCAGCGCGGCGCTGGCCGTTCCCGGCGACAGTTGCTGCGCGATCGGAAAGCCGATGAAGGCGCTGTTCGACACCGACATCCCCATCGCCAGTACCGCCGCCATCTGCAGCTTGCGCCGCAGCACCGTCATCGCCAGCGCCACCACCAGCCCGACCACTGCGAGCGAGCCGAGCGCGTAGGGCAGCAGCAGGTCCAGCCGCAGCGTCTGGGTGACCGAGCCGGCCGACATCGCGCTAAACAGCAGCGCCGGCAGCGCGAAGTTGATGACGAACACGCCGAGCGCGCGCATGTCGGTGGTGGCCAGCACGCGCAGGCGGACCGCGGCGAAGCCCACGGCGATGAGGATGAAGATCGGGCCGGTGATGGCCAGGATGGCGAGCATGGGCGTTAACGATTGAGGGGCCGTTCGGGCAGCGGTTTGCTGCCGGCGGCCCCGAACTGAGGAGATTCGACTGTAGCCTGGGCACGGGGCATGACGCCCCCGCGCCCAAGCGTTCAGTCTGCCTTGATGGCGTCGAGCACGTCGCGCGTGGGGTCTTCCGCGCCGCTTGCGGGCGGCGGTTCGAGGCCCTGCATCAGGTCGCCATCATCGGCCCCGGACGACTGATTTTCAAAGACCTTCATGACCTCGGCCTCGTCGAGCATCACCTTGTCCTCGGCACCTGGACTGGTCAGGCCCGGGAATGCGACCACGAGCGCCACGACCAGCACCTGCAGGAGGATGAAGGCGATCGAGCCCTTGTAGATCTGCTCGGTGGTGACTGCGGGAATGCGCTTCCCGGTGACCCGATCGTCGTAGTCCTTCTTGGCCGCCACACTGCGCAGGAAGAACAGCGCGAAACCGAAGGGCGGGGTCAGGAAGGACGTCTGCAGGTTCAGCGCGATGATGATGCCGAACCAGATCAGGTCGATGCCCATCTTCTCGGCGACCGGCGCCAGCATCGGAATGACGATGAAGGCGATCTCGAAGAAGTCGAGGAACATGCCGAGCACGAAGACGAGCAGGTTCACCACCAGCAGGAAGCCGATTTCGCCCCCCGGCAGGCCATGGAACAGGCTTTCCACCCAGAGGTGACCGTCGGCGGCGTTGAAGGTGAAGCTGAAGATCGTCGCCGCGATGAGGATGAAGACGACGAAGCAGGACAGCGTCGCGGTGGTGTTGAGCGCCTGCTTGAGCAGGTCGAAGTTGATCTTCCCGCGCGCACCCGCCATCACCAGCGCCCCCACCGCACCCATCGCGCCACCTTCGGTCGGCGTCGCGACGCCGAGGAAGATCGTGCCCAGGACCAGGAAGATCAGCACCAGCGGCGGGATCATCACGAAGGTCACCTGTTCGGCGAGCTTGGACAGCAGGCTGGCGCCGGTGACGCGGTTGGCCAACGCGAGCACCAGTCCGAACAGCGAGGCCACGGTGAGCGAGGAGATGAAGACTTCGTCGGCCGGCGCCGCAGTCTCGCGCTGCAGCCAGCCGCCGACCAGGCCGTCATGGAGCTGCGACCAGCCAAGGCCTGCCGCCGCGCACACCGCCACCAGCACCAGCAGCGACAGATGGCCGCTGCTGCCGTTGGCCTCCTTATAGATCAGCGCCTCCGGCGGCAGCGCCGGCACCCACCTCGGACGCACCAGCGCGACGGCGACGATGAAAAGCACATACACCCCGACCAGCAGCAGGCCGGGCAGCAGCGCGGCGCTGTACATGTCGCCCACCGAGCGGCCGAGCTGGTCGGCGAGCACGATCAGCACCAGCGAGGGCGGCAGTGCCTGGGCGAGCGTCCCGGACGCGGTGATCGTCCCCATCGCGATGCTGCGGTTGTAGCCGTAGCGCAGCATGATCGGCAGCGCGATCAGGCCCATCGAGATCACGGCGGCGGCGATCACCCCGGTGGTCGCGGCCAGCAGCGCGCCCACCAGCACGACGGCGATCGCGATGCCTCCTCGCACCGGGCCGAAGACCTGGCCGACCGTTTCGAGCAGGTCCTCCGCCATGCCCGAGCGCTCGAGAACGATGCCCATCAGGGTAAAGAAGGGAATCGCCAGCAGGGTCTCGTTCTGCAGCACCCCGAACACCCGCAGCGGCAGGGCGTGGAACAGGTTGGCGTCGAACAGCCCGGCGAACATGCCGAGCGAGCCGAAGACGAGGCCGGTGGCCGCCAGTCCGAGCGCGACCGGCACGCCCGACAGCAGGAAGGCCAGCAGGCCGAGGAACAGGATGGGAACGAAGTATTCAGCAATGAAGGGAAGCATGTGTCTCTCCGGGCACTCAGTGTTCGGCCGCTTCAGCGTGGTCCGAGAACGGCCGCGGGGCATGGCCGCTCAGGAAGGCCGCGCGCTTGATCAGCTCCGAGACACCCTGGGCGAAGAACAGCGCCAGCCCGATCGGAATCAGGAGCAGCGCGGGCCAGCGGATGAGGCCGCCGGCGTGGGGGCTCATCTCCCCGCTCTCGTAGGCGTGCATGAACATCGGCCACGACAGCTGGATGAGCACGAAGCACAGCGGAAAGAGGAAGAACGCGATGCCGAAGATGTCGACCCAGACGCGGGTGCGCGGCCGCAGGCGCGAGGACACGAAGTCGATCCGCACGTGGGCGTTCTTCTGCAGCACATAGGCCAGGCCGAGCATGACCACGGCAGCGAACAAGTACCACTGCACCTCCAGCCACGCATTCGAGCTGATGTTGAAGAGCTTACGAATCACGGCATTGCCGGCGCTGATCAGGACCATCACCAGGACGAGCACCGAGTTGAAGCGCCCGAACAGGGCGGTCACGCTGTCGATCGCGCGGGACAGGGCGAGGAGTTGTTTCATGAAGGGGAACCTCGACGAAAAAGGAAGGGCTTGCAGCCACCGCCCTGCGCGGTGGCTGCAGCCCTTCATGGCTTCGTTCGCGAACGGGCGGAGGCTTAGAGCTTCTGCTGCTGCATGAACTGGTCGAACCCGGCTTCGGCGAAGCGGAACCACAGGTGCTGGTCGCGACGGAAGGCCGAGTAGTCGGCGAAGATCTTCTTCCACACCGGATTGGTGTCGCTGAGTTCGGTATACAGCGCAGTCGCCTCCTTGAACGCCGCTTCCATGATCGGCTGCGGCATGCGCGTCAGCTTGGCGCCGCCCGCGACCAGCCGCTTCAGGGCGCCCGGGTTGAGCGCGTCGTAGCTGGCCTGCAGCGTGATGTGCGCATGCGAGGCAGCCGCGGCGACGATGGTCTTGTAGTGCGCGGGCAGCGCCTCGTAGGCCTTGTTATTCACGTAGAGGGCGAACTGGCCGCCACCTTCCCACCACGCCGGGAAGTAGTAGTAAGGCGCGACCTTGTTGAAGCCGAGCTTCTCGTCGTCATACGGGCCGACCCACTCGACGGCGTCGATGGTGCCCTTTTCCAGGGCCTGGTAGATCTCTCCGCCCGGGATGTTCTGCGGCACCACGCCCAGCTTCTCGACCACGCGGCCGGCCAGGCCGCTGATGCGCATCTTCAGGCCCTTGAGGTCCTCGAGGGTCTTCACTTCCTTGCGGTACCAGCCGCCCATCTGCGCGTTCGTGTTGCCCATCGGGAAGTTCACGATGTTGTGCTGGCGGTAGAACTCGCGGGTGAGCTT
>DMCZ01000129.1:1835-2618 GCA_003446655.1 Thauera sp. | reverse complement strand
CTGCCCGGGCGCGTCATGGGCGACGGCGACCGCGGGCAGCGTGGCCGGCACGGCGCCGCCGGTGCCGAGCGCCTTGCCGAAGGCTTCCTTGGCCGCGAAGCGCTTGGCGAGAAAGCGCGCCGGGTCGCGGTGCGCCCGCCAGCCCTCGACCTCGCTCGCGGCGAGGATGCGGAGCGCGAAACGCTCGCCGTGGCGCTCGAGCGCCTCACGCATGCGTCGCAGCTGCACGAGATCCGTGCCGATGCCGTGGATCACGCCAAGCCCCGCCCTGCGCCCTGGTCGCCGTTCATCGCCGATGTCTCTCGCACGCGCTGCTCAGGCCTGCTGGGCCGCTTCGCGCATCAGCCGCTTCATCTCGGCCACCGCCGCGCGCAGGCCGACGAAGACAGCACGGCTGACGATGGCGTGGCCGATGTGCAGCTCGCGGATGCCCTGGAGGCGGGCGATCGGCTGCACGTTGTAGTAGTTGAGCGCGTGGCCGGCGTTGAAGCGCATGCCGAGCCGGCGCACGGCCTCGCCCGCGCTGCGGATCTTGTCGAGCTCGGCCAGCACCGCCGGGGCCTCGGCGTCGCGCCCGGCGGCATGAAAGGCATGGGCGTAGGGGCCGGTGTGGATCTCGCACACGCGCGCGCCGATGCGCGCGGCGGCCTCGATCTGCTCGACCTCGGCGTCGATGAACACGCTGGTGACGATGCCGGCGTCGGCCAGGCGGCCGATCACGTCCTTGAGGCGCGCCTCCTGGGACAGCACGTCGAGCCCGCCCTCGGTGGTGATCTCATGGCG
>DMCZ01000129.1:503-1538 GCA_003446655.1 Thauera sp. | reverse complement strand
AGGTTGAGCTTGACCTGGGTGAGCTCGGCGAGCCGGCGCACATCCTCGTCGTCGATGTGGCGGCGATCCTCGCGCAGGTGGATGGTGATGCCGTCCGCGCCGCCGAGGTGAGCCTCCACCGCCGCCCACACCGGATCGGGCTCCCAGGTGCGGCGCGCCTGGCGTAGCGTGGCGACGTGGTCGATGTTGACGCCGAGTTCGATCATCAGAGCTCCTGCAATTCCTTGAGTACCCGGCGCGACTGCAGCTGCTTGCCGCCCAGGGTGTGGTTGATCAGCATGCGCAGCAGCTGCTTGGACTGGGCCAGCGTCTCCGCGCGCGAGAAATCGTCGCCCGCCATGTCGAGCAGGGTCTGACCTGAGACGAGCGGCTGCTCGCGGAGCGCGGCCGCGTCGACGCCCTCCTCTTCCAGGGCTTCCAGCCGCATCGGACCGCGCTCGATTATATAAAGGTAGCGTCCATCGGGCCGCACAGCCTCGCCGTCGCCTTCATGGGCCAGCCCGGCCTCGTAGCCGAGGTCCTGCAGCAGCACGAGTTCGAAGCGGCGCAGGATCGGCGACTCGGGTTCGCCACGGCCGAGCGCGCGCACGGCATCGGCATAGGCGGAAAAAAGCCGCGGATGCGGGTCTTCGCGGGCGGTCAGGCGCACCAGCAGCTCGTTCAGGTAATAGCCGCAGAGCAGCGCGCGCCCGGTCAGCAGCGGCTGTCCGCCCTGCCATTCGGCGCGCACCAGGGTCTTGACCTCGCCGCCGCCGGACCAGTCCATCCACAGCGGCTGGAAGGCCATCAGCACACCGCGCAGTTGCGAATGCGGCCGGCGCGCGCCTTTCGCGACCAACGCGACGCGCCCGTGGTCGCGCGCGAAGATCTCGACGATCAGGCTGGTCTCGCGCCAGGGATAGGTGTGCAGCACCCAGGCCGGCTGCTGCTCGACGCGCTGCTTGGCTCCCGCCATGACCCGGGGTCCGGATTATTCGTAGCCGAGGCTCTTCAGCGCGCGCTCGTCGTCAGCCCAGCCGCTCTTGACCTTGACCC
>DMCZ01000129.1:0-280 GCA_003446655.1 Thauera sp. | reverse complement strand
CGGCTTGTCGACGATCACCGCAGCATGGATGCGGCGCAGATTGCCCTCGACCTCGAACTTCTCTATCTCGACCGCGATGCCGTAGGGCAGCTCGTCGCCGAGCAGGCGGAAGAGCTTCTCGCGCAGGAACTCCGAGGCCAGGAAGCGCTCGCTGCGGTCGGTGATCTCGTCTTCCTCGAACATCGGCGTGCCCACCGGCAGCAGCGGCGTGGCGGCCTTGATCAGTTCATCGACGTTGCGGCCCTTCTCCGCCGACAGCGGCACGATCTCGGTGAAGTCG
>DMCZ01000209.1:1666-6409 GCA_003446655.1 Thauera sp. | reverse complement strand
TGTTGGCTTCAGCGGCAGATTGGTATAAGAGTCAGACTGGGTTTTTCTTGGTGCGGCGCGGGAGGATCTGGATGGCGCGGCGGATCTCGTCGTCGCGGCCTATCACCGGGTCGAGCTTGCCGCTGCGTGCGCGCTCGGTCAGATCGAGACAGTATTTGGCGAGCGACTCGCGCTGGCCCTCGGCGTCCTGGCTGCCGACACTGGCGCCGCCGCGCACGGCCTCGATCGCGGCCTCCAGCGCCTTGCGGGTCAGGCCGTTCTCCTTGAGCAGGCGGCCGGCCTCGCCCTTGTCGTCGGTGAGCGCGAGCAGGAACATCTCGCTGGCGATGAACTGGTCGCCGCGCTTCTGCGCTTCCTTGTCCGTGACGTTGAGCAGATTGTTGAGGTCGCGGCCGATGCTGACCTCGCCGCCATGGCCTTCGACCTTGGGCAGGCGACCGATGGCCTTGGCGACCGCGCTCTTCAACGGCGGTACATTGACGCCGGCGCGCTGCAGCAGCGACACGCTGCCGCCGTCATCCTGCTCGAGCAGCGCCTGCAGCACGTGCAGCGGCTCGATGAATTGCTGGTCGTTGCCCACGGCGATGCTCTGCGCATCGGCCAGGGCCTGCTGGAACTTGGTTGTGAGCTTGTCGAAGCGCATCGTTGGCATCCTCGGGAATCGTTGAACTGAACCCTATGTGGGGCGCATCAGCCGCGCTTCAAGTACCTGCTCACAGGTGCGGGCGCGACTGCCCCGGCGCGTCCGGGTAGCGGACGTAATCGACCAGGTCCTGGATCTCCTGTGGCGGCGGCTTGGTGGCGAGGCTGACGACGGCGATCACCACGAAGCCGAGCGGGACGCCGAACACGCCAGCCGAGATCGGATTGATATCGAACCAGGCATTGGCCATTGAACCGCCGAAGAAGGGATGGGTGCGCACCACGTAGAAGATCGTCACCGCCAGCCCGGCGAGCATGCCCACCACCGCTCCCGGGCGGTTGGCCCGCTTCCAGAAGATCCCCAGCACCAGCGCCGGAAAGAAGGCCGAGGCGCCAATCGAGAACGCCAGCCCGACCATGAACAAAATATTGTCCGGGCGCAAGGAAGCTACCCAGGCCGCCACCACCGCCACCACCAGCAGTTGCGACTTGGAAATGACCAGCCGCCGATGCGTGGTCGCCTTCGGATTGATGACCTTGTAGTACAGGTCGTGCGAGAGCGCGTTCGAGATCGTCAGCAGCAGACCATCGGCGGTCGACAGCGCGGCGGCCAGGCCTCCCGCCGCCACCAGCCCCGAGACCACGTAGGGCAGACCGGCAATCTCCGGGGTTGCCAGCACGATCACGTCGGTATTCAGGCTCAGCTCGGACAGCTGAAGGATGCCGTCAGCATTGAGATCCTCGATGCGCACCAGCCCCACCCTCCCCCAGGACGCGACCCAGTCGGGCAGGATGTCCAGGCTCGAGCCCACGACGTTGTGATAGACCTCCCACTTGGCAAATACCGCGTAGGCAGGCGCAGTCACATAAAGCAGGAAGATGAAGAACAGCGACCACATCACCGAGCGCCGCGCCTCCATGACGCCTGGCGTGGTGTAGTAGCGCATCAGGATGTGCGGCAGCGCCGCCGTGCCCACCATCAGCACGAACATCAGGGCGAGGAAGTTGTTGCGGGCAACCGCCGACTCATGCGCGGTCGCGCCCGGGTGCGCCTCGGCGTGCCGCGGGGGCGGCTTCGAGCGCTCCAGCGCTTCGAGGCGGGCGCGTTCCCAAAGCTGCTGCGCCTCGGCTGGCGTGCGCGGAAGATCACGCAGCGCGCGCTCGGTGAGCGCGATGTCGCGCGCCGGCGCGTTACCGAGTCGCATCTCGTTGAGCGCATCGATCATGCGCCGGCGCTCAACCTCCAGCGACTCGGGCAGCGCAGCCATCTTCTCGGCGAAATCCTGGGCTCGCGCGGCATACAGGCGACGCACCTCGACCTCGGTCGGCGCCTCGAGGAGAACGTTCTCGCGCGCGGTGATCTCCTGCAGGACCTTGCCGTACACCGCTTGCGGAATCGGGATGCCGGTGAGCTTGTATGAAAGGATCACCACCGGCACCAGGTAGGCGATGATCAGGATCACGTACTGGGCCACCTGGGTCCAGGTCACGGCGCGCATGCCGCCGAGGAACGAACACACGAGGATGCCGGCCAGACCCACGAAGAGCCCGATTTCGAACTCGACGCTGACGAAGCGGCTGGTGACCAAGCCCACGCCGTAGATCTGCGCAACGAGATAAACGAAGCTTGCCAGCACCGCCGCGGCGAGTCCGACCAGGCGCGCGACGTTGCCCTGGTAGCGGGCGCCAAGGAAGTCCGGGATGGTGTATTGGCCGAACTTGCGCAGGTAGGGCGCCAGCAGCAGCGCCACCAGCACGAAGCCGCCGGTCCAGCCGGTGACGAAGGCCAGCCCCTCGAAACCGCTGAAGTACAGCGTGCCGGCCAGGCCGATGAACGACGCCGCGCTCATCCAGTCGGCGGCCGTGGCCATGCCGTTGAACATCGCCGGCACACGCCGGCCGGCGACGTAATACTCCGACACATCGGAGGTGCGGCTCATGACCCCGATCGTGGCGTAGATGGCGATCGTCACGAACAGGAACACATGGCCGATGACCTGCTGCGACAGGCCCATCGACTCGCCGACGGCCAGCAGCACGACGAAGAGCGCGAACGTCAGCGTATAGACACCGTAGTACCGGCGCAGCTGACGCGCAAAGCCGGCGTTACGCTTCAAGACCCGCTCCGCCCGTCGTCGCTGCGCGCGCGCGTCATCAGTACTTGATCCGCGCGTAGTAGGACTTCTCGGCCGCCTCGCGTGCCTCGCGCAAAGTCCGGATGCCCTTCTCGGCGAGCAGCGGCACCAGCTTGAGGAACACCTCCGCGGTGACGATCGCGTCGCCCAGCGCCGTGTGCCGGCCGACGATCGTCAACCCGAGGCGGTCTGCGATCGCCTCCAGCCGGTGCGACTCCTGGTTGGGGTGGATCACCGCCGACAGCAGCAGGGTATCGAGCACCGGCTGGTCAAAGCGCAAGCCGGTCTCGGCCTCCTTGAGTTGCAGGAAGCGCATGTCGAAGGCCGCGTTGTGCGCGATCAGCACGGTGTCGGCGGCAAAAGCGTGGAAGGCGGGCAGCACCTTGTCGATGGTGGGCTGGCCGCGCAGCATCTCGCAGGTGATGCCGTGGATCTTGGCCGACTCTGGCGCCAGCGGGCGCTGCGGGTCGACGAGCTGCTCGAAGGACTCGCTGCGCAGCAGCTTGCCGTTCAGGATGCGCGTGGCGCCGATCTGGATGATCTCGTCGCCCTGCGAGGGGTTGAGCCCGGTGGTCTCGGTGTCGAACACCGTGAAGGTGAGCTCGGACAGCAGGCGGTCCTCCAGCCCGTGGGACTTCTCCGACCAGGCGAAGAGGTCGAAGTCGTAATACTCGGGGCGACTCTCTCCGCGCAGGTAGGTGTCGGCCTCGGCCTGCTCCTGCGGCGTCGCCGCCGGCAGCAGGATACGGAAGAAGGCCCGATGGCGCACCTTCTCGCGCTCGAGCCACATCTCGCCGTCGTGGCGGTCGATGACGTCGCGCACGGTGAGCGGACTGCTCTCGTCCTCGATCTTCATCGCCTCAAGCTCCCAGCTCATCACCGTCTCGGTACTCATCGCCTGGCCCGACCAGATCAGGTCAAGGTGCACCAGGCGCCCGGCGGCGGTGAGGCGGAAGCGGACCTCGCGCACCTCGAACTCGTCCGACAGCCGGCTCGCCAGGTAGGTGATCGCCTGCATCAGCGAGAAGCTATCGACCTTGACCCACAGCGATTCGTCCACCTCCTCGAGCTTGGTGGGCAGGCCGATCCGCGCCTCGATGCGACGCTGCACCGCAGCGATGAGGTCGGCACCCAGCATTTCCTCGAGCTGCCAGCGCGCCTTGAGCGAATCGGCGAACTCGTTGGCGGTCTGGTTCAGGCGCTGGCTCATCGCCTGCACCTCGTCGCGCACCACCTTGCGGAAGCGTTTGCGCATCTCGTCGGTCAGGTCCTCGAATTCGAGCATGTCGGCCGCCGCGCGCACGTTGGCCAGCGAGGCGCGATTGCCCTCGGTGAGGTTGTGCAGCAGCTGGTCGCGGCGCGACTCGGTCTCGAAATTGCGGGTGATGTTGTCGAGCATCAGGATGAAGCCGGTCACCGAGCGCTCCGGCGCCGGCGCGTCGTCAGCACCGGCCGCGCTGGCATCGCCCTCACCCGCCACGGCCTTTCCGGTGGTCGGCGCAACCGACAGCACGGGCGCCATCTGCACGCGCAGCAGCTGCCCGGCACGGGTCGTGGTGACGAAGTTGGCCTGCGGCTGCGCCACCCCGCGGCGCAGCCGCTGCTGGATGGTGTCGAGCGCATGCGCGATCAGGTTGCGCTCGAATACGCCGTAGATCGAGCGCCCCAGGCCGATCAGCTCACCTCCGCCGGCAACGCCAGGCGCGTCCGACAGCGCCCGGAACTGCGTGCGCGCACGGTTGTTGTAAAGCAGCACCCGACCGTCCAGGTTGCACACCACCACGCTCTGTGTCAGCTCGGACATCAGCGCCGCCAGACGATTCTTCTCGAGCTCGACCGATTCCTTGGCGCGGCTGATCTGGGCCGCCACATCGCACATCAGTTCGTCGCGCTGGGTAGCGAGCTGGTTCATGGCCAGCGCCAGGGACTGAACCTCTGGCGGACCTTCGGGTTGAACGCGAAAGCC
>DMCZ01000209.1:0-1463 GCA_003446655.1 Thauera sp. | reverse complement strand
GTGCGCACCACCCCGACGCCCGCCGCAAAGCCGAGCGCGGTCAGCAGCGTGCCCAGCCCCAGGTGCGGCGCCAGCACGTCCACCAGCAGCGCCCTGCCCTCGCCCTCGGTCTCCACCCAGACGATCAGCGCGGTCAGCAGGAACGGTCCTGTCATCAGCAGGAACAGCACGATCACCGCCAGAATGAAGCGCGCACGTGCCGACATGGTTCAGTGCTCCAGCAGGCTGCGAACCTTGTCCACCAGCTCGCGGGTGGAGAAAGGCTTGGTCATGTAGGCATCTGCGCCGAGCGCCAGCCCCTTTGCCACCTCGGTGTCGCGCCCCTTGGCGGTCAACATAAGGATCCGCACCTGGCCCAGCGCCGGGTCGCCCTTCACCTCCTGGCAGACCTCGAAGCCGCTCTTCTTCGGCATCATCACGTCGAGCAGCACCAGGTCGGGCCGCTCGGCACGAATGCGCTGGATCGCCTCGTCACCGTCGTTGGCCACCAGCACCTCGAAGCCCTCCCGCTTCATGAGGAATTCCAGCGAAATGACGATGTTCTGCTCGTCGTCCGCAATCAAGACCTTCTTGTTCATTTATGACTCCTCCCCGGCGCGTATTCTAAGTCATTGGGCGGCAGCAGCAGACGCCAGCGGCAGCTCGAAGGAGAAGGTCGCGCCCTCTCCCGGCAGGGACTCCAGCCACAGCCGGCCGCCAAAATGTTCGACGATCTGCCGGCTGATCGGCAGCCCCAATCCGGTGCCCTGCGGGCGCGAGCGCTCGTCGCCCCCCTGGCGGAACTTCTGGAACACCACTGGCTGCAGCTCGGGCGCGATGCCGGGTCCGTTGTCCTTCACGTCGACCCGCAGGTGCACGCCGTCGCAGCCCAGCGTGACATCCACCCGCCCGGCCCCGGCCGGCACGAACTTGGCCGCATTCGAAAGCAGGTTGAGCATCACCTGCAGCAGGCGGTCGTGGTCCGCACGCAGCGTCGGCACCGACTCGGGCATATGCACGAAGACCTCGGCGCCGCAGTCGCGGAACAACTGCGTGGTCGCATCCACCGAATGCTGCACGAGCTCGCGCATGTCGATGTCGGTGTTGTGCCATTCGGCGTGGCCTGACTCGATCTTGGCCATGTCAAGCACCTGGTTGACCAGGCGGGTGAGGCGCACGGTCTCGGACACGATGATGCCGAGGAAGCGCTGCCGGTCCTCGACGTCGATGTCGGGGTCATCGACCATCATCTCCGAGAAGGCGCGGATCGAGGTCAGCGGCGTGCGCAACTCGTGGGTCACCGAGGACATGAAGTCGTCCTTGAGGCGGTCAAGCTCCTTCAACTGCTCGTTGGCGGCGCGGAGCTCGGCGGTGGCGGCTTCGAGCGCGCGCGACTTCTCTTCGAGCTTGTGCGAGTACGCCCGTACCTGCGAGGCCTCGTCGAGGATGTCCATCACCTCGCCAAGGCCCAGCGGCTCCTCCTG
>DMCZ01000219.1:1411-3472 GCA_003446655.1 Thauera sp. | reverse complement strand
GCGGGGGCGCGACCGATGCAGCATGCACTCAGCCCGCATTGCGGCGCTCCGTGGCCTGTTTCAACCACGCGGCAAAGGCCTTGCCGCCGGGAACGGAGGCGGCTGGGGCATCGGCCGGCAGCGGGAGCTCGCTGCGCTTCATGTCGTGCAGCCGGGTGACCCTGCCCGGCGCGACGCCGAGCACCAGCACCTGCTCGCCGAGTTCGACCAGCACCACGCGTTCGCGCGGGCCGACCGCGGCGGCGCCCAGCACCTTGATCGCCGCGCCACCGCCGCGCGGGGCGGCCAGGCGGCGGATCAGCCACAGGCAGGCGAACAGCAGCGCGATGACCACGGCGAGGCCGAACATCATCTGCAGCACGCTCGCGCCAAGCTCGGGGGCGGCGGTGCCGGTCGAAATCGGCGCCGTCACGGCAGCCGAGCCTGCTGCAGGCGCGGCCAGCACATCGGCCGCGGGCGGGACGGGCGCTGCAGCCATGTCAGTTGCGGATCTTCCGCATGCGTTCGGCGGGCGTGATGATGTCCGTCAGGCGGATGCCGAACTTGTCATTGACCACCACGACTTCGCCCTGGGCGATCAGCGTGCCGTTGACCAGCACGTCCATCGGCTCGCCGGCCAGGCCATCGAGCTCGACCACCGAGCCGTGGGCGAGCTGCAGCAGGTTGCGGATCGACAGCTTGGTGCGTCCCAGCTCCACGGTGATCTGCACCGGGATGTCGAGGATCATGTCGAAGTCGTTCAGGGCGCCGGGCTTGCCGGCAGCAGCGCCGAAGTCTTCGAACAGCTGGCTGGCGGGGCGGGCCTGGTAGGGCGAGTCGCCCATCGCAGCCGCGGCGAGTTCCGCCGCCACGCGGTCGGCTTCGCTGTCGCCGGTTTCGGCGGCGGCCTGCTCCTGCATGGCGGCCGCCCAGTCGTCGTCGGTAATCAGGTTTTCGTCAGCCATTCTGGCCTCCCGGAATCTGTGGGGTTTCGACTTCCTCGGGACCGACGAAGCGCTCGACCTTGATCGCATAGCGCCCGTTCCGGGTGCCCTGGTGGCATTCGAACACCGGGACGCCATCGACCTCGGCCTGCAGGATCTCGGGCACGTCGAGCGGGATTACGTCGCCCACCCGCATGTCCACGATGTCGCGCAGCGTCACGCGGGCGGTGCCGAAGCTGCAGGCGAGCTTTACCTCAGCGGTCTGCAGTTGCCTGGAGAGCAGCTTGATCCAGCGCCGATCCGAAGTCAGGTGGTCGCTCTGCATCGTCGAGTACAGCAGATCGCGGATCGGCTCCAGCATCGAGTACGGGAAGCAGATGTGCATCTCGGCCTGCGCGCCGCCCAGCTCGAGCGAGAAGCTGGTCGCCACCACCACCTCGGAAGGGGTGGCGATGTTGGCGAACTGGGAATTCATCTCCGAGCGCACGTATTCGAGCTGCAGCTTGAACACCGGTGCCCAGGCGCGGCCGTACTCGGTGAAGACCACCTCGAGCATGCCCTGGATGATGCGCTGCTCGGTGGGGGTGAAGTCGCGGCCCTCGACCCGGGTGTGGAAGCGGCCGTCGCCGCCGAACATGTTGTCGACGACCAGGAACACCAGGTTGGGGTCGAACACCACCAGCCCGGTGCCGCGCAGCGGCTTGGCGATCACCAGGTTGAGGTTGGTCGGCACCACCAGGTTGCGCACGAATTCGGCGTACTTCTGCACCTTGATCGGCCCCACCGAGACCTCGGCGTTGCGGTGCATGTAGTTGAACAGGCCGATGCGCAGGTAACGGGCGAAGCGCTCGTTGATGAGCTCCATGGTGGGCATGCGCCCACGCACGATGCGTTCCTGGGTGGCCAGGTTGTAGGGGCGAATGCCCTCCGCGGCCGCTTCGTCCGCGACCGGTTCGTCCGACTCCCCGGTGACGCCCCGGAGCAGGGCGTCTACTTCTTCCTGGGAGAGAAAGTCCGCAGCCATGGCGGCAGGCCCTTACTGGATGATGAACGAGGTAAACAGCACGGCCTGCACCGGGCCGTTGGGGACGGGTTGTCCGGCAGCATCGCGAACGGGCTTGAAGCCGAGGGCCTCGTT
>DMCZ01000219.1:937-1194 GCA_003446655.1 Thauera sp. | reverse complement strand
CGGATCTCCGGCATGAAGGCCTTCAGCGTGGCGTCCATGGTGGCGTCGGCCACGCGCAGTACGGCAACGACCTGCAGGTAGTGGTCGCCCTCGTCGCGGCGCAGGTTCACGGTGAAGGCGTCGAGCGGGACGAAGGTGGGCGGCTTGGTCAGGTCGACCGTGCCCGGGGTCTGCACCTGGGCGGCTGCAGGCGCTGCCTGCTGCGCATGCTCCTCGGGCGCCTTGTCCTTGCCGCTCTTGAGCAGCAGCAGCGCACC
>DMCZ01000219.1:0-698 GCA_003446655.1 Thauera sp. | reverse complement strand
CAGCCAAAGCGCCGAAAAGTGGGGCAGAGCCGCCCCTATTCAAGCGCTTCAGGCGAAGGTGTCGACCATCCCCTGCTGTTGTCTCAACCACACGCCGGCGTTGCTGCCGGTGCCGGAAGCTTCACCCGCGATCGCGGCCTCGCCGCGTGCGCCGCTGCGCCCGCGACCCTCCTGTCCTTCACCGCCCGAACCCTGCTGCGAGGTGCTCACGTTGGCATCGCCGAGCATGATGCCGGCCTGCTGCAGCACTTCGCGCAACTGCGGCATGGCGCGCTCGAGCGCATCGCGCGCCGCCTGGCTCGAGGCGACGAACTGCGCCGTGGTCTGGTCGCCGTTGAGGTTGATCGAGACCTCGAGCTTGCCCAGGTTCGGCGGCGTCAGCACCAGCTCGGCCTTGCTCTCGGCACGGCCGAGCATCCAGCGCACCTGATTCCCCACGTCCTCTGCCCAGGCCTGCTGGCCGGCCGGCGTGTGCACCGGCAACTGCGGCGTCGCCGGCTGCGAGGCGGGCGCGTGGCGCAGAACGTGCATCGCGCCGTGCGTGAGCAGGCCCTGCGCGCCTTGCTGGCTCGAGGCGCTGCCCGGCTCACCCTGCCGCGATTGCACTGCCTGGCCCGAGGCTGCGCCGCGGGTGCTGATCAGCGCTGCGGCCAGCTCGCGGCCCCTGCGGAGGCAGGGCGGTGTCGCGACACCCCGGC
>DMCZ01000149.1:1830-3794 GCA_003446655.1 Thauera sp. | reverse complement strand
AGATGTGTATAAGAGACAGGGCCGGTGAAGGACATGCTGTCGTGCGCGCCGAGACCCTCGCAGATCACGCCCTTGTGCACCGGCGCGGTGACCATCGCGGCGAACTCGCCGGCGACGCAACCGGCGATCGCACGATCGAGCAGGCGCAGGACGTAAGCGCCGTTGGCAGCGTCAGGCTTGCCGGGCGTCGAAGGGCGCGCCAGCCCCAGATGGATGACTTCGACCGTACCCGGCACGGCTGCCACTGCAGCATCGAAAGGCACGACACGCACGCTGCCGCCGAGCGCAGCCGCGCGGGCCCGCATCAGCTCGATGTCAGCGAGCACCACCAGCCGCGCCGGCCAGTCGCGCTCGACGATGCGCAGGCACAACTCGGGGCCGACGCCCGCGGGCTCACCACTGGTGATGGCGATGATCGGCCGCGACGCGCCCGGCGCGCGCGTGCCTGCGGCGACGCTCATTCGCGCTCGAGGCGGTAATCGACGTAGGTGCTGTCGCGCAGCTGCCGCACCCAGTCCTCGTAGGCCTGCTCGGCCTTGCGCTCGCGCAGCGCCTGGCGCGCTGCGGCGCGCTTGCGTTCGTCGGTGACGTCCTGGACGCGGCGCTCGAGCACCTGGATCAGGTGCCAGCCGAAGGGCGAGCGCACCGGCGGGCTGACCTCGCCCGGCTGCAGCGCGTTCATCGCGCGCTCGAACTCGGGCACGGTATCGCCCGGATTCAACCAGCCGAGATCCCCACCCTTGGCGGCGGACAGATCGGCCGAACTGGCCTTGGCGAGTTCGCCGAAATCGGCGCCATTGACCACGCGTTCGCGGATCGCCAGCAGGCGCGCCTCAGCATCGGCGTCGGACAACACCTCGGAGGTCTTGATCAGGATGTGGCGCGCGCGCGTCTGCTCGAGCTGCTGCACCGCCTCGCCGCCGCCGCCGCGGCGCTCGACCAGACGCACGATGTGCAGGCCGGCCGCGCTGCGCAGCACCGGAGAGGTCTCGCCCGGCTGCATGCGGCGGACCGCATCGGCGAACAGCGCCGGCAGGCGGTCGAGCGGACGCCAGCCGAGGCTGCCACCCTGCAGGCCGTCGGGCGCATCGGAAACCTCGGCCGCGACGCGGGCGAAATCCTCGCCCGAGCGCAGTCGCGCCAGCACCTGCTCTGCACGCCGCGCCACCGCCTCGACCTGCTGCGGCGTGGCGCCCTCGGGCGTGCGCAGCAGGATGTGCGCGACCGAGAATTCCTGACCGGAAAACGCATCGGGGTTGTTGGCGATGAAGTTGTCGATCTCGGCATCGGTGACCACGACACGGCTGTCCACCTCGCGCTCGCGCAGGCGGGTGATCAGGATCTCGGTACGGATCTCGTCGCGGAAGCGGTTCCACGCGATGCCGTCCTTCTCCAGCGCCTCACGCAGCTGCTCGACCGACAGCTTGTTGTTGCCGGCAATGCGCTCGATGGCGCGCTCGAGCGTGGCGTCGTCCACGCGCAGCGAGGTCTCCTGCGCGAGCTGGACCTGCGCGCGTTCGACGATCAGGCGCTCGAGCAGCTGGCGCTGCAGCACGTCGTCCGGCGGCAGTTCGACGCCCTGGCGCGCCAGCTGGCGCTTGGCCTGCTCGATGCGGGCGCGCAGCTGCAGGGAGGTGATCACTTCGCTATTGACGACCGCGACGATGCGATCGACCTCGACCGCGCGCGGCGCGGCATGAACCGGCAGGGCGAGCGTCGCCGCCGCGAGACCGATGGCCAGTACGACACGGGAATGGAGAAAGAGACGGGTCATGTTCATTCGCTGTGGATTCGCGGAGCGGGACTCACTCGGTACCGAACACCCGGTCGGCGGAGGAGTCGTTGATCTTGCCATAGCCCGGCACGCTGCGCTTGATCAGGCTGAGCGGGTTGGAGCCGATGCCGGCGAGGTCGTTGAGTTCGAGCTGGACGAAGATGGCGTTGGTGACGTCGTTCTCGTCGAT
>DMCZ01000149.1:0-1569 GCA_003446655.1 Thauera sp. | reverse complement strand
GTCTTCGAGGCCGACGATGTCCGCATCGACTGGCAGGTTGGGCGCGTAGCGATAGCTGAGGTTCAGCGTTCGGGCAAAGCCAGCCTGGTAGCGGATGCTGGCGTTGAGGCGCTCGGTCTGGCTGGTTTCAGTGTTGAACTGCATGTACGAGTCGACCGAGACGCGCTTGTTGATCTGGCCACCCAAGCCAGCCAGGATTTCGTTGCCGCGCCCGGCACGCCGTAGCTCGCTCGGGTCGTACAGATACACCTGCTGATCCGAGAAGTAGTAGCGCTGCCCCACGAGCGCTCGCAAGCGCTCGACGCCCGTATCCGAGTCGATGAAGCGTGTCGTCACTGCCGCGGTCAGGTCGTTGGCGTCGCCGATGCGGTCGCTTCCCGAGAAACGGTTTTCGGAGAAGATCTGCGCAAAACCGACGTCAAAGCGATTGCTGTCGAAGACCGGGATCTGTGTCTGGTCCTTGTCCTGAACGCGCAGGTAAAACAGGCGCGGCTCCAGCGTCTGCACATAGTCGCCACCGAAGATGTTCGTTTCGCGCTCAAAGAACAGGCCGGAATCGAGCGACATGATCGGCAAGCTGCGCGTGATCGAGTCGGGCTTGGCTTCATTCCCCTTGGCACGATCGATGTCGTAGCTGCTGTAGTGCACGCCTGCCTTAGGAGTCACGAACCAGGATGCCCCCTGCAGCGGCAGCGACAATTGTGGATACGCAACGACGCGAGTCGCCTCGTCGTTAGCGTCCGGATTCGCGTGCCCGAAACGGGTTACCTCGCTTTCCAGCGTCGCTGCCAAACCACCCACGAGGTCCGCACGGTGCGCATTGAGCGCAATCTGCGGCAGGCGTCGGTAGGGTTCGGCATTGGGCGCCTCACCCTCCGGGCTGAGCGTCTGGTAACGCTGCACCAGGGCCGACGCCGACCACCAGCCGCCCGCGTAGATCAGCCGGCCTTCGCGCAGCAGGTTGACCCGCGACGCGACGCCGATGTTGGAAGACAAGTCCTCGAAGTAATTGTCATCGGACACCGCGTTGAGATCGAGCGTACCGTAAAGATTCGGCGCAAACCGTTGCTGATGCTGGATCGAGCCGAGCCGGCGCTCCTCGCCCGTCACGCTGTCTTCCGGCATCCACTCGACCCGCGTGGTGCCCTGGTAATCCGCGCCCAGATAGCGAAACTCGCCGCCTACCTGCAGGCCGCGGCGGCTCATGAGGCGCGGGGCGATGGTGGCGTCGTAATTGGGCGCGATGTTCCAGTAGTAAGGCTGGGTGAAGTCGACACCGGTCTTGTTCGACGAGCCGAAGGTCGGCGGCAGGAAACCCGACTGGCGCTGGCCGTTGAGCGGGAATTCCGCCCAGGGCATCCAGAAGATCGGCGTGTCCATGAACACGATCGAGCTGCCGTGCGCGGTACCCACCTCGCGGTCGTAGTCGAGTTCCAGCTCGCGCGCCTTGATGTACCAGTCGGGGTCAGACGGGCTGCAGGTCGTCCAGGTCGCGTTCTTGAGGCGGTACTGGTTCTCGCCCTCGAGATCGAGTACGTCGGCCTCGCCACCTGTCTCTTATACACATCT
>DMCZ01000118.1:15373-20034 GCA_003446655.1 Thauera sp. | reverse complement strand
AGCTTCTGGATCTGCTGGCCGACGGCGCCGGGGGTCACGAAGAGCTCGGCCGCAGCAAGAGAAAAACTGCCGGTGCGCATCGCGGCATCGAAGGCGACGAGGGCTTTCAGGGGCGGGTAGGGAGTCATGGTATAGAAAAACTATTGCATGGCGCAGTATAGATCGTTTGTCGGCGAGCGCCAGGGTGACCACAATCGGGCGTGTCTGAAAGCGGAAGTTCGAGTCATGTTCCACACCCTGCGCCGCCCCGATGTGCTGGTCGTCACCCTGGCCGCCGCCGGCATCCTGATGGTCACGATGGGCGTCCGGCAGTCGTTCGGCCTGTTCGTCAGCCCGCTCAACAGCGCGACCGGCATGGGTGTGGCCACCGTCAGCCTGGCGCTGGCGATCGGTCAGCTCAGCTGGGGGGCGATCCAGCCCGTCGCCGGCGCGCTGGCCGACCGCTACGGGGTGCGGGTGGTGCTGGTGGCAGGCCTGGTGGTGCTCGCCGTGGGTTGCGCGCTCACGCCCTTCGTCGACGACGGTTTCGGCCTGATGGTGAGCCTGGGCCTGCTGGCTTCGATGGGCTCGGGGGTCGGCAGCTTCTCGGTGCTGATCGGCGCCGCTGCGCAGCGCCTGCCGGCCGATGCGCGCGGCGCGGCGTCGGGCGTCATCAATGCCGGCGGTTCGTTCGGGCAGTTCGTGTTCGCGCCGCTGTTGCAGAAGCTGATCCAGTCGATCGGCTGGATGGGCGCAATGTGGGCGATGGCGCTGGCGGCCTTGGCCGCGCTGCCGCTGGTCGGCCGGCTCACGGCGCCTGGTGCCGCGACCGCCGAAGTGCCGGCGGCGGCGAGCGAGCAGCGCCTCGGTCCGGCCGTGCGCGCGGCGCTGAAGGATCGGAGCTACCTGCTGCTGCACGCCGGGTTCTTCACCTGCGGCTTTCACATCGCCTTCCTGGTCACGCATCTGCCTGGTGAGGTCGACGTGTGCGGCCTGCCGGCCGGGGTGGCCAGCACCTCACTGGCCATCATCGGGCTGGCCAACCTGTTCGGCAGCCTGTTCGCCGGCACCTGGGTCGGGCGCTACCGCAGCAAGCACGTGCTGGCGCTGATGTATGGCTCGCGCGCGCTGCTGATCGCCTGGTACCTGCTGATGCCGCCTACCGAATGGACCTTCTATCTGTTCGCCGCCGGCCTGGGTTTCACCTGGCTGGCCACGGTGCCGCCGACTGCGGCAATCGTCGGCAAGCTGTTCGGCACGCGCTTTCTGGCGACGCTGTTCGGGCTGACGCTGCTGTCGCACCAGATCGGCGGCTTTCTCGGCGCCTGGCTGGGCGGCCTTGCGTTGAGCGAGTTCGGCGACTTCACTTGGATGTGGTACGCCGACATGGCGCTGGCGTTTGCTGCCGCACTGGTCAATCTCCCCATCCGCGAGGCGCGGGTGCAGCCGCTGCAGACGCGCGCCGCCTGAGCCGCCTGCGGGGCGGGGATCGCGCCGTCCGCCGCTTCAATCAAGACCAACACGATCATTTGGCAAAGGAGCCTTGACGATGACACAGCCGCACTATCTCGACGACCTCTCCGTGGGCCAGAAATTCGGCTCGGGCCGCCGCAGGCTCGAACTCGACGCGATCCGCGCGTTTGCCGCCGAGTTCGACCCGCAGCCCTTCCACCTCGACGAGGTGGCGGCGCAGGAAACGCTTTTCCGCGGGCTCGCGGCCAGCGGCTGGCACACGGCGGCGGTCACCATGCGGCTGTTGGTGGACAGCGAGTTCCGCCCGGCCGGCGGCGTGGTCGGCGCCGGCCTGGAGGAACTGCGCTGGCCGCGGCCGGCGCGGCCCGGGGACGAGCTGCGTCTCGAGATCGAGGTGCTCGACGTCCGCCCGTCGAAGTCGCGGCCGGAGCAGGGCATCGTCAGGGTGCAGGTGACGACGCTGAACCAGGACGACGCGACGCTCCAGGTGTATGTGGCGAATCTGGTTGTGCAGCGGCGGGCATGAGCCAGTGCGTTGCAGCGGGGCGCACCCAACACGCATTACGCGTAAGCTTACGACGCTGCGGGTCCCTTCCGGTCGTCGCTTCATCGAACACCAGCGTCGCGCTGGCCTCGATCATGCTTCGGCCATTGCCGAGCGCAGGCCGAGGTAGCGCACGAACGGTTCGAAGTCGCGGTCGCTGAACAAGAGTGCGTGGTCGTGCTCGATGCAGCTTGTGGCGATCAGGGTGTCGATGGTCTTGCGGACGGTGATGCCGAGCGCCCGCAGGGTACGAAAGTTGCGTGCCGCCTGGATGGCGATCGCGGCACCGCCCAAGGGAGCGACCTCGAGCGCGCCGAGCAGCGTTCGTGCCTGTTCGAAGTCGCGGTCGCTGCTGAAGCCCTGCAAGACTTCGGCGAGGATGAGGTCGCCGATCAGGATCGGCTCGCGGCCGAGCAGGGCGTCGAGGAAGTCGGTCTGCGGTGTCGGTGTTCCGCGGAAATAGTCGATCCAGACGCTGGAGTCGACCAGGATCAACGGTCGGTCCTCATTGCGTCGAGGTCGCCCTGCCAATCGAGCTTGCCCCGCAGATTGCGGATCTTCTGCTGTTCGCACAGGCGCAGCAGCGTGCGCAGACCGGTTTCGACCACTTCACGCTTGGTCTTGAGTCCGGTCATGCGCAGCGCGTCCTGCATCAGGTGGTCGTCGATTTCGATGTTGGTGCGCATGATGTGTATCCAGTTGCTGATTTATACACATCATAGGCTCGGGCGGAGGCAGTCGCAAGCCGCGGGGTTTCGACCACCTGGTTTCACCCCGCCCCCAGCCTGCATGCCGCGTACTTGAACTCCGGAATCTTCCCGTACGGGTCGAGCGCCGGATTGGTCAGCATGTTGGCGGCGGCCTCCACATAGCAGAAGGGCACGAAGACCATGCCTTCGGGCATCAGCGGATCGGTGCGCGCGGTGAGCGTGATCCTGCCGCGGCGGGTCTCGATCGCCAGCGTGGCGCCGGGTTCGAGCCCCAGGCGGGCAAGCTCGCCGGGGGCGAGCGTTGCCACCGCGGCTGGTTCCAGCGCGTCGAGTACGGTGGCGCGGCGGGTCATCGAGCCGGTGTGCCAGTGTTCGAGCTGGCGGCCGGTGATGAGCACGGTGGGGAAGGCGTCGTCGATCGGCTCGTCGGGCGGCAGCGGGACGGTGGGGCGGAAGCGCGCGCGGCCGCTGGCGGTGGGGAAGCGGTCGCCGAACACCACGTCCATGCCGGGGGCGTCGTCGGCGGGGCAGGGATAGGTGACCGATTCCTCGGCGTCGAGGCGCTCCCACGTGATGTGGTCGAGCGAGTGCATGCCGCGCTTCATTTCGGCGAACACGTCGCGTGGGTGGGTGTAGTGCCAGTCGAGGCCGAGGCGGCGCGCGACTTCCTGGATGATCCACCAGTCGGGGCGGGCGTCGCCGGGCAGGGGCACTGCGGCGCGGCCCATCTGCACCTGGCGGTTGGTGTTGGTGACGGTGCCATCCTTCTCGGCCCAGGCCGACGCCGGCAGGATGACGTCGGCGAACTGCGCGGTCTCGGTGACGAAGAGGTCCTGCACGACCAGGTGCTCGAGCTTGGCCAGCGCGCCGCGGGCGTGCTCGAGGTCGGGGTCGGACATGGCCGGGTTCTCGCCCTGGATGTACATGCCGCGGATGGTGCCGTGATGGATGGCGTGCATGATCTCGACCACGGTGAGGCCGGGCTTGTCATGCAGCGGCGTGTTCCACAGCTCCTCGAAGGCGGCGCGGATCTGCGCGTCGCCCACCGGCTGGTAGTCGGGGAAGACCATCGGGATGAGGCCGGCGTCCGAGGCGCCCTGCACGTTGTTCTGCCCGCGCAGCGGATGCAGGCCGGTACCCGGGCGGCCGATGTGGCCGGTGGCGAGCGCGAGCGAGATCAGGCAGCGCGCGTTGTCGGTACCGTGGGTGTGCTGCGAGATGCCCATGCCCCAGAAGATCATCGCGCGCTCGGCCTTGGCGTACAGGCGGGCGATGTCGCGGATCTCGTCGGGGGCGACGCCGCAGGCGGGCGACATGGCCTCGGGCGTCATTGGCGCGACGTGTGCCTTGAGGGCCTCGAAGCCCTCGGTGTGGGCGGCGACGTAGTCCTCGTCGAAAAGGTGTTCGGTGACGATCACGTTGAGCATGGCGTTGAACAGCGACACGTCGCTGCCCGGGGTGAAGCGCACCATGCGGTGGGCGTAGGCGCCCAGGGTGATGCCGCGCGGGTCGAGCACGATGAGCTTGGTGCCGCGCTTGGCCGCCTGCTTGAAGTAGGTGGCGGCGACCGGGTGGTTCACCGTCGGGTTACAGCCGGTGAGGAGGACGACGTCGGCCTGCTGCGCCTGCATGAAGGAGGCCGTGACGGCGCCCGAGCCGATGCATTCGATCAACGCCGCGACCGAGCTCGCGTGGCACAGCCGGGTGCAGTGGTCGACATGGTTGGAGCGGAAGCCGGTGCGCACCAGCTTCTGGAACAGCCAGGCTTCTTCGTTCGAGCACTTGGCGCTGCCGAAGCCGGCGAGCGCGTCGGGGCCATGGGTGTCGCGCAGGCGGCGCAGCCCGGCGGCGGCGACGTCGAGCGCCTCGTCCCAGCTCGCGGCGCGGAAGTGGGTGAGCGGCTTGGCGGGGTCGAAATCGGGGTCGAGGCCTTTGGGCACGCCCTCGCGGCGGAT
>DMCZ01000118.1:13431-15241 GCA_003446655.1 Thauera sp. | reverse complement strand
TTGACGCACAGGCGGTTCTCGTTTGCCGGCCCGTTGCGGCCTTCGACGAAGACGATCTTCTCGTCCTTGACGTGGTAGGTGAGCTGGCAGCCGACGCCACAGTACGGGCAGACCGAATCGACCTTGCGGTCGGCACAGGCCGAGTCGCCGCGGCCGTGTTCATCGATGATGCGGCTGGGCATCAGCGCGCCGGTGGGACAGGCCTGCACGCATTCGCCGCAGGCTACGCAGGTGCTGTCGCCCATCGGATCGTCGAAGTCGAACACGATCTTCGAGGCCGCGCCGCGGTGGGCGAGGCCGATGACGTCATTCACCTGCACCTCGCGGCAGGCGCGCACGCACAGGTTGCATTCGATGCAGGCGTCGAGGTTGACGTGCATCGCGGTGTGCGAGGTGTCGGGCGGGGTCGGGGCTTCGCGGCGTCTGGGGAGGCTGGCGTGCGGGGCGTCGGGCGCGTCGATGTCGAGCGCCATGAGGTCGACCATCTCCCAGAAGTGGCTGGAGCGGTCGGGGCTGTCGGCGCGCGGCGGCTGGTCGGCGAGCAGCAGTTCCATGACGCCCTGGCGGGCGTTGCGCACGCGTTCGGAGCTCGCGCTACTGACCACCATGCCCGGCGTCGCGGGCCGGATGCAGCTTGCGGCCAGCGTGCGCTCGCCTTCGATCTCGACCATGCAGGCGCGGCAGTTGCCATCGGCGCGGTAGCCGGGGGCGTCCTTGAAGCACAGGTGCGGGATGCGTTCGCCGGCGCGTTTGGCGACCTGCCACAGGGTTTCTCCCGAAAAAGCCTGCACGCGGACGCCGTCGAGCGTGATCTCGAAGGCGCCCGGCGGTGCAGTCAAGGAGGAAGCCTGGGTATTTGAAGAGGCCGGCGCGGCGGGGGGCGCGGAGGCAAAGGTACTCATGAGGCGGATTCCATGTTCGCGGCGGGCGGGTGCAGCGTCACGCCCTGTTTCGCCAGCTCGGCCGGGAAGAAACGCAGCAGGCTGGTGACCGGGTTGGGCGCGGCCTGGCCTAGGCCGCAGATCGAGGCGTCCTGCATGACCTGCGCCAGGCGCTGCAGCTGGTCGGTGTCCCATTCGTCGCGTTCGAGCAGGCCGAGCATCTTCTCGGTGCCGACGCGGCAGGGTGTGCACTGACCGCAGGACTCGTCGGCGAAGAAGGCCATCAGGTTCTTCGCCACCGCGCGCAGGTCGTCCTGGTCGGAGATCACCACGACCGCGGCCGAGCCGATGAAGCAGCCGTGCGGCTGCAGGGTGTCGAAGTCGAGCGGGATGTCGGCCTTGCTCGCCGGCAGGATGCCGCCCGAGGCGCCGCCGGGCAGGTAGGCGAGCAGGCGGTGGCCGTCCGCCATGCCGCCGCAATACTCGACCAACAGCTCCTGCAGCGTGATGCCGGCCGGGGCCAGATGCACGCCGGGTTTGTTGACGCGGCCCGACACCGAGAAGCTGCGCAGGCCCTTGCGGCCGTGGCGGCCCTGGCTGGCGAACCAGTCGGCGCCGCGCTGCCACAGCAGCGGGATCCAGTAGACGGTCTCGACGTTGTTCACCAGCGTTGGCCGATCGAACAGGCCCTTCTGGGCGACGAAGGGCGGGCGATGGCGCGGCTTGCCGGGCTTGCCCTCGAGCGATTCGATGAGCGCCGACTCCTCGCCGCAGATGTAGGCCCCGGCGCCGCGGCGCAGCACGATGAAACCGGGCGCGACCAGGCCGGCGGCCTCGGCCTCGGCGATGGCTTCACGCAGCACGGCGTGCAGGCCGGGGTATTCGTCGCGCAGGTAGATGTAGAGCGCGGCGGCGTCCACCGCCCTGGC
>DMCZ01000118.1:0-13178 GCA_003446655.1 Thauera sp. | reverse complement strand
CGGCTCGCACGAAGGCCCACTTCTTGAACGTCGGAAATCCTGCGCCGCCCAGACCGCGCAGACCGGCGTCCTGCAGCACATCGCTGAGCCGCTCGACGCTGACCTCGCCCGCGCGTAGCGCCTCAAGCAGCGCATAGCCGCCCTCGGCGCGGTAGGCCTCGAGGCCTTGCCAGGCGATCCGTTCCGGATGCAGCTCGCCGCCCTGGAGAAGCGCGCGCACTGCTGCGGGGCTGGCGTGGCCGAGGTGGCGGTGACCGACCTCGACCACCGGGGCGCTGTCGCAGCGACCCATGCAGGGCGCGCGCAGTACGCGGACCCGTGCGGGATCGACGCCGTCCGCGAGCGCAGCCTGCAGCGCCCGCGCCCCGGCCAGCTCGCAGGACAGCGAATCGCACACCCGGATGGTCACCTCGGGCGGCGGAATTTCCCCGTCGCGAACAATGTCGAAGTGAGCGTAAAACGTCGCGGTCTCGAACACCGCAGCCATCGGCAGGTTCATCCAGTGCGCGAGCGCGCGCAGGTGGCGCAGCGCGAGGTGTCCGTAAGTGTCCTGGATCGCGTGAAGATGCTCTATGAGCGTGTCTCGCGCGCGCGGACGGCCGGCGAGCAGCGCTTCGATGTCGGCAAGCGCGGCAGGGTCGAGTTGCCGGCCGCGCTGCGTGGCGCGGGTCTTGCGGCGCACGGCGGGGTCCGGGGCTGTCGTGGTGTCGGCCATCGTGTGGTGTTCCTGGCGTTCGGGAGCGGGGCGGGTTTCAGTGGGTGTGTCGGGTCCGGCCGCAGGCGCGGTCGGCGGGCGACGCTCAGTTGCCGAAGATGCGCGCAAGCAGGCGGCTGAACCAGCTGGCCGGCGCGGCAGGCTGTGGCTTGTGGTCGGAACGGGGCGCAGTGTCGACCTCACGCGCGGGTGGGTTCGCGCGTACGGGCTGGGTGGGCGGACTGCGCAACACCTCCGGGGCTTCGGCTGCGGGGCCGGGCTGCGGAGTCGGGCTTGCGACCGTCTGCGCACGGGCAGTCGCCTGCGGGGCCGGCGCGCTCGCCTCAGTGCGCTCGGAGGCATGCCTCTGGGCGAGGCGGGCGTCGAGCAGCTGCCGGTAGTGCCGCAGCAGGACGGAGTCCTGTGGTGGCTGAGGCAGTCCCGCGGCCGATGCGAGCTGTCCGAAATGGCGACGAAGGATGGAGTCGGTTGGCACGGGGGTGGGCAGGGAACAGGCAGGCATGACGGGCGCCTCCTCGGTGATTTGTCGGTGCCTTCGGCGTGTGACGGGCCGGCGGGGTGCTGCGCTGGAACGACGCAAGCCCTGCTGGATCGCAAACCTTGTGCCAGGCCCCTGCGCGGGCGCTGTGGCGCGGAAACGGGGGGGCTTGCGCCCTGCGCTCCGGTATTGCATTTGCTTCAATGTTGGGCAGGTGCTACTTTTTTGAACACAAACATAAAAGCGCATCCCCGGACGACGTTTCCGGGGAGCCCGAGGAGGAAGACGATATGAATTCAGTGCCGCAGTTGAAGCAGGCGCGGGAGGACCGTGTTGCCATCGCGCGCGAGAAATTTTTCAGCCGCGGCGTGCTGCCCGAGGACGATGTCTCCCCGCTGATCCTGCGCTCGTGGTCGCGTTGCCGCGACTCAGGGCTCGATCCGCGTACGACGCGTGCGGTTGAGGTCGCCGGGCGTGGCCAGCTCGAGGAGTCGCGCAACCAGAGCGGTCGCCTGCTCAATCTGGCGAGCGGGGTGATGGAGCATGTGTTCGACCAGATCCGTGCCTCCGGCAGCATGGTGATCCTCGCCGATCTGGACGGCATGATCATCCACAGCTTGGGCGATCCGGCCTTCGTGGACCGCGCGCAGCGTGTCGCGCTGCAACCGGGCGCACGCTGGGACGAGGCCAGCCTTGGCACCAACGGCATCGGCACCGCGCTGCTCGAGCGCGCCCCGGTCGAGGTCTTCGGCTCCGAGCACTACCTCGATCGCAACGTGTTCCTGAGCTGCTGCGCGTCGCCCATCTTCGATCCGCGCGGCGAACTGGCCGGGGTGTTCGACATTTCGGGCGACTACCGCAACCCCCAGCGCCACACGATGGGGCTGGTGCGGCTGTCGGTGCAGCTTGTCGAGAAGCGCCTGTTCGAGAGCGAGTTCGGCAAGCACATCGTGCTCGCCTTCCACCCGCGTCCGGAGTACGTGGGCAGCCTGCAGGAGGGGCTGGTCGCGCTGGCGCCCGATGGCACCATCCTGGGCGCGAACCGCACCGCGCGTGAGTGGCTTGTCCGTCAGGCGGGTGAATCCGGAACGGTCAGTTTCGGTGAGCTTTTCAAGCTCGGCTTCGGCACCATCCTCGATCGCGCCCAGGCCGGGGCCGGCGACCTGGTGCGGCTGGGCACGAAGAGCGGTGGCGAGATCTACGTGCAGGTCCGTGGCATGCGGCCGCTGGCGCTCGCGGGCGCCGGGCTGGGCGAGGTCGAGGTTGGCGAGGGCCGCAAGGCGGGCACGTCCGAATCCCCGACGCGCGCAGCCGAGTCTGGCGCAGGTGGCCGGCTGACGCTCGACCAGCTCGATACCGGCGACGACAAGCTGCATCGCGCGATCGAGCGCGCCAAGCGCGTCGGCGGCAAGAACATCCCGCTGCTGATCCAGGGTGAGTCGGGCGTGGGCAAGGAGCTTTTTGCGCGTGCGTTTCACAACGCCTCGAGCCGGGCCGACGGGCCTTTCGTGCCGCTGAACTGCGCCGCGATCCCGGAGCACCTGATCGAATCGGAGCTGTTCGGCTATGTCGGCGGCGCCTTCACCGGGGCGCGGCGCGAGGGGGCGGTGGGCAAGGTGCAGCAGGCGCACGGCGGCACCTTGTTCCTGGACGAGATCGGCGACATGCGGCTGGCCATGCAGACGCGACTGCTGCGCGTTTTGCAGGAACGCAGCGTCACCCCGGTGGGCGGGCTCAAGGCGATCCCGGTGGACATCTCGCTGGTGTGCGCCACCCACCGCGTGCTTCGCGATGCGGTGGCCAATGGCGAGTTTCGGGAGGACCTTTACTACCGGGTCAACGGCCTCACCGTGACCCTGCCGCCGCTGCGCGAACGCAGCGACGTCTCCACGCTGGTCGAGCGCCTGTTGCAGGCCGAGGCCCGCGAGTCGGGCCGGGCGGGCATCCGCATCAGCCCGGAGGTGATGCGTTTCTTCGAGACCTACCCGTGGCCGGGCAACATCCGCCAGATGCACAGCGTGATGCGGGTCGCGGTGGCGCTGCTCGACGATGATGAGGACGAGATCGGCGCCGTTCACCTGCCCGAGGAGCTCTTCGGTTCAGCCCCTGCGTGCGCGCGTGATGAGGGTACGACTGCCGCGGTGGCCCCGCCCGCGCCCGCGAGCGTCGAGGTGTCGGAACCGCCGCCCCCGCGCAGCCTGGACGAGCTCGAGATGGAAGCCATCGCCGTGGTGATGCGCGAGGTCAAGGGCAACGTGTCGGCCGCCGCGCGCCGGCTCGGAGTCAGCCGCAACACGCTGTATCGCAAGCTCGGGCGGATGAGCTGATCCGCGGTGCAGGGTTCCGCGGCGAGGGCCTCGCCGCCGCCGCGCTCAATCGCGCCCGACGAGGGCTGCGGCGCGCGCCGCGATCCGGGCCATGAGTTCACGCGCGGCCTTGCCGCCCGGCGTGTCGATGGCCGGCGGGCGGTAGGCAATGCGGACTTCACGTGATGCACCAGCCTGCGCATGGACCGCGATCGACAGCGGGCACAGCGCGATGTGCTCGCGCGCCTCGGTCGCCAGGCGGGCGGCGACCGCAGCACTGCAGAAGGTCAGGATCTCGGCCTCGGCATACAGCCCGCGCGCGTGGCCGAGGTCGGCCGCGGTGCGATCGAGCATCTGGCTGAAGTGGCTGACGACCGGTTCGCTGATGCCCTCTTCCGCGATGGCCTCGGCGAGCGCGTCGCGCAGGTCCGCGAAATCGACGTCCGTGAAGTGGCGGGTATGGATGCCGGTGGCGAGGTCCGCGGTTTCGTCCGGCGTCGCGGATCCTTCCAGCACTGCCTGCTCGGCGGCCGGGAACAGATGCGCGACCGAGCGCCGGAACTCGTCCTCGACCAGCGCCAGCGCGCGCAAGCGCGCCGGGATCGGGGTGGCGAAAAGTTCGGTCATGTCGAGGCCGTCGTCGGCGCCCTGGCGGATGGTCGCCTCCAGCCAGACGAGGTAGTCGCGGGTTTGTTGCAGCGCTGCGGTGTTGGTGGCGACTTCGCCATGGCCGGGCACCCAGCGCCGCGCTGGCAGGCCTTGCAGCGTGTCGAGCGCGCCGAGCCAGCGCGCGACGTCGGCATGCGGGGTGGTGGGCGCGCGGCCGTTGAAGACGAGGTCGGAGGCGAACACCGTGCCGCTGTCGTGATCGATCACCACCAGATCGGCGACGGTGTGGCCGCCCAGCGCCAGCAGTTCGAGGTCGCGGCCGCCGATGCGCTGGCGACCGGGCGTCACGGTGCGCGTCGGCACCACCACCTCGGTGTCGCGCATCCAGTCGCCATTGAGGCGGTACATGTTGGCGTTGAAGGCTTCGCCCTCGCTGCGGATGGCAGCGGCCGTCGCCGGCAGCGCCGCGAGCGTGTCGGCCGGAAAGGCCTGGTTGCCGAGGAAGTGGTCGGGGTGGTGGTGGGTGTTGAGGGTAAGCACGACCGGCCGGTCGGTGATGCGCCGGATCGCCGCTCGCATCTGCTCGCCGTAGCGCCGGGACGCGCCGGTGTCGATGACGATGACGCCCTCGGGGCCGACGATGAACCCGGTGTTGACGATGTTGCCGCCGTTGGCGAAGGAGAAGTCTTCCTTCAGGCCGACGAGCACGTAGACGCCGTCGGCAATCTGCCGCGGCTCGAGCCGGTAGTCGAAGCGCTCGGCGCGCGCGGCGGGGGTGAGGGTGAGCAGCGCGAGCAGGAACGCAAGCAGGCGTGTCAGCCAGCGTGCGAGCTGCTGCGGCGGCACGGCTTGCGAGCGCAGTGCGTGCGGGGGCAGGGCAGGCGCTGCGGACCTCATCGTGTCACCCAGGCGTCGATGCGGTTGCCGTTGTTGTCGCGGCCGCTCACCTGCAGGCGCGTACCCGGCGCGACCTCGGCGAAGTCGAGCGTGAAGCTCGGGTTCTCGGCGACCGGCTCCAGCGGCTGGATGCGGCTGAGCACACGCCCGCTTTCGTCCGCGATCGAGATATCCTCGATGTGAAACGCGGGAATGCCCGCTGCCAACCCGGTATCCATCGGGTGGATGATCCGCATGCGCAGCCGTTCGCCGCCCCCGATGCGCGGCCACAGGCGGCCGTTCACCTCATTGAGGCGGTCTTGCCATTCGGGCGAGCCCGAGCCGAGTGAAGGCAGGGTGCAGCCGCCGCCGGTGGTGGTGACCCAGGCGCCGCCCACGCGCCACACGCCGTCGGCCGTCCTGGCGGCGACGCGGACCGGCGACGACTGCTGCAGCTTGATGCGGAAACCCAGACTAGCGCGCGCCGCACCGGGTTCGAAGCGCAGCGCCTTCACGATCGGGTTGAAGTCGGCGAACACGATCATCTCCTCCACGCCGGGCAGGGCGCTGGCGTCTGCCGTGATGGGCACGTTGAGCGGATCCTCCGCTACCGCGGGGCCGGTGACCTTGATGCGGGCGTCGAACACTACGGGCTGCGCGTCGAAGAACTGCTTCTGCATGTCGCCCCAGCGCGGTGAGTCGAGCGGGTCCTCGGCGGTTGATACGGGGGGCGTGCCGGCTCCGGCGGCGGTGGCGCAGGCCAGCAGTGAAGCGATGCCCGCCAGCAGCAGGCGCCGGGTCGAACCGGGTGGTCTCATGGTGTGGTCCTGAAAGCTAGGCCGGCTGGGGCGTCCGCCGGCTCCGGATATGCCCGTGCGGTGGTTGCAATCGGTGTGCCAGGCGCCGGTCCGGGGTTTGCCGTTGGCAGGCATAACAGGCTTGTTCCGAAGCGCAACATTTCTGTTCCGCTGCGCCGTTGCGGACGGGGCTTTGCGATGCGGCTGGAGCAGCGCGGTGCCCGGTCGCCGCATGGGTGGCGGCCGTCGATGGTGGCGGCGCACAGGCGGCACTGCCGCGCGGACACAGGGTTTGCGCTGCTGGGCGACCCCGTTTGCGGACACGTGGCATGGCGATTGCAGTTTGCCTCTCGTCCGGCGCCAGCACGGTGCCGGAGCCCATGCCACCAGACCACAGGCACGAGAGACACGAGGAGGAGTCGACAATGAACAAACACAAGCGGCGGCAGCACCTGCCCGCCATGCTGAGCGCACTTGCCATCGCCATGGCGGGTTTCGGTACCGCAGGCAGCGCGCTGGCGGCCGGCGTGACCGACGAAGACATCCTGAAGGATGCCGAAACCACGCAGCAGGTCGTCACCCACGGCCTCGGTACCAAGGGCCAGCGTTACAGCCCGCTCGCCAAGGTCAATCCCGACACGGTGAAGGACCTGGTGCCGGTGTGGGCGTTCTCCTTCGGCGGCGAGAAGCAGCGCGGCCAGCAGTCGCAGCCACTGATCTACGACGGCAAGATGTACGTGACCGGCTCCTACAGCCGCATCTACGCGCTCGACGCGAAGACCGGCGCCAAGCTGTGGAAGTACGAGCACCGCCTGCCCGAGGGCATCATGCCGTGCTGCGACGTGATCAACCGCGGCGCGGCGATCTACGGCGACCTGGTGATCTTCGGCACCCTCGACGCCCAGCTCGTCGCGCTCAACAAGGACACCGGCAAGGTCGTGTGGCGCGAGAAGGTCGACGACTACAAGGCCGGCTACTCGCTGACCGCGGCGCCGCAGATCGTCAAGGGCAAGATCATCACCGGCGTGTCGGGCGGCGAGTTCGGCGTCATGGGCCGGGTCGAGGCGCGCGACGCCACGACCGGCAAGATGGTGTGGATGCGGCCGGTGGTCGAGGGCCACATGGGCTACACCTACGACAAGGACGGCAACAAGGTCGAGAACGGCATCTCCGGCACGACCAACGCCAGCTGGCCGGGCGACCTGTGGAAGACCGGCGGCGCCGCGACCTGGCAGGCCGCCTACTACGACCCCGACGTCAACCTGATCTTCATGGGCACCGGCAACCCGGCGCCGTGGAATTCCTGGCTGCGCCCGGGCGACAACCTGTACTCCTCGGCCACCGTCGCCATCGACCCCGACACCGGCAAGATCGCCTGGCACTACCAGAGCACCCCGCACGACGGCTGGGACTACGACGGCGTGAACGAATTCGTGTCCTTCGAATACAAGGACCCGAAGACCGGCCAGCTGGTGAAGGCCGGCGGCAAGGCCGACCGCAACGGCTTCTTCTTCGTCAATGACCGGACCAACGGCAAGCTGTTGAATGCCTTCCCCTTCGTGACCCGCATCGACTGGGCCAAGGGCATCGACATGCAGACCGGGCGGCCGATCTTCGACGACTCGAAGCGCCCGGGCAACCCCTTCATCGAGGGCGGCGGCGCGGTCGAGGGCGGCAAGGGCAAGGTGGTGTTCAACGCCCCGTCCTTCCTCGGCGGCAAGAACCAGATGCCGATGGCCTTCAGCCCCGACACCGGGCTGTTCTACGTGCCCGCCAACGAGTGGGGCATGGACATCTGGAACGAGCCGGTGAGCTACAAGCGCGGCGCCGCCTACCTGGGCGCGGGCTTCACCATCAAGCCGCTGTACGAGGACTACATCGGCGCCATGCGCGCGGTCGACCCGGTGAGCGGCAAGATCGTGTGGGAAGTGAAGAACAACGCGCCGCTGTGGGGCGGGGTGCTGACCACCGGCGGCAACCTGGTGTTCTACGGCACGCCCGAAGGCTACCTGAAGGCGGTCAACGCCAGGACCGGCGACGAGGTGTGGCAGTACCAGACCGGCTCGGGCGTGATCGCGCCGCCGGTGACCTGGGAGATGGACGGCGAGCAGTACGTGGCCGTGGTCTCCGGCTGGGGCGGCGCGGTGCCGCTGTGGGGGGGTGACGTCGCCAAGCGCGTGAACTACCTCGAGCAGGGCGGCATGGTGTGGGTGTTCAAGCTGCACAGGAGCTGATCCCGAACGCCGCCCGCGGGCGGCGCCAAGGCCCTTCGTTGCGGCTCGGACGCGGCAGCGCCCGGGCCGCAACGCGTTGTGCGCCGCGCGCGAGGCGGCGTGCGCAGATGTCTGCAAACAAGGAGTCCAGACGATGAAGCAATCCCCGATGACCAGGACCGTGGCCGCCGTCGCGATCGCGGCCCTGACCAGCCTCGGCGCCCACGCCGCCGAGCGCGCCACCGCGCGCGAGGCGCAGGCGCTGTTCGAGCGCGCGGTCGAGTACATGAACCAGAACGGCCCCGAGCGCGCCTTCGCTGCCTTCAACGATCGCATGGGCCCATTCGTGCGCAAGGACCTGTATGTGTTCGTGATCGACGACAAGGGTGTCTATCACGCCAGCGGCGCGGCGCCCGAGGCGCTGGTGGGCCTGACCGTGCTCAACACCACCGATGCGGCCGGCAATCCGCTGTTCCGCGAGATGATCGACCGTACCCGGGTCAGCCCGGAGGCAACGGTGCGCTACATGTGGCTCAACCGCGTGACCAACAAGGTCGAGCCCAAGGTCAGCTACGTGCGCAAGCTCGGTGGCTATGTGCTTGGCGTCGGCTATTCGGCGCCGCGCGCCAGTGCCGACGATGCGCGCGCGATGCTCGAGCGCGCGGTGGCGCTGGCGCGCAGCGAGGGCCACGCCGCCGCGGCGGCGCGCTTCAACGACCGCCGTGGGGACTTCGTCAAGGACGACCTTTATGTATTCATGGTCGACATGGACAGCGGCCGCTTCGAGGCCATGGGCATGAACCCGGCACTGTCCGACACCGACGCCATCGGCCTGCACGACGCGGCCGGCCATGCGCTGGTGGCGGAGATGATCGCCAAGCTGCAAACGGCGGACGAGGCGACGGTGGACTACGTGTGGCGAAATCCGGTGACCAACGTAGTGGAGAACAAGCGCTCCTACGTACGCCGTGACGGTCGCGCGCTCATCGGCGTGGGGCACTACCTGGAATAAGCGAGGGAATAAGGGAGCAGATGGCTGTTCCGAAGCGCAACAATTTCGTTGCGCTTCGGAACGCTCCATTGCTCACGGCAAGCGGTGGCGCACGCCGTGTGCTGCAAAGATGCGGGTGAGTTCGCCCGCGCGCTGGAGGTCGGCCAGCGCGTTGCCGAGGGCATCGGCGAGCGCGGTGCTTTCGGCTTTCACGGCCATGCCGAGCGGCCAGCCGCTGACGCGCAACTCGGGCATTGCGAGCGTGTCGACGGCCACCCCGGGATGCGCAGAAACGGCGGCCTCGAGCTCGCTGCGCGTACCCATCACCGCGGCGATTTCGCCGTTCCTGAGCGCGGTGGCGGCCTCGCCCAGGGTGCGGAAGTGCACCACGTTGGGCCGCAGTGCACCGTCCATCAGCTGGAGCAGGAAGTCGCTGGCGTGGGTGTCGAGTTCCACTCCGATGCGCTCCTCGGCGAACACCGCGAAGCTCTCTGCCGCCGAGCTCGAAGGCGCCGGCACGCGCTCGGCAATGCGGGCGAGCGCGAGGGTTTCGAGGTGATAGGGGGCGAAGATCTTCACCTGCCGGTTGCTGGCGGCGAAATGCACGTCCACCGGCACGTGCAGCATCACGTCGGCCGGCTTGGTGCCGAGGTAATGACCGCGCCACACCATGTTGCGCAGGTCATCGTTCATGTTCTCGTCGGCGGGGAATTCGACGATCTGCGGTTGCAGCCCGAGGCGCTCGGCGAGCGCGCGGCCCAGGGCCACGTCGATGCCTTTGCCGGCGGCGGAGAAGGGCGCGAAGTTGGCGTACACCGCCACCCGCAGCGTGCCCGGCTGCTGCAGCTCGAGCTCGGCCGCGGCCGCCCGCAGCGGGCTGGCCGCGAGCAGGGCGAGGGCGCCGGCGCCGAGCAGGAAGCGGCGGCGATCACTGTGCTTCATGGACCGTCTCCAGCCAGGCGCGGATCGCCCACATCGCCTCCTGGGTGAGCATGCCCTCGAAGGGCGGCATGTACACCGCGCCGTTGCGCGTCACGCCATTGCGCACCTTGCCGATGAAGAATTCGTCCATCTCGTCGCCGCGCTCGAGGTAGCGCAGGTCGGGGGCGATGCCGCCGGAAACCGCGCCCAGGCCGTGGCAGCGCGCGCAGTTCTGGTTGAAGGCCGAGTCGCCGATGCGGATGGCGTCGGCGTTTTCGCGATAGGGGTTGGCGATGCGCCAGTCGTCGCCGAGCTGGGTCAGGCTGCTGGTGTCCACCGCCTGCGGCGTGACGTCACCGTGGGCGTGCGCGAGCGTGGCCGCGGCCACGATGCCGAGTGCGGCGGAGCCGAGGGCGACTCGGCGGAACAGCGTCTCCTTCAAGGTTTGTGTCTTCACCTTGTTGATCCTCATGGGTGTGGTTGGAATCGGGTTCGGGTCCGGTTCGTCCGGATGAGGGGCTAACTGCAATCGGCGTGCCACGTATCGCTTGATCGGGCTGGATCGGTGGCTGGGCGGGGCCTCGGCGGCGGCCCGATTTTCGGGCTGGCAAGATTCCTGCTCAGGCTTGCGGGCAACGGAGCACGCCGTTTGTTTCGAGACGGATCAAGTGCTACGTTCCGAATCGTGGAAGCCATGAATATCGAGGCAGCCGGGCGCGTTCATCGCGCCCAGGCCGCCCGGAGGAGACGTGAGGAAGATGGGGCAGTTATCTGCAGTGGACGCGGGTCAGGACCCGCGTTTCAGGCTCGCGCGCAGGCAGTTCTTCGAGGACGGGGCGTGCCCGGACGAGGGCGTGCCGGCGCTGATCCTGAATTCGTGGCAGCGCTGCCGCGCGCTCGGAGTGGACCGCGCCGGCCGTGATGCGCGCGAGCCGGGCGAGCGCGCACGACTGGCCGAGGTGCGCGAGCGCAACGCCCGCCTGGTCGAGCACGCCAGCGGCGTCATGGAGCATGTGTTCGAGCAGATCCGGGCCTCGGGCAGCGTGGTGCTGTTGTCCGACCCGCAGGGCACGATCGTGCACAGCCTGGGCGATGCGGATTTCGTCGACCGCGCCAATCGCGTCGCCCTTCAGCCGGGCGCATGCTGGAGCGAGGCGGCGCGCGGCACCAACGCGATCGGCACCGCGATTGCCGCCAATGCGCCGGCGGTGGTGCTCGGGGCCGAGCACTATCTGGATCACAACGGCTTCCTGTCCTGCACCGCGTCGCCGATCCTCGATCCGCGTGGTGCGCTCGCCGGCGTGCTGGATGTTTCCTGCGACCAGCGCATGCATCAACGCCATTCGCTCGGGCTGGTGCGGCTGTCGGTGCAGTTGATCGAGAAGCGGCTGTTCGAGACCGAGTTCGCCAACGAGATCCTGGTCGCCTTCCATGAGCGCCCGGAATACGTCGGCAGCCTGCAGGAAGGCCTGCTCGCGGTCACGCCGGAAGGCGTGCTGGCCGGCGCGAACTCGATCGCGCGCGAATGGCTGGCGCAGCGCCTGGAGTGCGGCGGGGGCTCCTTCGCCGAGTTGTTCCGGCTCGGCCTGGGCAAGCTTGCCGACCGCGCGATGAATTCGAGCGATGCGCTGATCCGCCTTGCGCTGCACGATGGGTCGCACCTTTACGTGCAGCTGCGTTCGCTGCGGCCGCAGATCGGTGCCTTTGTCGGCGAGACACGCCGCATCGCCGAAGCCGCGCGCGCGCCGCGTCCGGCGCCTGCGGCCACCAGCACGCGCTGCACGCTGACTTCGCTCGCCACCGGCGATGCCGGCATCGGGCGGGCGCTCGACCGCGCGCGTCGCATCCTCGGCAAGGATATTCCGCTGCTGGTGCAGGGCGAATCCGGGGTCGGCAAGGAGTTGTTCGCCAACGCCTTCCACAACAGCGGCCCGCGCGCCGACAAGCCCTTCGTGGCGCTCAACTGCGCGGCGGTGCCGGAAACGCTGATCGAGTCCGAACTGTTCGGCTATGTCGGCGGCGCCTTCACCGGTGCGCGTAAGGAAGGTGCGATCGGCAAGATCCAGCAGGCCCATGGCGGCACGCTGTTCCTCGACGAGATCGGCGACATGCCGCTCGGCATGCAGGCGCGGCTGCTGCGCGTGCTGCAGGAGCGCTGCGTGACGCCGGTGGGCTCGGCCAAGGCGATCCCGGTCGACATCTCGCTGGTGTGCGCCACCCACCGCGTGCTGCGTGACGCGGTGGCGCGCGGCGAATTCCGCGAGGACCTCTATTACCGCGTCAACAGCCTCACTGTCAGCCTGCCGCCGCTGCGCGAACGCAGCGACATCCGCTGCATCGTCGAACGCATCCTGGAGCGCGAGGCGCGCGATGCGGGGCTCTCCGACGTGCGCATCGGCGAGGAAGTGATGCGCTTCATCGAGCGCTACAGCTGGCCGGGCAACGTGCGTCAGTTGCACAACGTGATCCGGGTCGCAGTTGCGTTGCTGGACGAAGGCGAGGTCGAGATCCTGCCCGCGCACCTGCCGGAGGAGTTGTTCATGTCCGATCCGGCGGAGGCGGCGCCCAGGCAGGCGCTGCAGGACGCGCCGCCGCCGCCCGCGGAGCCGGCTCCCGGCGCGACGTTCGCGCTGGCGTCGGACCGTTCCGGTGCGCGTCGGCTCGATCAGCTCGAGGTCGAACTCATCGAGCGCGTGATGCGCGAAGTGGGGGGGAATCTGTCCGCCGCGGCCCGTCTGCTCGGAGTGAGTCGTAATCGTCTATACCGAAAGCTGGGGCGCACTGGGAGTGGAGGGGGCGACGAAGGGTAATCCCAGGTTGACCTTCATTGGGCACAACTTATGCTTTATTTTGCATAGGTGCTTCGCCCTGTGAAGTGCCTGTGGGTCGCCGGAGAAAGGGCCGTCCGAGAGGGGTTGCCGAGCCGGCGATCGACTGGATCATCCAATAACGAATCAGGAGACGATCGATGTGGAAAGCACTGCACATTGATCCCGCGAAGTGCACCGGCTGTCTGCAATGCGAGATGGCCTGCTCCTACGAGCACACCGGGGTCATCAATCCGAGCAAGTCGCGCATCAAGGTGTTCAACTTCGAGCACGAGGGCCGCAAGGTGCCCTACACCTGTACGCAGTGCACCGAGGCCTGGTGCCTGAAATCCTGTCTGGTGGACGCGATCCGCATCGATCTCACCACGGGCGCCAAGATGGTGTTCGAGGACACCTGCGTCGGCTGCAAGGTGTGCACGATCGGCTGGCCGTTCGGCACCATCA
>DMCZ01000238.1:3586-6109 GCA_003446655.1 Thauera sp. | reverse complement strand
AGATGTGTATAAGAGACAGCCGATGGCAAGCGAGGGATAGGCGCCGAGCGTGGTGATCCACTCGCCGGCCTGGCGCGCGTGCAGCAGCGACTCGTCGGCCTGGGCGTTGAGCCAGGACACGATGGGGATGCGGCCGAAGCCGAAGACCAGGAAGGCGTAGTGCGTGTAGCGCACCACGCCCGCCAGTTCGGCCTCGAGGATGCGGTTGAGGACGCCGACCGCGGCCTCCTTGTCGAGCTCTGCCATGGTTGTCTCCGTTGTTGTTGTGCGAGACCGGCGCGCCGGTGATTTCACTCTAGTCGATGGCATGCCGTGTGCAAGGGGGTGAGCCGACGAGCGAAGTCATTTCGGTCCCCTGTTTCCCCGTGCCGCGGTGGGTTTGTGATGACTGGGGTGGCCGGCTGTCATCTGGGCTTGCCGAGATTGCGCAGCAGTCGGGTGTCGGTCTGCAAAGACTGGGGTTGGCCGAGCACGATACGGACGAAATCCGGATGGCGTGGATTGATGAGGACGTTGCGCTCTGCCGGCACCACAGCGCTGGGGACGCTCAGTACCGCCGTTCGAGCACCCTCGAGCCACGCTTGCCCCATGGACTGGAGGACATCTCTCGCACCGAGGGTGCGCCAATCGTCGGGCAGTTGTCTGGCATCAATGCGCGTCTCGGGCAGATCGTCAGGCAGCTGTGCAGGAATCAGAACGTAGTGAGCCCGCAAGGGATCGTCCTGCACCATTAACTCCAGCAAAGCCAGGGATTGGGATTCGGCGGTATAGACCAGTTCCCAGCCCTTTGGATTCCAGCGTCCGCCGTAAAGCCGCGCGCCTTCGCCGCTGAAGGCCGTCTGGGCAAAACGGGCAGTCGTGATGCGCCAGACGGTTCGCATCAGGCAAACACCCCGTGCTCGATCCGACCCAAGGTGTCGAGCACGCTATCGGCACCGATATCCGTGTCCAGCAGCGACAGCGGGGTCACAGCACCAAGTGACGCATTCGGGCTTTGCATCCAGTTCAGGGCGCTGTCGGTGTCTTCAAAGACGGTTTCAGCGCGCTCGACCACGCGCGCAAAGCGCACGAATTTGGCCGACTCTTCCGGCGACAGCGCGCCCTCCCGCTTGCGCCTGGCCAGCGTCCGCTCGGGAATGGCCAAGGCGTGTGCGAGTTCGCTCTGCGTGATGCGCGTGATGCGCACCAGGGCATCCACTGACGCCGATGGCAGGCCCTGACGGACCAGTGGAATCCAGTCCATGACCACCCGGGGTCGTGCATGCAGAACCGCCTCGCCACCGAGCAGGTTCACCGCCGAAACAAACGAGGGGTGCAGGCTGGCAGTCGTCATGGTGTCCTCCTGGGTGTATAAAGCCATTTGGCTGATAGTTTAGGCAAAAATGGCGCGAACATCCATGTCGCCCGAACTGCATGGGTCATATTGAGCTCAACCCGGTGCGGGCTGGCATGGTGGAGCACCCGGGTGCCTACGGCTGGTCGAGCTACCGCTACAACGCGCAGGGGGAAGCGGACGAACTGATCACGCCGCATGCCGTCTTCACCGCCCTCGATGCCGATCCGCGCACCGCGGATTCGTGCCGAGCGTTACCGCGGGTTCTTTCAGAACGCCCTGGAGCCGGGCGAAGTGGACCAGATCCGCACGGCGACCAACGGCAACTACGCGCTCGGCAACGATCGCTTCGCCGCCCAGCTTGCGAGCGCGCTGAGCCGCCGCGTTACACCGGGCAAAGCGGGGCGTCCGCCGAAACATCCTGAAGCGCCGGCGAGCAGGGACTTGTTCGAGCCGGAGTAAAGAAAGCGTAGCAAGGAAAAGCCCGCCGAGTGTGACCACGGCGGGCTTTTGGGGGAGGCTAGGTCAGGTGGGAAATTGGGGTCTGTCCCCTATTTCCCTACTGTTCGAGCCGGAGTAAAGAAAGCGTAGCAAGGAAAAGCCCGCCGAGTGTGACCACGGCGGGCTTTTGGGGGAGGCTAGGTCAGGTGGGAAATTGGGGTCTGTCCCCTATTTCTAGAAATTGGGGTTTGTCCCCTATTTCCCTTTTCTACCCTACTTAATTGCAGGTTGCTGGCAGCCAGCTAGCCTTGGCGGGAGCAGCGGCTGCGCCGGTACAAATCCATTCAGTGATTGTGAATCCACCGGTGAAGTCGGCTGCAGCCGCTGCGGCAGCCCCGTTCTGCGGCGTCAATGTCATGGTCAAACCAGTAAGGTCATCATCGCCGGTCACTACGATCACGCCGGCATCACTTACTGCGAGAGCACCGGCATACTTGGTCGAGATGAAATCTGCGTCACAAGCGTCCGGGTCGCCACCCACTTGAGCACGCTCGCTAACGCACGTACGCGCTGTGCTTGCAGCGAGCATCATTTCAGATGCGCGGGCGCGCTGCGTGTAATCCTGATACGCCGGTAGCGCCACCGCCGCCAAAATACCAATAATCGCCACCACGATCATCAGTTCGATCAGCGTGAAACCTTGTTGCATCTTTTTCATTTCAGTTCTCCTTGATGGGAAACCACGGAAA
>DMCZ01000238.1:0-3372 GCA_003446655.1 Thauera sp. | reverse complement strand
GGCTGTCAACATGTGACAAGGTGGCTGCTGGCGCCGGGTGCAGCCCATGCGGTACGGGAGGCGGGCGCTTAGCTTGTCAGGACATCATCCGGACGCTATGATGGGGATCAGTTTCAGAACATGGAGCTTGCCGTGAGCACCTCAAGCCTCTCCAAAACCGAACGGATTGATGTCCGCGCGAGCAGCGCCGTCAAACAACTCTTGCAGGAAGCCGCACGTTCCTGTCACAAGAACGTCAGCGAGTTTCTGCTGGAGGCTGGCGTGATTGCGGCCGACCAGGCGTTGGCGGATCGTCGTCGCTTCGCGCTGGACGATGAGCGGTGGCAGGCCTTTCAGCAAGCGCTGGACCGGCCCGTGCAAGCCAAGCCGCGCCTGAAGAAACTGCTGGGCGAACCTGGGGTTCTGGATTGAGTGCAGCGTATGAGCCGGTCCGCAAACTGTCGCCAGCGGATTCGACAGAAGCGTTCGACTGCGGGCAGCCGGCGCTCAACCAGTTCCTGCAGCGCTATGCACTCGTCAGCCAGAAGGCGAACAGTGCGCAGACTTATGTTTGTTGTCTGAGCAGTAAGGTGGTGGGCTTCTACAGTCTCGCAGTCGGCAGCGTCGACGCGGGGGAGGCCCCAGCACGCGTCATGAAGGGGCAGGCCCGGCATCCGGTTCCGGTGATGATTCTGGCGCGACTCGCAGTGGATCGTGATCACCACGGGATTGGCCTGGGCAAGGCGCTGCTCAAGGATGCGCTGCTGCGCACTGCTCAGGCTGCCGAAATCGCGGGCATTCGTTGCGTGCTGGTTCACGCCAAAGATGAGGCCGCGCGGCAGTGGTACACGTCCTGGGAGTTCGAGCCAAGCCCCACCGACCCCTACCACCTGTTCCTGATGCTCAAGGACCTCAAAGCGTTGCTGGCGGAGTGAATGGGGGGAGGGGGAAGTCTCGGGGAGATTCCGGGGTCAGGGAGATTCCGGGGTCAGGTCTTTCGTTTGCCCACGCCTGCGCCAAGCCGTCGGTGCGAGGGATCAAGGTTGTGCTAAACTTTGTACAAAGTTTGCATTTGGAGTCCGCGATGGAAGCCCTGACCTATAGCTACACCCGCACGCACCTGGCGCAGGTGATGCGCAGCGTCAATGAGGACCGCGCCCCGGTACTGGTGACAACGCAGCGCGGCAAGCCGGTGGTGATCATGTCGCTGGACGACTACAACGCGCTCGAAGAGACGGCCTATCTGCTGCGCTCGCCGAAGGGCGCGAAGCGCCTGATGGATGCGGTGGAGCAACTGCGCGCAGGCGGCGGCGAGGCGCGTGCCTTGATCGAGACGGACGATGCAGCCTAGGTTCTCGGACCATGCCTGGGAGGACTACCTCTACTGGCACGAGACCGACCGCAAGCAGCTCAAGCGCATCAACACGCTGATCGAGGACATCCGCCGCCATCCCTTCACCGGCATCGGCAAGCCCGAGCCGCTCAAGCACCAGCTATCGGGTTTCTGGTCGCGCCGCATCGACGATCGGCACCGGCTGGTGTATGCGGTCGAGGGTGAGGTGCTGCTGATTGCGCAGTGCCGGGATCATTACTGAAGTAAGTTGGTGATCGGGGACGGGGCTCAGGCTCTTCCTGTGCTCAGCGGCTCAACCTCGCCGGCTCAGCGATACACCTCGCGGCGGTTGCCAATCTGCAAGACCAGCACGCGCATCACACCATCCTCGATGCTGCAGATGACGCGGTAATCGCCGACCCGGTATCGCCATAGTCCGCCCAGGGGTCCGCTGAGGGGCTTGCCTGCGCTGCGCGGGTCCGCGCTGCCGATCACGCGCGCGTCAAGGTAGTCGAGGATTCGGCGCGCCAGCGGCTTGTCGAGTGCGCGCAACTGCTTGAGTGCCGTGGCCGAGTAATCAACCGTCCAGCCCAAGGTCCGCCCTCACGTCGGCAGCAGGATGAACGCGCTCTTCGCCCTTGCGCACACGCTCCAGCACATCGGCGGCGAGGTAGTAATCCTCCATGTCCTCGATGCCACGCTCGATGATGCGGCGGAGGTAGTACGCCTTGCTGCGCCCGGTGCTGGCGGCAAGAAAGTCGAGTCGGCGCTCGATCTCGGGTTCGAGCCGGATGGATGTGGGCATGACTGCTCCTCGCGAATACTTGTATTCATTAAAGCACGGCGAAGGGTGTGCGTCACGCCGTCGTCCGAACTTTCGTTTTCTTCATGCCACCCGCTGCACCGCCACCCCAGCCTGGGACGCCGCCCGTGCCAGGGCCGTGTCCGCAGTGCACAGCCTCGCATTCAGCCGCGCACAGACGGCCAGATGCAGCGCATCGCCGGCACGGAGTCCGCTGCGGTAGTCGGCAATCCAGTTTCTTGCACGTTCAAAATCGGCGCTTTCGATCGGTTCGACGGCGATACGTGCGCTGACGAGCCGGTCGAAGCGCTCGAGTCCCTCGCGATGGAGATCCGCAGAGATCTCGCCCCTGCGCGCCATGATTCCGGCGGCGCTGGCGAACTCGGTGCGCGTCCACGGACTGATCAGGATCGTCTCGCTGCCCGTCTCCTCCAGCCATGCCAGCGCTGCTTCGGTGTTCGCGTCGCGAAAGAACAGGGGTAACAGGATGCAGGTGTCCGCATACAGCGCCATCAGTAGCGCGCCTCGTCGCGCGCTTCGCGTACGACCTCGGCTGCCGTGCGGGCTTGCGCGGGCTGAGCGAGCACGAAGTCGCGCAGCTCGGCAGCGAGCGCGGCGACGTCGGCGGCCGGTCGTGGGCGCTCGGGGACGATGCGGGCGACCGGCTGACCGCGGCGGGTGATCACGATCTCTTCGCCGGCGATGACCTGATCGACGACGGCGGACAGGTGCGATTTGGTTTCGGCAAGGGTGAGCGTACGCATGATGGCGCCTTGATGACTATCTGACTAACTGCAGTGTAGTCGGGGCGGGCCAGGGTGTCACGCCAGGTCGGGCGCAAGCGTGTGCGGCTGGAGAACTGGGCTGAGGTCTTGTCTTTGCTCACGCGGTTCGCAACCGTCGCTTGGGCTCGAGGCGAATCATCGCGGCGGATTTGTCCTCGGCTGCAGGCCTGAAGCCTTTCCGAGGGCTCACCCCGCCGGCGGACGCGTCGCCACGAAGCTCGCCCGCTCCAGCACCCGCTCGGCAAACGGCACCAGCCCCGGATGCCCGGGGGGAATACGGGACAGACCCCGATTTCCCGACCCCGATTCCCCGCCCTCCTGACTGCGCGCAGCGCACCGACGCGGTCTTCGGGTGCGCGTTGACGCCGGATTTGCGCGGGAATCAACCGCCGTTAACAGCTTTCCCGCCGCGAAGTGGCTAGAGTGAAATTCCTTACTTCATCCTGATTAGCAACTGTCTCTTATACACATCT
>DMCZ01000141.1:2242-2823 GCA_003446655.1 Thauera sp. | reverse complement strand
AGATGTGTATAAGAGAGAGGCGTGGCGCCTTCCTGGTTCACCAGCTTGCGCAGCACGAAGCGCTCCACGCCCCATGCCACGATGAACATCACCACGCCGGCGCCGATGATGCCGATCACGTTGGCCAGGAACAGGCTGTCACCGCCCAGCGCCGCGTTCGCCCATTCGGAGAAGCGCGCCATCGCCAGCGCGGCGACCAGCACCATCGCGCCCTGGGCGAAGTTGAACACCCCCGAGGCCTTGAAGATGAGCACGAAGCCCAGGGCCACCAGCGAGTACAGCATGCCGGTCATCAGCCCGCCCAACATCGTTTCGATAAAGAATCCCATGTTCCGCTCCGCTCAGTGACCGCTGCCCAGGTAGGCGTTGATGACGTCCTGGTTGTTGCGCACTTCGTCCGGCGTGCCATCGCCGATCTTCTTGCCGTAATCGAGCACGACGACGCGGTCGGAGATGTCCATGACCACGCCCATGTCATGCTCGATCAGCACGATCGTGGTGCCGAACTGGTCGCTGATATCGAGGATGAAGCGGCACATGTCCTGCTTCTCCTCCACGTTCATGCCCGCCATCGGCTCGTC
>DMCZ01000141.1:0-1951 GCA_003446655.1 Thauera sp. | reverse complement strand
CCCACCGGGGTCTTGCGGATGTGCTGGATCTCGAGGAAGTCGATGATCTCCTCGACCTTCTCGCGGTGGGCGATCTCCTCGCGCAGCGCCGGGCCGAGCCACAGCGCCTGCTGGAAGATGTTCGACTTCATCTTCAGGTTGCGCCCGGTCATGATGTTGTCGAGCACGCTCATGCCCTTGAACAGCGCGATGTTCTGGAAGGTGCGCGCGATGCCCTGCTGGGCCGCCATGTGCGGCTCCATCTTCTTGCGCTCCTGGCCGCGGAACAGGATCTTGCCTTCCTGCGGGTGATAGACCCCGTTGATCACGTTGAGCATCGAGCTCTTGCCTGCGCCGTTGGGGCCGATGATGGCGCGCACCTCGTGCTCGCGGATGTTGAAGCTGATGTCGGTCAGCGCCTTCACGCCCCCGAAGCGCAGCGAAATATTCTGCAGGTCGAGAATGACCTCGCCCTGGCGCCGGCCCGAGGTCGTGGCCGCTGCGGTGTTCATGTCGGTCATGTCCATTTCCCGTTGCCTCAGGCTGCGCGCTTGCCGGCCTGCGGCGTGAAGGTCTTCACTTCCTCGATGCGCAGGTCGGCCGAGACCTTGCCCGTGCGGCCGTCCTCGTACTTGACCTGGGTCTCGATGAACTGGCTCTTGCGCCCCTCGAACATCGCATCGATCAGCACACCGTACTTCTCGGCGATGAAGTTGCGCCGCACCTTGCGCGTACGGGTCAGCTCGCCGTCATCGGCATCGAGTTCCTTGTGCAGCACCAGGAAGCGCTTGATCTGCGAGCCGCTCATGTTGGGGTCGGCGGCGAGGTCGGCATTGACCTTCTCCACGCAGTCGCGAATAAGCTCGTACACCGCTGACTGCTGCGCCAGATCGGTGTAGCCCGAGTAGGCCATGCCCTTCTTCTCCGCCCAGTTACCCACCGCCTCGAGGTCGATGTTGATGAAGGCGGTGACGAAGTCCTTGCCGTTGCCGAAGGTCACCGCCTCCTTGATGTGCTGGAAGAACTTGAGCTTGTTCTCGATGTAGTTGGGCGCGAACATCGTGCCGTCGGCCATCTTGCCGACGTCCTTGGCGCGATCGATGATCTTCAGGTGGCCGTCCTCGTCGAAGAAGCCGGCGTCGCCGGTCATGAAATAGCCGTCGGCGTTGATCGACTCGGCGGTGGCATCCGGGCGCTTGTAGTAGGCCTTGAGCAGCATCGGCCCCTTGACCAGGATCTCGCCGTTGTCGGCGAGCTTGACCTCGACAAAGGGCGCCGGCTTGCCCACCGAATCGAGCTTGATCTGGCCGTCGGGCTGCAGGCACACGTAGGCGCAGGTCTCGGTCTGGCCGTAGAGCTGCTTCAGGTTGATGCCGATCGAGCGGTAGAAGCGGAAAAGATCCGGACCAATCGCCGCGCCGGCGGTGTAGGCGACGCGAATGCGGCTCATGCCGAGTACGTTCTTGAGCGGGCCGTACACGAGCAGGTTGCCCAGCCAGTACTGGAAGCGGTCGCCGCCCGACACCGGCTTGCCGTCGAGGATGTCGGCGCCGCAGCGGCGGGCGACGTCCATGAAGTGGTGGAAGATCTTGCGCTTGAATGCGCCTGCATCTTCCATGCGGATCATGACCTGGGTCAGCAGGTTCTCGAACACGCGCGGCGGGGCGAAGTAATAAGTGGGGCCGATTTCGCGCAGGTCGGTCATCACCGTCTCGCCCGACTCCGGGCAGTTGATCGTGAAGCCGGCGACCATCGCCTGCGCGAACGAGAACAGGTGGTCGCCCACCCAGGCCATCGGCAGGTAGGACAGGATGTCCTCGCGGTCGGTGAGCTTGTCGAACTGGATACCGCCGCGCGCCGCGGCGATGAAAGCGCCGTGGGTCTGGCACTGTCTCTTATACACATCTGACGCTGCCGACGAAGAGGATAGAGGAGAGCGCCGTGGGCGCCGGACCATTTAAACATAGAACAC
>DMCZ01000080.1:11860-20341 GCA_003446655.1 Thauera sp. | reverse complement strand
ACTTTCGAATGCGATGGCCCTGGACCGTCTCCGGACCGGTGTAGTTGTAGGTAACGAGGAAGGCCTTCACTGCGATCCCGGCGGTGTCCTCGCTCAGCAGGTTGGGGTAGTTGGTGGCGCTGATCGTTGCCGGGAAGTAGGTCGCAAGCGCGGCCTGGGTGGTCTTGTGGGTCGGGTCGAGCTTGAGCAGCTTGATGTACTGGCGCACCTCGGGCTTCATCTCGGTGAGCAACTTGGCAGGCTGGCCGGCCACGACGACGACGACATCGAGCGTCTTGTCGGTGATCAGCTTCACGAGCGCTTCCTCGTTGCTGAGATAGCTCGCGTTTTCATCGGCGATCGGCGCCCCGAACATCAGCCGGTAAAGCGTCGTCGTCGATAGTGCCGTGCCGCTGCCGAGCGGACCGATGTTGATTTTCCGGTCACGGATCTCGTGGATGTACTCGAGCGGCTCGTCGGCGCGGACGATGAAATAGATCTCTTCGTTGTAGAGCGGCATGATCACGCGCAGCGGATTGACCATACGCGCCGCCTCGGCGTTGCCTTCCCTGGCCTGGTCGATGAAGGCCTGATACACGTCCGATTGGACCAGGGCGAACTTCACGCCCGGCTCGAAGCGCAGTCGGCGCACGTTCTCCGCAGAACCCGCCGACGGCACTGCTTCGAGCGTGATGTCGGCGGCGGGTGCGACGAAGCTGGCGAGGTCGCGGCCGATCTGGATGTAAGTACCGCGCTCGGATGCGGTCACGATCTTGTAGTCGGCCGCAGCCAGCGCAGACGAGGCGTGCAGCAGCGTGGCCGCGCAGGCAAGCAGGCCGAGAGCAGATCTGATCATGGTGTTCCCCCTTCTTGGTTATCTGAAGCCTCGCGGGCAGAGCCCGAGGGCGTCAATGGCCGGACTGCAGCCGGCAGGCGTTTCCGGCGCGTCGGCTGTGCTCGTTTCGGGCCTCTCTGTACCCGGTGGTTCATCGCCTGCCTGCAGTGCAGCGGCAGGCGCGGCGGGCGTAGGTGCGGCAAACTCCGCTTGCTCGGTGGGCGCAGCGATCTCAACGGGGGAGGGCGTTTCGGCCTGCGCCTCGCTGGCGGCCTCGGGGGAACGTTCCGCTTCCTCGGAGACCGCTTCCGCGGCTGACGCAGCCGTTGATGGCTGAGTGGCGTCGGCTGTCGCCACGGCCGCGGCAGGCGGCGGGCTCTGCGGTGCGCTCGCGGGCGGTGGCCCGGGGTGCGATTCGGCCGGCACCGGATCGGGCTCTGCCACGGGCCCGGCCTGCGTCGGTGTGCTGCGCCCGGCGGGTGCGGCCTGGTCTCCGGCGACGCGCGGGTAGATGACCAGCGTCCCTGCGATGATCAACGCCAGCAAGGCGATGAGCCTTCCGGGGCTGCGCGTGCGGTGCGCGGATTCGCCAGTGCTCGAGGCGGACGGCGAGCCGGGAAGCGTACCGACGTCAGCCGCGACCGGATGGGACCGTGGCGAAAACGGTCTCCCGCATTTGTGACAGGCGGTTGCGTCGATATTGTCGATTGCGCCGCAGGCCTCGCACAGCTGCAGCGAGAGCGACGACCCGCAGGCGTTGCAGAACTTCGCGTCGGCTGGATTGCCGTGCTTGCAGAACGAGCAAGGAACGATTTCCATGGGAATCAGCCCGCAAGAACAGGGATCTACAGGGATCTGTGTTCCAGATCAGGTACTCGCCATGATGCGGCCGGCGGAGCCCGCCCGGGAAATGCACGACACGGCTCCGAATCAGTGTAGCACTCGCGGCATGGCGAGCATGAACGGAGAAATCGGTGCGTCGAAGCGATGATCGTCAGCCGCGACCATCTGGTAGCTGCCATGCATGGTGCCGACCGGGGTCTCCAGCACGCAGCCGCTTGTGTAGCGGAAGTGCTCACCGGGCGCGAGTATGGGTTGCTCTCCGATTACGCCCTGGCCGTGCACTTCCTGAACCTTGTTGTTGCCGTCGGTGATCACCCAGTGGCGCGCCAGCAGTTGCGCCGCAACGGTGCCGGTATTGCGGATGGTGATGTGGTAGGCGAACACGTAGTGGTCGTCCTCGGGGCGGGACTGCTCGGCGACGTACTCGGCGATCGCCGTGACGTCGATCTGGTAGCGCTCGTCGTAGCTCACAGGCTTTTGTTCTCTGTCGCAGGGTGGGGGAAGCGCTAAAATAACAGCTTTTTCCGGAAGCTCCGCCATGTCCAACGCCGTTCCGTCTCCGCTCACCGCCTTGTCCCCGCTCGATGGCCGCTATCACGGCAAGGTGGCGGGATTGCGCGAGCACTTCTCCGAACACGGCCTGATCCGCAACCGCGTGAAGGTGGAGGTCGAGTGGCTGAAGGCGCTGGCCGCCGAGCCGAAGCTGGCCGAGATCGCGCCGTTCTCGGCCGCCACGATTGCAGAGCTCGACGCCGTGGTGGCGAACTTCTCGACCGCGGACGGCGAGGCGGTGAAGGCGATCGAGGCCACCACCAACCACGACGTCAAGGCCATGGAGTACTGGCTCAAGAAGCGCCTCGGGCACAACGCCGAGGTGATGAAGGTATCCGAGTTCATCCACTTCGCCTGCACCTCGGAAGACATCAACAACACCTCGCACGCACTGATGCTGCAGGAAGGTCGCGACCAGGTGCTGCTGCCCGCGCTCGACGCGGTCATCGCCCGTTTCCGCGAGCTCGCCCATGCGCTGGCCGATCTGCCGATGCTGTCGCGCACCCATGGCCAGCCCGCCAGCCCGACCACGCTCGGCAAGGAGATGGCGAACATCGCCGCGCGCCTGATGCGTGCGCGCGCTGCGATCGCCGGTGTCGCCATGTGCGCCAAGTTCAACGGCGCCGTGGGCAACTACAACGCCCACCTTTCCGCCTGGCCCGAATTCGACTGGGAAGGCTTCAACCGCCGCTTCATCGAATCGCTCGGGCTGAGTTTCAACGCTTACACCATCCAGATCGAGCCGCACGATGCCATGGCCGAGCTCTTCGACGCCATCGCCCGCTGCAACACCATGCTGATCGACGCCTGCCGTGACATCTGGATGTACATCTCGCTCGGCTACTTCAAGCAGAAGTTGAAGGAAGGCGAGGTCGGCTCCTCGACCATGCCGCACAAGGTCAACCCGATCGACTTCGAGAATGCCGAGGGCAACTTTGGCCTCGCCAACGCGGTGCTCAAGCACTTCTCCGAGAAGCTGCCGATCTCGCGCATGCAGCGCGACCTCACCGACTCCACCGTGCTGCGCAACATGGGTGTGGGCTTCGGCCACACCGTGCTCGCGCTCGACAGCTGCCTGCGCGGCCTGGGCAAGCTCGAGGCCGACCCCGCGCGCCTGGCGGCGGATCTGGACGAGTGCTGGGAGGTGCTCGCCGAACCGGTGCAGACGGTGATGCGCCGCTTCGGCATCGAGAACCCCTACGAGCAGCTGAAGGCGATGACCCGTGGCAAGGGCATCACCCGCGAGGCGCTGCACGACTTCGTCCGCAGCCTGGCGATCCCCGCCGAGGCGCGCGAGCACCTGCTGGCGATGACGCCGGCGAGCTATGTCGGCAAGGCCGCCGAGCTGGCTCGTCGCATCTGATCCTTTTTCCGATCGGGCCGGCCCCGCGCGCCGGCCCGCGCTGTGCAACCCGTGATTCGCACGATCCCGGCGCCACCCTCGCGGTGGCGCCGTCACGACAAGGAGCCCCCATGGCCTTCGCCGACAACCTCAAGACCCTGCCCGGCGTGTCCCACCTCGCCGCGTTGAACCTGATCGACGCCGCCGACGGGGTCGTCGCCACGATCGAGAACAAGCCCGGTCAGGCCGGTTCACTGGCGGTCTACAACCATCTGGCCCAGCTCTACGGCGCGATCAGTCCGGAAGCGGCGAAGAAGGGCCTGGAGCTCTACGCCGAGCACACCGAGGACGCCCGCGCCAACCCAGGCAAGCACCCCAACATCGACCGCCTGATCGGCCTGATCGAACGCGGCGAGACGCTCAAGGTGAAGCAGGTCTTCGCGGTCTGAGTATCCACCAAGCGAGGTCGTGGGGCCGGGGCGGCCGGCGCCAACTTCAAGAGCGCCGAGGAGGACGGCCGCTCGGGGGAAACAAGGCGATGCATGTTTGAGGCGCGCAGCGCCGAGTTTGCGTCGCCGCCCCCGAGCGGTTGTCCTCCGAGGGGAGCCGAAGGCCGCGAATGCAGGCGGCGCCGGCCGCCCCGGCCCCACGGCCGGATCGCAGCCGCGACCGCACTCCGTTGAGCCTTGGGGCCTTGAATAACGACCCGTTTGAACGTCGCTGAAGGTTTGCGGCCTCTGCAGCTTCCGCAAGTTGAAAAAAGGCGCCCGCAGGCGCCTTTGTCATATTCTGAAGACCGCGGCCTCAGACCACCGCCTCTTCCTTCTCCTTCTTCGGTTTGATGAACTGCTCGCGCGACACCCCCAGCCACATCACCAGCGGGCTCGCCACCAGCACCGAGGAATAGATGCCGAAGCAGATGCCGATCGTCAGCGCCAGCGCAAAGTAATACAGCGTCTCGCCGCCGAAGATCAGCATGGACAGCACCATCACCTGCGTGCTGCCGTGGGTGATCACGGTGCGCGAGATCGTGCTCGTGATCGCGTGGTCCAGCACCTGCGGCGTGGTCATGTTGCGCTTCTTCTTGAAGGTCTCGCGCACGCGGTCGAACACCACCACCGACTCGTTCACCGAATAGCCCAGCACGGCCAGTACTGCTGCCAGCACCGGGAGCGAGAACTCCCACTGGAAGAAGGCGAAGAAGCCCAGGATGATGATCACGTCGTGGAGGTTGGCGATGATCGCCGACAGCGCGAAGCGCCACTCGAAGCGCAGCGCGAGGTAGATCATGATGCCCACGATCACCAGCAGCAGCGCCATCGAGCCGTCGGCGGCGAGCTCCTTGCCGACCTGCGGGCCGACGAACTCCACCCGGCGCAGCTCGGGGGCCGGGCCGCCGGCCTGCTGCAGCGTGTTCATCACCGTCTCGGACACGCGCGCAGTCTCCATGTCCTCGCGGTTGGGCAGGCGGATCAGCAGGTCGCGTGCACTGCCGAAGTTCTGCACCTGCGCGTCCGGGTAGCCGCTGCTGGCCAGCGCATTGCGGATCGGTTCGAGCTGCGGCGCCTCGGCGTAGCTCACCTCGACCAGCGTGCCGCCGGTGAATTCCACCGACAGGTGCAGGCCGCGGGTGGCGAGGAAGAAGACCGCCAGTGCGAAGGTGAGCAACGAGATGACGTTGAACACCAGCGCGTGGCGCATGAACGGGATGTCTTTCTTGATGCGGAAGAATTCCATGATCGTGTTTCCTGTGCGTTCGTCCGCTTACTTGCTTTCCGGCTTCCACACCTGGCCGATCGACAGGCTGTCGACCTTGCGGCGGCGGCCGTAGATGAAGTTCACCAGCATCCGCGACACCAGGATCGCGCTGAACATCGAGGTCAGGATGCCCAGGCAGTGCACCACCGCGAAGCCGCGCACCGGGCCGGAGCCGAACACCAGCAGCGCGATGCCGGCGATCAGGGTGGTGATGTTCGAGTCGAGGATGGTGTCCCAGGCACGGTCGTAGCCGGCCGCGATCGCCGCCTGCGGGCTGGCGCCGTTGCGCAGCTCCTCGCGGATGCGCTCGTTGATCAGCACGTTAGCGTCGATCGCCATGCCGAGCGTGAGCGCCATCGCGGCGATGCCGGGCAGGGTCAGCGTGGCCTGCAGCAGCGACAGCAGCGCGACCAGCAGCAGCAGGTTGGCGGCGAGCGCGATCGACGACACCAGGCCGAACAGCAGGTAGTAGGCGCACATGAACGCGACGATGGCGAGGAAGCCCCATAGCGTCGAGTCGAAGCCCTTCTGGATGTTCTCGGCACCCAGGCTCGGGCCGACGGTGCGTTCCTCGATGATCTCCATCGGCGCCGCGAGCGAGCCGGCGCGCAGCAGCAGCGCGACGTCGTTGGCCTCGACGGTGGTCATGCGCCCCGAGATCTGCACGCGGCCGCCGCCGATCTCGCTGCGGATCACGGGCGCGGTCACGACCTCGCCCTTGCCCTTCTCGAACAGCAGGATGGCCATGCGCTTGCCGACGTTCTCGCGCGTGACGTCGCGGAAGATGCGCGCACCGGCGGCGTCCAGGGTCAGGTGCACCGCGGGCTCGTTGGTCTGGCCGTCGAAGCCGGGCTGGGCGTCGGTGAGGCGGTCGCCGGTGAGCACGACCTGCTTCTTGACCAGCAGCGGCGAGCCGCCGCGCTCGGTGTACAACTCGGTGCCGAAGGGCACGCTGCCGGCGAGCGCCTGCTCGATCGCGCCCGGGGTGTCGTCCACCATGCGCACTTCCAGGGTCGCGGTGCGGCCGAGGATGTCCTTGGCCTTGGCTACGTCCTGCACGCCGGGCAGCTGCACGACGATGCGCTCGGCGCCCTGCTGCTGGATCACCGGTTCGGCCACGCCGAGCTCGTTGATGCGGTTGTGCAGGGTGGTGATGTTCTGCTTGATCGCGAAATCACGCATGGTCTGCTGCGCCTGCGGCGTCAGCGTGGCGATCAGCTTGAGGTCGTCGGTCGTGTCGTTGCGGTCGCTGAGCTGGAGGTCGGTGGTGCTGTCCTGAATCGCGCGGCGGCCAGCCTCGCGCTGGTCGGCGTCGCGGAAGCGGATCACCACGGTGTTGCCTTCGCGGGTGATGCCGGCGTGGCGCACGCTCTTGTCGCGCATCAGAGTGCGCAGATCGCCGGTGGTGGCGTCAAGGCGCTTGGTGAGCGCGCCCGGCATGTCGACCTCGAGCAGGAAATGCACACCGCCGCGCAGGTCGAGGCCGAGGTACATGGGCAGCGCGTGGATCGAGCTCAGCCAGCTCGGCGAGGCCGACAGCAGGTTGAGCGCGACCACGTAGGACGGATCGGACGGATCCGGGTTGAAGGCCTGCTCGATGACGTCCTTGGCGCGCAGCTGGGTCTCGGTGTCCTTGAAGCGGGCACGCACGCTGGTGGGGTCGGAGAAGATGCCGGTGTTGTCGATGCCGGCGGCCTTGAGCGCGCTGGCGATGCGATCGGTCGCGGCGGCGGGGTCGAGCTTGAGCGTGGCCTTGGCGCTGGACACCTGCACCGCCGGCACCTCGCCGTAGAAATTGGGCAGGGTGTAGATCAGACCCCAGAGCAGCACGAGGCCGATCAGGATGTTCTTCCAGAGAGGGTAGCGATTCATCGTCGGCGGGAAAGTGGGTGGAGCGAGGCCCGCTGCTGCCTGCGGCGGCGGTTGTGGTGCGAGCCGGGCGCCACGGCGTAGTCGAGCCACAGGCTGGCTTGTCGGCCCCCGTTCGGGGGCTGGGCAGCAGGGCGGCGGCCACTGGCGGCACAGCCTGCAGTGGCCCCGTCGGGGAATTACAGCGCCTTCAGCGTGCCCTTGGGCAGCACGGTGGCCACGGCCTGCTTCTGCACGGCGACCACGGTGTTCGGTGCGACCTCGACCTGCACGAAGCTGTCGCCGACGTCGGTGACGCGGCCGGCGATGCCGCCGCCGGTGACGACCTCGTCACCCTTGGCCAGCGCTTCGACCATGGCCTTGTGTTCCTTGGCGCGCTTCATCTGCGGGCGGATCATCAGGAACCACAGCACCACGAACATCAGGATCAGGGGCAGCAGGCCCATCAGGCCGCCGGTGGGGTCGGCGGCGCCTGCGGCCTGGGCGTAGGCATTGGAAATCAGCACGTTGAAACTCCAGTTGGACAAAAAAGCGATGAAGTATAGCAGCAGCCGGCTGGCCGCCCGGGACGGGTGAGACGGCGCGCGGGGCGAAGTGTTCAGCCCGTGCCGGTGGTGCGCTCGCTGCGGAAGCGCTGCACATAGGTGGCGAAGGCGCCGCTGGCGATGGCCTCGCGCAGCTCGGCGGTCAGGGTCTGGTAGTAGCGCAGGTTATGCACCGTGTTGAGCATGCTGCCGAGGATTTCGCCGGTGCGGTGCAGGTGGTGCAAGTAGGCACGGCTGAAGTTACGGCAGGTGTAGCAGTCGCATGACGGATCGAGCGGCCGGGTGTCGGCCTTGTGCACCGCGTTCTTGATCTTGATGTCGCCGAAGCGGGTGAACAGCCAGCCGTTGCGCGCGTTGCGGGTCGGCATCACGCAGTCGAACATGTCGATGCCGGCGGCGACGCCGTCGACGATGTCCTCGGGCGTACCCACGCCCATCAGGTAGCGCGGCTTGCCCTGCGGCAGGCGCGGCGCGGTGTGGGCGAGGATGCGCGCCATGTCCTCCTTGGGCTCGCCGACCGACAGGCCGCCGATGGCGAAGCCGTGGAAGCCGATCTCTTCCAGTACGCCCTGCGACTCGTCACGCAGATCCTCGTACATGCCGCCCTGGACGATGCCGAACAGCGCGTTGTTGTTCTCGAGGCGGTCGAACTCGTCGCGCGAACGCTTGGCCCAGCGCTGCGACAGCCGCATCGACTTCGCCGCCTCGTCGCGGGTCGCCGGGTAGGGTGTGCACTCGTCGAAGATCATCACGATGTC
>DMCZ01000080.1:0-11833 GCA_003446655.1 Thauera sp. | reverse complement strand
CCCTCTTCGGTGATCTTGCGCAGCGCGCCGAGGCTGAACACCTGGAAGCCGCCCGAGTCGGTGAGGATGGGCTTGTCCCAGGCCATGAAGCGGTGCAGGCCCTCATGGGCGGCGATGATGTCCAGCCCTGGCCGCAGCCACAGGTGGAAGGTGTTGCCCAGGCAGATCTGCGCGCCGATGTCGACGAGCATGGCCGGCGTCATCGCCTTGACTGTGCCGTAGGTCCCGACCGGCATGAAGACCGGGGTCTCGACCACGCCGTGGGCGAGGGTCAGGCGGCCGCGGCGGGCGCCGCCGTCGGTGGTGAGGAGTTCAAATTGCATCGTTGAGATCGTCGTTCTCGGCCTCGTTGCGGCGGGTGATGAACATCGCGTCGCCGTAACTGAAGAAGCGGTAGCGCGCCTCGACCGCGTGGGCGTAGGCGCGGCGGATGCTGTCCATGCCAGCGAAGGCCGAGACCAGCATCATCAGGGTGGATTTTGGCAGGTGGAAGTTGGTCACCAGCGCGTCGACCACCTGGAAGCGGAAGCCCGGGAGGATGAAGATCTCGGTCTCGCCACTGCCCGCTTCGAGCGGCCCTTCCTGCGCGGCGGCTTCGAGCGCGCGCATGCTGGTGGTGCCGACCGCGATCACGCGCCCGCCCGCCGCGCGGGTGGCGGCGATGGCGTCCACGGTCTCCTGCGGGATCACGTAGCGCTCGCGATGCATGCGGTGCTCGCCGAGGTCGTCCACCCGCACCGGCTGGAAGGTGCCGGCGCCGACATGCAGGGTCAGCCAGGCGCTCTTCGCGCCAGCCGCCGTGAGGCGCGCCAGCAGCGCCTCGTCGAAGTGCAGGCCCGCTGTCGGTGCAGCGACCGAGCCCGGCTCGCGTGCATAGACGGTCTGGTAGCGGGACTCGTCCGCCTCGCCGGCGGCGCGCTGGATGTAGGGCGGCAGCGGTAGCTTGCCGTGGCGCTCGAGCAGGGTGAGCAAGTCCTCGCCGTCCGGAAAGCGCAGATGGAAGAATTCACCCACGCGGCCGAGCACCTCGACCTCGAACGCGTCCGCGAGGTGCAGCCGGCTGCCGGTCCTGGGCGACTTGCTTGCACGCACCTGCGCGAGCGCCTCGTGCGGACCGATTGCGCGTTCGATCAGCACCTCGACCTGGCCGCCGCTGTCCTTGACGCCGTGGATGCGGGCGTGGATGACCCGGGTATCGTTGAATACGAAGAGGTCGCCGGGTCGCACGAGATCGGGCAGGTCCGCGAACACGGCGTCCGCCATGACCGGCGTTCCATGCTCACCTGGGGTGACCACGAGCAGCCGGCTGGCGCTACGCTCGGACAGCGGTGACTGGGCGATGAGCTCGGCGGGTAGTGTGTAGTCGAAATCGCTGAGGGTGAGGGGCATCGTTCTTGGTGGGGTTTGGGTCGGGTGCGGTCGCAGCTTGCTGGGCAGCGGGGTGATCGTGGATAATGCGCGTCCCGTGCCGGGATGGCGGAATCGGTAGACGCAGCGGATTCAAAATCCGCCGCCGCAAGGTGTGTGGGTTCGAGTCCCACTCCCGGCACCAGCGCTTCAGAGGATGCATGTGCAGCATTCGTTGCCTGTCTGAGGCGCGCTCGTGACATGCCCTCACGCTGCCGCCCATCCGCTGTGCCTGCGCCGGTCCGCGATTCTGGATGGGCCGTGTCCGAAAATCAAATCACACGAACATCTGCTTTGCCGCCGCCGCGTCGCTGATCGCGCGAACTGCGGGGTGCGTGAGCCTGCGCTCAACCGAGATCGCGTAATAGGTCTCCGTGACCCCGTCTGCGTCGCCCAGGTGGATCATCCCCGCCTGGCGGCATAACTGCTCGCCCACCATCGATGCGCTCGGGAAGATGCCGGCGCCTGCCTCGGCGAAGGCGCGCATGAGCGCGCTGTCATCAAACTCACCGACGATGCGCGGCCGCAGGCCGGCGGCCTCGATCCAGCGCAGCAGCGGGCCGCGCATGCTGGCCTCGACGCCAGGGAGCAGGAGCGGGGCGCCGTCCAGTGTGGCCGGGAAAGTGCCCTGGAGTGTTCCCGCAAGTACCGGTGTCGCGTAGAAGCCGATCGTCGATTCCCCCAGCGCGTGGCTGAAGCCCCGCACGTCCATGTTGGGTGGCAGCGGGCTGTCTGCGAGCACCACGTCGAGGCGATGGATCGCCAGTTCGCCGAGGAGGGCATCGAACTTGCCCTCGCGACACACGATCCGCATCGGCTCGGGCAGGTCCATGGAGGGGGCCAGCAGCAGCCAGGCGATGGCCTTCGGGACGACGTCGGCGATGCCGACCCGGAACGGCACGGCACGCCCGGTGGCGCGGCTTTGCAGCGCGGCCTCAAGTTCGCTGCCGAGGCGGAAGATCTCCTCCGCGTAGTCGAGCACCATGCGCCCGGTCTCGGTGAGGACCATGCCGCGCCCCTGGCGCTTGAAAAGGTTCACGCCGAGATCGGTCTCCAGGGTGGCGATCTGTCCAGAGAGGGTCTGCGGTGCCAGCCCGGAACGTTCGGCGGCGCGCACGATCCCACCCGCACGTGCCACCGTCCAGAAATGGTGAAGCTGCTTGTAGTTGAGCATGGTGCTGCGTCCTCGGGTCCGGAGTTCTTGATGTTCGGAAAAATCGGATGAAAATTCTGTTGAACTGAGATTTTATCGAACAGTCGGAGGGTTAGTATCCGTCGAGGCACAGGGCCCGACGGCGACTGTGTGATAACAGAAGGAGACTGAAGATGCGTATCGATCTGCATTGCGAAGGTGTGGAAGCTCCCCCGGCGCTGCGCGAGTATGTGGCTCGCCGCATGCGGTTCGCGATCGGACGCTTTCGCGACCACATCCAGTGGGCGCGCGTGAAAGTGGCCGACGTCAATGGACCCAAGGGTGGTGCCGACAAGCGCTGCGTGGTGCAGCTGAGGTTGCGCAACCTGCCGGACGTGGTGTTCGCGATCACGCAGCTCGAAGTGCGCGCTGCGGTCGATGAAGCGGCCGATCGCGTCGCACGCGTCCTCGCGCAACGGGTGCGTCGACACCAGCGCCCTGCACGCTCGGCCGGCGCGCCGCTCGCGGCTCTGCCCGCCTGATCCGGCTGCTGATCGGCGCTCCGGACGCCTTGAATTCTTTTGGCGGCTCGAAAAACAAATCATCGATTCCCCAATGGAGGACATCCAACCATGGAAAACCGTTTCGCCACAATGACCCGCACCGCACCCTCGGTGCTATCGACCAACAAGGTCATCCGCAACACCTACATGCTGTTGTCGCTCACGCTGGCCTTTTCGGCGCTCACCGCCGGCCTGTCGATGGCGATGGGTGCGCCGCGCCTGGGCATCATCGTCACGCTGCTCGGGTACTTCGGCCTGTTGTTCGCGACCAGCAAGTTCCGCAACAGCAGCCTGGGCATCGTGTTCGTGTTCGCGTTGACCGGTTTCATGGGCTTCACGCTCGGGCCGATCATCTCCGCCTATCTGTCGCTGCCTAACGGCAGCAGCATCGTGATGCAGGCGATGGCGGGCACGGCGGCGACCTTCCTCGGGCTCTCGGCGTACGCGGTGACGACCAAGAAGGACTTCTCCTTCATGGGCGGGTTCCTGATGGTCGGGATCCTGGTCGCCTTCCTGGCTGGCCTCGGCGCGATCTTCTTCGAGATCCCGGCGCTGTCGCTGACCGTCTCGGCGGCCTTCGTGCTGCTGATGTCGGGTCTGATCCTCTTCGAGACCAGCAACATCATCCACGGCGGCGAGACCAACTACATCATGGCTACGGTGTCTCTGTTCGTTTCGATCTTCAACCTCTTTACCAGCTTGCTGCATCTGCTGGGCTTCGCCAACAACGAGTGAGTGCGCTGCCCTGACAGGGTAAGGCATCTGAGTGAACCGGGGCGGTGGCCGCAAGGCGCCGCCCCGGTTCCCTTTCGAGAGCCGGCTTTTGCGCTGCAGCACCCCGGTGGCGCGTCGAGCGAAAGCTGGCGTTACAATGGCGGACATTTTTTGACTTGGACAGGCCGGGATGAAAACCACCTTTCTTGATTTCGAAACGGCGATCTCCGAACTCGAGGAAAAGATCGACCAGCTGCGCTTCGTGCAGGACGATCCGGCGGTCGATATCTCTGACGAGATCAAGCGGCTCGAGGCCAAGAGCCAGTCGCTGACCAAGGACCTCTACGCCAAGCTCACGCCGTGGCAGATCGCCCAGGTCGCGCGCCATCCGCAGCGCCCGTATACGCTCGACTACGCTGGTCTGATCTTCACCGACTTTCAGGAACTGCACGGAGACCGCAGCTACGCCGATGACAAGGCGATCGTCGGCGGCCTGGCGCGCTTCAACGGCCAGGCCTGCGTGGTTATCGGCCACCAGAAGGGACGCGATACCAAGGAGAAGATCGCGCGCAACTTCGGCATGCCGCGCCCCGAGGGCTACCGCAAGGCGATGCGGCTGATGAAGCTGGCGGAAAAGTTCGCGCTGCCGGTGTTCACCTTCGTCGACACCCCGGGCGCCTATCCTGGCATCGGCGCCGAGGAGCGCGGCCAGTCCGAGGCGATCGGCCACAGCATCTACCTGATGGCTGAGCTCAAGACCCCGATCATCAGCACCATCATCGGCGAGGGCGGCTCGGGTGGCGCGCTGGCGATCGCGGTGGCCGATCAGGTGCTGATGCTGCAGTACTCGACGTACTCGGTGATCTCGCCCGAAGGCTGCGCGTCCATCCTGTGGAAGAGCGCCGAGAAGGCTGCCGACGCCGCCGAGACCATGGGCATCACCGCGCCGCGACTGAAGTCACTCAACCTGATCGACAAGGTCGTCAACGAGCCGATCGGCGGGGCTCATCGCGATCATCGCGCGATGGCCGCGACACTCAAGCGAGCGCTGGCCGATGCGCTGCGCGAACTCGAGGTGATGACGCCTTCCGAACTCGTCGCCCAACGCTATGAGAAGTTGATGAGCTACGGGCGGTACAAGGACAAGGCGGCCTGAGGGTTGCGGTCCTGGCCGTCGCCGGGTTGCCGCGTGCCCAGCGGGGTAGTCATGCCGGGCATGTGCGGCGGAGCACGAGATGGACAGCTGCACTGACGCGTTCATCGAACGGGTCGCCACTGTATTGGCCTCTGCCAGCTTTCGGCGGGGCGCCTGTGTGTGTTGCGCGCTTTCGGGCGGTGTCGACTCCGTGGTGTTGTTCGAGGTGCTCTGTCGCCTGCAGTCGCGCTTCGGCTATCGGCTCTCGGCCGCGCACGTTCATCATGGCCTGAGCCCGCACGCAGATGTGTGGGCGGAAGCCTGCATCGCACGCTGTGCTCGGGCCGGGGTTCCGCTGCAGGTCTTCCGTGTCGAGATCGATCGCGCTCATCCAGCCGGGATGGAGGCGGCGGCACGCGCGGCGCGTCACGCTGCGCTCGGTGCGGTCGACTGCGACTGGCTTGCGTTCGGGCACCATCAGGACGATCAGGCCGAAACCGTGCTGTTCCGGCTCATGCGCGGCACTGGCGTGCGCGGCGCGGCGGCCATGCGCGCGATGGTGCCTGCCGGCAATGGACGTGCGGGCCGCATCCGGCCGCTCTTGCCGCTGCGGCGCGCCGAGATCGAGCGCTGGGCGCGGCGCCATGGCCTGACCTGGGTCGAGGACGAAAGCAACGACGCGCTCCACTTCACCCGCAATGCGATCCGTCATCGGCTCCTGCCGGTCGCCCAGACGCTGTTTCCCGCGGCGGTGCCGGCGCTTGCCCGCGCGGCGGCGAACTTTGCCGAGGCCGACGACCTGCTCGGCGAGCTCGCTGCCAGTGATGCCGAGGCCTGCGGCGGCGCGGTGCTCAACCGGCGCCGGTTGCTCGCGCTCAGCCCGGCGCGCCAGGCCAATCTGGTGCGCTGGCTGCTGCAGGGGCGCGGTGCGCTGGCGCCATCGCGTGCAGCGCTCGAAGAGGCACTCCGCCAACTGCGCGCGTGCCCTGCAGCGCATCCCTTGCGCCTTGCCCTGGGCGATTGGGTCTGTTGCGCGTACCGGGATGGGGTGTGGCTGGAGCCCATCGCAGCGCCGCTCCCCGCCGGTCAGCGCTGGTGCGGACAGGCAGCGCTGCCCTGGGGTGATGCGCTGGTGCGTTTCGAGGCGACAACGGGCGCGGGATTGAGCCGCGCTGCGCTCGACGCGGCAAGTGAAGTTCGCCTTGGGCTGCGCACGCCGGGGATGCGGCTGCGCCTGCATGCGAGCCGGCCGCGGCGTGCCTTGCGCACGCTGTGCCAGGAAGCCGGCATCCCGGCATGGTTGCGCGATCGCCTGCCGGTGCTGTGGGTGGACGGTGAGCCGGCCTGGGTGGGCGGGATCGGCGTGAGCGCGGCGATGGCCTGCCCGCCGGGTCAGGCGGGCGTGCTGCCGTGTTGGAACCCAGCCGGTTGCGAAGCTGGCGACTGAAACCTGCAGGGCGCGCTCAGGTGCGCAGCACGGTCAGCAGCTGCGCGAGTTCTACTGCCGAGCGCACATCCATCTTGTCGAAGATGCGCGAGCGGTGGGCTTCGACCGTGCGCATGGAGATCGACAACTCGTCGGCGATCACCTTGTTGTACTTGCCCTCCAGGATCAGGTCCATTACCTCGCGCTCGCGCTGGGTGAGGGTGGCGAGGCGACTCTCGATGGTCTCGCGGCTGGCGGCGACCCGCTGGCGGTCGCGATCGGCGGCGAGCGCCTTCTCGACCAGATCGACCAGGTCGTGGTCGTTGAAAGGCTTCTCGATGAAGTGGAACGCCCCCTTCTTGAGCGCCGATACCGCCATCGGCACGTCGCCATGGCCGGTGATGAAGATCACCGGTAGCTGGCAGCCGCGCGCGAGCAGGGTGTCGAAGCATTCCAGGCCGCTCATGCCCTGCATGCGGATGTCGAGCACGATGCAGCCGCGCCAGTCCGACTGCCAGGCCTCGAGGAAGCGTTCGGCGGAAGGCCACGTCTGGCAGCGCACACCGCGCGTCTTGAACAGCCATTCGAGCGCATCGCGGATCGCCTCGTCGTCGTCGATGATGTGTGTGCAGGCAGGGCTCATGCGGGGGTGTCCAGCGGCAGCGACAAGGTGAAGATGGTACCGCCGCCCGCTCGAAGTTCGAAGCCCAGGCGCCCATGATGGAGTTCGGCGATCGAGCGGCAGATGTTCAGGCCCATGCCCATGCCCTCGGCCTTGGTGGTGAAGAATGGCTCGAAGAGCCGCTCGGCGATCTCTTCGGGGATGCCGGTGCCGCGGTCGGCGACCGACACGGTGGCGAAGCGTCCCAGGTGGGTGGAGCGCACCTCCACGACGCGGTTTCCGGTCGGGGTCTCCCGCATGGCGTCCATCGCGTTGCGGACCAGATTGACCACGATCTGCTCGATCATCACCGCATCGGCCTCGACCTGCGGCAGCGTGCTGGCCAGCTCGACGCGTAGCTGCATCTGGCGCTTGCGCGCGTCGGCCTCGATCAGACCCACGGCGTCGCGGACCACGGCATTGAGATCGAGCGGCTCGCGCTTGGGTTCGGAGCGGCGGACGAAGTCGTGCACACGCCGGATGATCTCGCCTGCGCGGCGGGCCTGGCGCGCGATGCGCTCGTGGATGTCGAGCAGCTCGCGCCGGTCGAGGGGCTGATCGTCCTGCAGGCGGTTGATGCAGCCCGAGGTGTAGCTGGCAATCGCGGCCAGCGGCTGATTGAGCTCGTGCGCCAGGGTGGAGGCCATCTCACCCATGGTGATCAGTCGCGAGCTCTGCTGCAGGCGCTCTTCCTGCTGGCGGGCCTGTTCGCGCGCGCGCTTCTGCTCGGTGATGTCCAGGACCGAGCCCATCCAGCCGGCGTGGTGGCCGGTGGCGTCGATCAGCGGTGCCTCGAACACCAGCACGTCGAGCGCCTCGCCATTCTTGCGCCGCAGGCGGACCTCGGTGCCGTCGGGGGCGCTGCCCCCGGACAGGATCTCGCGATGCAGGGCGAAGGTCTGCTCGATGTGCTCCGGATCCCAGTAGGGCATTGGTGCCTTCAGGCCGAGCAGTTCGTCCGCGGTGAAGCCGGTCATGCGGCAGAAGGCAGAGTTCACATAAGTGAGGCGGCCGTCCAGGTCGCGTGCGCGCATGCCCGTGAGCATCGAGTCCTCCATCGCCTTGCGGAAGGCCGATTCGGCACGCAGCGCGATCTCGGCCTGCTGGCGGCGCGCGAGCTGGCGGCGCAACTGCATCACGCTCCACACGATGATGCCTGCCAGGAGCACGATCGAGGCGCCGAGCAGCACCGGGATCCAGCGCGTATCGGACTTGTAGGCGGTGATCTGCAGCGTCAGTCCGTGTCCGGGCGGATCGAAGGGCATGGAATAGACGAGCCGGGAAGACACCGGCGCGACCTTGGACTTGGCGGCAATCTCGCGGCCGTCGGCGTCGAGCACGGCCACGCGGTAGCGTTCCGAGAACCACCACGGCAGTTCGCGCACGACCAGGTCGGTCAGCGAATACACGCCCACGACGACACCGGGCTGGGCGTCTTCGGACCAGATCGGGACGTGAACTTCGAACTGGTAGCTGTCGCCCATGACCGGATAGGTCGGTCCATAGACCGGGCGGCCGACGCTGCGCGCAAGCTGAAAGGTGGTGTCGCCGGCGGCGGAACCGCGCCCGGTTGCGGGCGGCGCATCGCCCTGGCGGGGGGGGATTGAGCCGAGGAGCCCGCCGTCGGCCGACAGCCACAGGATCTGCACAAGGCCGCGCTCCTGGTTGAGCAGGCTGGCAAGCCGGGCCTCGGTTTCGGCGGCAAGCGGCTGGCCGGCGAAAAGTTCGCGGCCGATCTCCTGCAGGTTGACCTCGTTGCGGTCGAGGTGAAAACGCAGGTTCTGCTCCATCCACAGCACGTCGCTGATCAGCGTGGTGCGCTGTTCGTCGGCGTCGTACTCGCGGGTCAGCCACACCAGCGCGGCGATGGCGGCGAGGAAAAGGGCCAGGCTCAGATAGGGAAGGTGCTGCAGCCAGCGCTTGCGGCCCGCCAACGGCGCGCTCGGGGGCGAGGGGATCTCGGGTTGATTCATCAGTCGGGGGCGCTCGCCGATGGCTGGACGCTTGCGGTTCTCACGGATGCGGACATCCACAATAGCAGCGTGATTCCGCCCAAAGGATACTGATCCCCGACACAGCGTAACTTATCGTGGTGTCGGTCACAGTCCGGCGCCGTCCGGGCGACACAACAACGTCTTGATGCTGTTCTAGCGGAGGAGATGCTTTCATGAAGATTCGTGCGCTTCTGGTTGGTCTGGTTGCCGTTGGCCTGTCTGCTGCAGCGGTTGCAGCCGACCCGATCGTGATCAAGTTCAGCCACGTCGTGGCCCAGGACACCCCCAAGGGCAAGGCTGCCGAGAAATTCAAGGAGCTGGCCGAGAAATACACCAGCGGCGCGGTCAAGGTCGAGGTGTACGCCAACAGCACCCTCTACAAGGACAAGGAAGAGATGGAGGCGCTGCAACTCGGCGCCGTCCAGCTGCTTGCCCCCTCCCTGGCCAAGTTCGGCCCGCTCGGCGTGCGCGAGTTCGAGGTCTTCGACCTGCCCTACATCTTCGATGGCTATGAGGCCCTGAACAAGGTCACCCAGGGTCCGGTCGGCCAGCAGCTGCTCGCCAAGCTCGAGCCCAAGGGCATCAAGGGTCTGGCTTTCTGGGACAACGGCTTCAAGTCCTTCTCGGCCAACTCCCCGATCAAGAAGCCGGAAGACCTGCGTGGCAAGAAGATGCGCATCCAGTCGTCCAAGGTGCTCGAGGAGCAGATGCGCGAGGTCAAGTCGCTGCCGCAGGTGATGGCCTTCTCCGAGGTCTACCAGGCGCTGCAGACCGGCGTCGTGGATGGCACCGAGAACCCGCACTCCAACCTCTACACCCAGAAGATGCACGAGGTGCAGAAGCATATGACCCTGACCGACCACGGCTACCTGGGTTATGCGGTGATCACCAACAAGAAGTTCTGGGACGGTCTGCCTGCTGAAGTGCGCACGCAATTGGACAAGGCCATGGCCGAATCGACCGTGTACGCCAACCAGATCGCCAAGGAAGAGAACGACAAGGCGCTCGAGGGCGTGCGCGCCTCCGGCAAGACCGAGATCTACACCCCGACCGCCGAAGAAAAGGCCGCCTTCAAGAAGGCCCTGGTGCCGGTGCACAAGAAGATGGAGTCGCGCATCGGTGCCGACCTGATCCAGTCGATCTACAAGGAAACCGGCTTCGACCCGGCCAAGCTGTAATCCAAGTCTCTCCATACCCAACAGCGCCCGTCAGGCCACGCAGACCCGACGGGCGTTTTTTCGGGGGAAACAATCATGAACAAGCTTCTCGACCGCCTCGAGGAGATCATCATCGCCAGCCTGATGGCAGTGGCGACGATCGTGATCTTCATCTCGGTGGTGCATCGCTACCTTTCCGGCTACGAGATTCCCGTGGTGCAGGACTGGCTGCTCGACATGAACGTCGGCTGGGCCCAGGAGTTCTGCATCATCCTCTTCGTGTGGATGGCCAAGTTCGGGGCTGCCTATGGCGTGCGCACCGGCATCCACGTCGGTGTCGACATCCTGGTGAACAAGCTCACCGGCACCTCGCGCGCAGCGCTCATCCAGACTGGCTTGGTGTGCGGCGTGATCTTCACCGGTCTGATCGGCCTCTTCGGTGCGCTCTTCGTGTGGGAGAACGGCATGGCCTACGAGACGCTGAGCCTGTTCGGCCGCGATACCGGCGATTTCTTCGAAGGCCCGACCACCCCAGACCTCGAGTGGCCGACCTGGATCGTCTATTCCGCGGTGCCGCTCGGTTCCTTCCTGATGTGCTACCGCTTCCTGCAGGTGATGGTGAGTTTCGCCCGTACCGGCGAGCTGCCCACGCACGACCACGGCCACGTCGAGGGCCTGGACGAGGAGGACGACGAGAACGTGCTGCTCGAGGGCGAGGCGATCTCGATCGCGGAGGATATCGAACACGCTCGCCGTGACGCGGACGCCAGGCGTCCCGGCCAGGGCAAGTGAGGAGGACGAGGAAATGACCAACACGATTGCAATCTTCGGCCTGCTCGTCGTCCTCATGGCGATCGGCATGCCGGTGGGCGTGGCGCTCGGCCTCACCGTGCTGAGCTTCATGTTCATCTTCACCGACGTGCCGTTGGAGTCGGTCGCGCTCAAGATGTTCACCGGCATCGAGAAGTTCGAGATCATGGCGATCCCGTTCTTCATCCTCGCCGGCAACTTCCTGACCCATGGCGGGGTGGCGCGACGCATGATCAACTTCGCCACCTCGATGGTCGGCCACCTGCGCGGCGGCCTGGGTATGTCGGCGGTGCTGGCTTGTGCGCTGTTCGCGGCGGTGTCGGGCTCGAGCCCGGCGACGGTGGTGGCGATCGGCTCGATCCTGATCCCGGCGATGATCAAGCAGGGCTACCCGGTGCGCTTCGGCGCGGGCGTGGTGGCCTCGGCCGGCGGCCTGGGCATCCTGATTCCGCCCTCGATCGTGATGGTGATGTACTCGGTTACCACCAACTCCTCGGTCGGCGCACTGTTCATGGCGGGCGTGATCCCGGGTCTGCTGCTGGCCTTCATGCTGGGTCTAACCACCTGGTACGTGGCGCGCAAGAACAACTATCCGGTGATGCCGGCGGTGGGCTGGGGCGAGCGCGTCAAGCACTTCCGCAAGGCCTTCTGGGGGCTGATGCTGATCGTGGTGGTGATGGGCGGCATCTACTCGGGGATGTTCACCCCGACCGAGGCGGCAGCGATGAGTGCGGTGTACGCCTTCTTCATCGCGGTGTTCGTGTACAAGGACCTCACCTTCAAGCAGATCCCGCGCGTGCTGCTCGATTCAGCCAACATGAGCGCGATGCTGCT
>DMCZ01000164.1:3633-5861 GCA_003446655.1 Thauera sp. | reverse complement strand
GACTACAAGAAGGCGATTGTGGCCCTCAACCACACGCTCTGCGTCAGCCCCGGCACCCCGGTTCCGCTGGCCTGAGCGAGGCCGCCCGCAGGCACTTGAAGAAAAACGGCGCCCCGAAGGGCGCCGTGCAAGATCGGGGTCCGAGGAGGAGGACCCCGGCGAGGGACGCTCAGAAGCGGTACGCGGTTTCGCCGTGCGCCGTGGTGTCGAGGCCTTCGCGCTCCTCGTCTTCCGGCACGCGCAGGCCGACCAGCAGGTCCGCGACCTTGAAGGCGACGAAGGCGACCACCGCCGACCACACCACGGTCACGATCACGCTCCAGGTCTGGATCCACACCTGCGAGGCAATCGAGAAGTCCTCGGCGCCGGTGCCGCCCAGGCCGGGCGCTGCGAACACGCCGGTCAGGATCGCGCCGACGATGCCGCCCACGCCATGCACGCCGAACACGTCGAGCGCGTCGTCGGCGCCGAGCATGTGCTTGAGGCCATTGACGCCCCACAGGCAGATGAAGCCGGACAGCAGGCCGATCACGATCGCACCCATCGGACCCACCGAACCGCAGGCCGGGGTGATCGCCACCAGGCCGGCGACCGCACCCGAGGCCGCACCCAGCATCGAGGGCTTGCCCTTGATCAGCGCCTCACCCAGCGACCAGGCCAGCACCGCAGCCGCGGTGGCGACCAGGGTGTTGATGAAGGCGAGCGCGGCGCCCGAGGTGGCTTCGAGGTTGGAGCCGGCGTTGAAGCCGAACCAGCCCACCCACAGCAGCGAGGCGCCGACCATGGTCAGGGTCAGGTTGTGCGGCGCCAGCGATTCGCGGCCGTAGCCGATGCGCTTGCCCACCATGTAGGCACCCACCAGGCCTGCAATGCCCGCGTTGATGTGGACCACCGTGCCGCCGGCGAAGTCGAGGGCACCGTCTTCCAGCAGGTAGCCACCCGGGCCCCACACCATGTGGCAGATCGGCAGGTAGCACAGCGTGAACCAGATCACCGAGAAGATCAGCACCGCCGAGAACTTCATGCGCTCGGCGAAGGCGCCGACGATCAGCGCGCCGGTGATGCCGGCGAAGGTGGCCTGGAAGGCGATGAAGGCGAACTCCGGCAGCTTCACGGTCTCGGTGAAGGTGTCGGCGAGCGAGTCGATCGTCACACCGGACAGGAAGACCTTGTCGAGCGAGCCGATGAAGGGACTCGCCTCGGTGAAGGTCAGGCTGTAGCCGTAGATCGCGAACAGCAGCGCGTTCAGCGAGAACACCGTCATCACCTGCATCAGCACCGACAGCATGTTCTTGGCGCGCACCAGGCCGCCGTAGAACAGTGCCAGGCCGGGGAGGGCCATCATCAGCACGAGCAGGGTGGCGGTCATGATCCAGGCCACGTCGCCCTTGTTGACCTCGACCGCGGCGGCCGCGGCCTCCTGGGCGAAGGCGCCGCCCGATGCGCCGGCGAGCAGGGCTGCAGCCGGCAGGAATGCGAAGAGCTTCTTCATTTTGTGGTTCTCCCTTACAGCGCGTCCGTGCCGGTCTCGCCGGTGCGGATGCGGATAGCCTGTTCCAGATCGAAGACGAAGATCTTGCCGTCGCCGATCTTGCCGGTTGCAGCGGACTTCTCGATGGCCTCGATCGCCTGGTCGAGGATGTCGTCGGGGACGGCGGCCTCGACCTTTACCTTGGGCAGGAAGTCGACGACGTACTCGGCGCCGCGATAGAGCTCGGTGTGGCCCTTCTGGCGGCCGAAGCCCTTGACCTCGGTGACGGTGATGCCCTGCACGCCGATCGCGGACAGCGCCTCGCGCACTTCGTCGAGCTTGAAGGGCTTGATGATGGCGGCGATGAATTTCATGGTTTTCTCCGGTTCCGTGGGTTTGCGCGGGCGGTCTCAGAAGCTCTTGCTGACCGACAGGATCACGCGCTCGTCGGCGAGGTCGCTGTTGTTCACATCGGTATCCACGTAGTGCAGGCCGAAGTTGAAGCCGCCGAACTCCTTGGAGAGACCGAGCTTCCAGTCGGTGTAGTCGTCCTGGCCCTTGATGTCGTTGTAACCGACGTGGGCTGCGAGGGTGACGCCGTAGCCGACGTCGACCGCCGCGCTCAGGTCGTAGTACTGGCTGCCGTCGGACTTGTCGTAGCCGAACAGGTCGGTGAAGGCGTAGGAGTACTTGAAGGACAGGAATTCCCACGACAGGCCGAGGTAGCCCTCGAGCGTGTTCGGGCTGTTGTAGGGCT
>DMCZ01000164.1:2944-3334 GCA_003446655.1 Thauera sp. | reverse complement strand
GAGCCCCACACGCCGGCGTAGAGACCGCTTTCATGCGCGTAGTCGAAGCCACCCTGCAGCGCCGGGCGCTCGTCGGTCTGGCTGTAGCCGCGGTAGGCGTAGTCGGAGACGAGGCCGACGTTGGCGGTGAAGGGGCTGTCCTCGGCGTGAACGCTGCCGGCGAAGGGCAGGGCGGCGAGAAGGGTGGCGAGCGTTGCGGCGTTCGAGGTCTTGGTCATGGTCTGCTCCTTGGAAGAGGTGTCGGTATGTTTGACGAGCATCCTTAAGCAGATCGTGTGCCAGCTCTGCGAAAGCCTTTATAGAAGCGGGTTTCAGGCAGTTGTCGAGCTGATTTTGCTGCGCTGCGCAATGCATTTGCGCACGGAATTGGTCCTGCATGCACCATCATGG
>DMCZ01000164.1:2380-2673 GCA_003446655.1 Thauera sp. | reverse complement strand
CCCAGGCAATCATGAGCACTCCCCGCTTCCTCGACGAAATCGGCGCAAAGCTTTCTGAAATCGCGGCGAACAGCCCGGTGCGCGACTTTGAAAAGAACGCCAAGGCCATGCTCGGCAGCGCCCTCGGCCGGCTCGATCTGGTCACGCGCGAGGAGTTCGAAGTGCAGCGCGAGGTGCTCGCCCACGCCCGCCAGAAGCTGGTCGAGCTCGAGGCGCGCGTCGCCGAACTCGAGGCCCGGCTCGCGCAGGGCGACAAGGGCTGACGCGTCCGTCCGCCGGGCTGCACCGGCCTT
>DMCZ01000164.1:0-2116 GCA_003446655.1 Thauera sp. | reverse complement strand
GTTCGCAGGGAATGCGAAAGCAATAATTGTTTTGTCATTAACGAGGTCTCCGTTAGACTGGCGTACCTTCCGGTCTGGAGATACCCATGTCGCTCGCGCTCGTGCGCGCCCGTGCGCTGGAGGGGCTCGCTGCGCCCGAGGTCACGGTCGAAGTTCATCTGGCAAACGGACTGCCGGCCTTCAGCCTGGTCGGGTTGCCCGACACCGAGGTCCGCGAGGCGCGCGACCGGGTGCGCGCCGCGATCCAGTCTTCGCAGTTCGAATTCCCCCAGCGCCGCATCACGGTCAACCTGGCCCCCGCCGACCTGCCCAAGGAGGGCGGGCGCTTCGACCTTGCGATTGCGGTCGGCATCCTCGCCGCGTCCGGGCAGCTTGCAATGGCGAAGCTCGCCGAGCTGGAGTTCTGCGGCGAGCTTTCGCTGACCGGCGATCTGCGCCCGGTGCGCGGCGTGCTGGCCGTGGCGCTGGCCGCGGCGCGCAGCGGCCGGGGCCTGGTACTGCCTGCGGGTAATGCGGCAGAGGCCGCGCTGGCGCGGCGTGCCGAGCTGTTGCCCGCGGCGAGCCTGCTTGCGGTATGTGCGCATCTCAACGGCCATACTGTGCTGGAGCCGGTAGCCGACGCCGGTCCCCTGCCGCTTGCGGGGGCGAGCGTTCCCGATCTTGCCGATGTGCGCGGACAACTGCAGGCGCGACGCGCGCTGGAGGTCGCAGCGGGCGGCGCGCACTCACTGCTGCTGTTCGGCCCGCCTGGCACGGGAAAATCGATGCTTGCGCAGCGCCTGCCGGGCGTACTGCCGCCGATGAGCGAGGAGGATGCGATCGAGGCAGCGGCGGTGGCCTCGATCGAGGGCGAGTTCGACGTGCGCGCCTGGGGCCGGAGGCCGTTTCGCGCACCCCACCATTCGGCCTCGGCCGCCGCGCTGGTCGGCGGTGGCGCGGTGCCACGTCCGGGCGAGATCTCTCTGGCGCATCGCGGGGTGCTGTTTCTCGATGAGCTGCCCGAGTTCGACCGCCGCGTGCTCGAATCGCTGCGTGAGCCGCTCGAGACCGGCACCATCACCGTGTCGCGTGCGCGTCGGCGGGCAGAGTTTCCAGCGCGCTTCCAGCTCGTCGCAGCCATGAATCCCTGTCCCTGCGGCCACCACGGCGACCCGCTGCGCAATTGCCGTTGCACGCCCGACCAGATCGCGCGTTACCGTGGCCGCCTGTCCGGGCCCTTGCTCGACCGCATCGACCTCGTCGTCGAAGTGCCGGCGATCGCGCCCGAGGCGCTCACGCGAGGGCCGGCGGGCGAGTCATCGGCCATCGTCCGTGAGCGGGTGCAGAACGCCCGTGGCGTGCAGCTTTCCCGCCAGGGCTGCGCGAATGCGGACCTGCCGGCCGGCGAGGTCGAGCGCCACTGCCATCCCGATCCGGACGGCGAGCGTCTGCTGCAGCAGGCCATGCAGCGGCTGAAACTGTCGGCGAGGGCGTATCATCGCGTGCTTCGCGTGGCGCGAACGCTGGCGGACCTGGCCGGTGCCGAGCGCCCCGGCGCGGCACATGTCGCCGAGGCCATCCAGTACCGCCGCAGCCTCGACGGACGCTGAGTCCGGCCGCGCGCCGCCACGTGCTCGGGAAGTCCCCGCGACACGCAGCCCATCAGGCACAGATGACAAAGACGCCCTCGCTCGACCGCCTCGCCTTCATGCTGGCGATGCTTTCCGCCATTGGTCCGTTCGCGATCGACGCCTACCTGCCCGCGTTCCCGCAGATCGCTGTCTCGCTCGGCGCCACCCAGCTCGAGGTCCAGCAGACGCTCACCGTCTATATGGCGGCGCTCGCGCTGATGGTGCTGTGGCATGGCGCGCTCGCCGATCGCTTTGGCCGCCGCCGTGTGCTGCTGGCGCTCACCGCGCTGTTCGCGCTCGCTTCGCTGATCTGCGCGCTGGCGCCGAGCATCGAGTGGTTGTGGGTGGGGCGTGCGCTGCAGGGGGTGAGCGGTGGCGCCGGGGTGGTGGTCGGCCGTGCGGTCGTGCGCGACCTGCATGAGGGGCCGCAGGCGCAGCGCCTTATGTCACGGGAGATGCTGATCTTAGCGCTCGCCCCGGCGCTGGCGCCCATGGTCGGCGCCGGA
>DMCZ01000156.1:5226-5961 GCA_003446655.1 Thauera sp. | reverse complement strand
AAGGCATGGGCAATGCCACCACGGACGCCAATGCGACGAAGCTGCTTGAGGATGGGATCCACCGCACGTCGAACATGCAGGATGACCGGCAGCCCATGGCGTCTCGCAAGCTTGAGTTGGGCGACGAAGAATTCGAGTTGACGGCCTTGATCGATGTCCGTGACGAAGTGATCGAGGCCGATCTCACCCACCGCCCGCGCAAGACCCCGCGCAAGGTACGCGTCAAGCGTCTCCAGATCGTGCTCGTGCGCGCCCATGACGTACATGGGATGGATGCCAAGCGCGGGACAGACATCATGTCGCTCCTCGGCAAGGTCCAGGACCGCGTCGAAGTTCCCCCGATCGACGGCTGGCACGACGAAACCCGCCACGCCTGCTGCACGGGCGTCCCCGATGACGTGGTCGCGGTCTGCGGCAAATTCGGCGGCGTCGAGATGAACGTGCGAATCGATCAGCATCGCAGTCGCCCGCAGCAGCGGTGTGGGAGGGTCAGCGCCCCTTGAAGGCCGGTTTGCGCTTGGCGATGAAGGCGTCGATGCCCTCGGCTGCGTCCTCGCACATGGCGTTGCAGGCCATGGTTTCGGATGCGAGCTGGTAGGCGGCGTCGAGCCCCATCTCGAGCTGCTTGTAGAACATCTGTTTGCCCATGCGAATCGCCACCGGCGATTTTGCGACAATGGAGGCGGCCAGGCCTGCCACCTCGGCATCGAGTCGCTCGAGCGGGACAACACGGTT
>DMCZ01000156.1:4730-5061 GCA_003446655.1 Thauera sp. | reverse complement strand
CCGGCTGCGGTTGCGATGCTATGCACGCGGGCGATCACCGGCTGAGGCAGTTCGGTGAGCTTCATCATGAACTTGCCGCACAGCCGGAACAGGCGCTGCTGGAAGTCCAGGGTGTGATTACCACGCATCTCCTTCAGATCATGGCCGGCGCAGAAGGCCTTGCCCTCTCCTGCCAGCACGACGACGCGCACGCTGTCGTCCTGTGCGATTTCATCAATCGCGGCAATCAGCGCCTCGAGCATCTCGAAGGACAGCGAGTTGAACTGCTGCGGGCGGTTCAGCGTCAGCGTCGTCACGCCGTCCTCGTCGCGGCGCAGCAGGATGGATTCGC
>DMCZ01000156.1:2294-4544 GCA_003446655.1 Thauera sp. | reverse complement strand
TGGTTAACGTTAACGTCAATCAGATCTCGACGCCAGCCCCGAAAGGCGGCGCCGGGGGAGCGCCCCGGCGCCGTGCAGTCACTCGAACGAGGCCGTTGACCTCGCCTGCTCGCGCAGCACGAACTTCTGGATCTTGCCGGTCGAGGTCTTGGGCAGCTCGCCGAAGATGATCTTCTTCGGCACCTTGAACCCGGCGAGATGTTCGCGGCAATGTGCCACGATCGCCTCCGCGCTCGCCTCAGTCCCCTCGCGCAGCTCCACGAAGGCACACGGCACCTCGCCCCACTTCTCGTCGGGCAGCGCCACGACCGCGGCCGCCATCACTGCCGGATGCTTGTAGAGCGCATCCTCGACCTCGATCGAAGAGATGTTTTCGCCCCCCGAGATGATGATGTCCTTGGAGCGGTCCTTGATCTTGACGTAGCCGTCCGGTTGCATGACGGCGAGGTCACCGGTGTGGTACCAGCCACCGCGGAAGGATTCTGCGGTGGCGTCCGGGTTCTTCAGGTAGCCCTTCATGACCAGATTGCCGCGGAACATGATCTCGCCCATGGTCTCCCCGTCCCAGGGCACCGGCTCCATGGTGTTGGGATCCATCACGGTAATCCCTTCCTGTGCGTGATAGCGCACGCCTTGGCGTCCGTTCAACGTGACCTGTTCGGCGAGCGGCAGGTTGCGCCATTCATCGTGCTTGGCGCACACGGCGGCAGGGCCGTAGGTTTCGGTGAGTCCATACACATGGGTGATGTCGAAGCCGATCTTCGCCATGCCTTCGATGACTGCGGCCGGCGGCGGCGCCGCAGCGACCAGGCCGGACACCTTGTGGTTGATGCCCTCGCGCCACTCCTCGGGGGCATTGGCAAGCATGGAATGCACGATCGGCGCGCCGCAGTAGTGGGTGACGCCGTGCTCGCGGATGGCCTCGAAGATGAGCCGCGGATCGACGCGCCGCAGGCAGACGTTGACGCCCGCATTGGCGGCCATGGTCCAGGCAAAGCACCACCCGTTGCAGTGAAACATCGGCAGGGTCCACAGATAGACCGAATGCGGCGGCATGCCCCAGGACACGATGTTCGACATGGCGTTCAGGTACGCGCCGCGATGGTGGTACACCACGCCCTTCGGATTGCCCGTGGTGCCCGAGGTGTAGTTCAGGGAGATCGCCTCCCATTCGTCCGCGGGCTGCTCGAAGACGAAGTCAGGGCTGCCGCTGGCGAGCAGCGCTTCGTAGTCCTGGGTGCCGAGACGCTCACCCGGACCGGTGTATTCAGGGTCGTCGATGTCGATCACGGTCATGTCGGCGCGTCCCGCCAGCGCGATCGCCTGCTTTACCATGCGCGAGTATTCGCGGTCGGTCAGCAGCACCCGGGCCTCACCGTGGTTGAGGATGAATGCGACCGCTTCGGCATCCAGTCGGGTGTTGATGGTGTTGAGCACCGCACCACAGGCGGGTACGCCAAAGTGGGCCTCGAACATCTCGGGCGTGTTGTTGAGGATGGCAGCCACGGTGTCGCCCTTGTTCACGCCGAGCTGCTTCAGCGCGGAGGCAAGCCTGCGTGCGCGCGTGTAGCTCTCGAGCCAGGTGAAACGCCGGGCGCCGTGGATGACGGCGACGCGGTCGGGATAGACATAGGCGCTGCGCTCGAGAAAGGTCAGCGGTGTCAGGGGAACGTAGTTGGCCGCGTTCTTCTCGAGCCCCATTGCGTAGGGCGACTGGCTGCTTGCACTCATGCTTGGATTCCCTCCTCGTCCTGGATCTGTGCCCGTGTGGGCTGGTTCTTTGTCTTTGATCGGTTCTGCTGGCTGCGCCTCAGGCGCCGCAGCGGCCCCGGGCATTCAACCCGCCGTGAAGCTCGCGGTCAAGGGTCACAATCCAGTCCGAGAGCTCGACGGCGAGGCGTTGCGCGCCCGCGCGGAAGGCCCGGGCGCCCCCGCGGGCATCGGGCGTGGGGGCAGGCTCTTCCACGGTGAACTCGCGGCTGGCAAGCGCGATCCCCGGGCGCGGCGGCAGCAGGCCTGCTCGAAGCACGATCCGGGTCGAGCTGCGCTCGGGGGAGGCAAACTCGTGCACGAATTCGTCGAGCTCGATGCGCAGCCGGCAGCGTCCGCTGGCTGAGCCTTGAGCGAGCGTGCGCTCGAGGACCAGCGCCAGCATCGCCCCCGGAACGGACGCCCAGCGGCTCTCGGCAAAGGCCCGCCTCCGTTCAGGAGCGTCCCACCCGAGCCGATACTGCATCGCGCTCGACTCAA
>DMCZ01000156.1:713-2052 GCA_003446655.1 Thauera sp. | reverse complement strand
TCGTAGATCGCCATTGCAGGAGGTTGGACGTGCAGGCTGCCGCAGCCGAAAAGGGCAAGGGCCACGGCGGTCATCGACAGGCGGTTGCGCGCGATCTGCATCAGGAGGCTCGGGCTGGCGATCATCAGGTGTTTTCCGTGGAAGCCCCGCAGTCGTCAGCGGTTGGCGAAGCCCTGCTCCCCTGGGCCTGGTTCCTGCGCGCCGCGACCGGTGATCAACATCTGCGGTGTCGATTCGACCTCCTCGATCAAGCGTCCGAGGCGGCGGGATGTGGCGGTGAGATCGCCAACGAGGGCATCGAGCTGCGGCAGAGTGCCATCGACCAGACTATCGCTGGTCGCCATTGCAGCCTGGTCGAGGCGCGCGGCCATCTGCTCGAGCCGGCGCATGAGCCGACGCAGGTCGGCCAGCGCGGGTCCTGCTTCGACCGAACTGCGCTCGAGATTGGCCAGCAGGGCCGAGAGCCGGGAGACGTTGTCGGGACTCAGTACCTTGCGCACGGCGGCCAGCGCCTCGGGTACCTCGGCAAAGCTGCGATCCACGCCCGTCGCTGCGGATTCGAGTGTGGCCGCGAGCCTTCGGAGACGGGTGCTCCCCTCATCGTCGAACAGCGCCGCGAGCCGATCGGCGACGGTGCCGAAGCGCTCGAGGGCAGCAAGGGTCCGATCGGTGATCTCGTCGAGCACGCCTGGGCCAAGCGCGATGCGAGGTGCTTCCAGGCCCTCGCCTTCGAGGGGCCTGGGATCGCTACCCGAGTCGTCGAGCTGGACGTAGGCGAGCCCGGTGACGCCAAGCGTGCCGAGTCTGGCCGTAGTGCCGTGCGTGAGGGGCAGGTCCGCCGCCACCCGGATCCGGATGAGCATGTTGCGCAGGTCGGCCGGATCGATCTCGATCGACTTCACGGCACCTACCGAAAGCCCGCGGTAACGCACGCGTGACTGCTCACCGAGCCCGTTTATGTCCCCACGGGCGATGAGAACCACTTCGCGCATCGGCTGCCGGTCCTGCGAGAACCACCACAGCGCGAACACGATGCCTGCGCCGAGAACCAGCGCGAACAAACCGGCGGCGAAGGCGTGGGCGCGATCTTCCAAGTCAAGCTGCTCCTTGCGCATGACGGGACAGTGCCCGGCGTCCGTATTCGCCGTGGAAGAAGCGCGCGATGAAGGGGTGATCCACTTCCAGCGTCTGCTCCAGCGGCGCGTAACTGATGATACGACCGTCAGCAAGTACTGCCACCTTGCTTGCCATCGCTGCCAGGGTGTCGAGGTCGTGTGTGACCAGTACCACCGTCAGCCCCAGTTCGCGGTGGAGTGAGCGGATCAGTCGCACGAAGGCC
>DMCZ01000156.1:0-483 GCA_003446655.1 Thauera sp. | reverse complement strand
AGCGCCCGCGCCAGCGCCGCGCGCTTGACCATACCTCCCGAGAGCTCGGCCGGCATCAGCAAGGCATGCTCCGGCGCCATCTCGACCATCGCCAGCTTCAGCGCCACGAGGTCAAGGATCTCCTCCTCGGTGGCCAGCCCGAGCTCCTTGAGCGGAAATGCGATGTTTTCGCCCACCGTGAACGCGGAGAACAATGCCCCGTGCTGGAACAACACCCCGAGGCGACGCTGGCGCGCGATGCGTTCCCGGGCGTTGCCGGCGTCGAGCGCCTCGCCGAACAGGGTCACCACGCCCTCGTTCGGCCGGGTGAGGCCGATGATGTGGCGCAATAGCGTCGTCTTGCCGCTGCCCGAGGCCCCGACCAGCGCGACGATCTCGCCACGCGCGACCGCTAGCTCAAGTCCGTCGTGGATCACGGTACGCCCCAGTCGGGTGACGATGCCGGCGAGCGAGACGACCGGAGACTGCATCCCGCGTCCTCAG
>DMCZ01000181.1:3395-5208 GCA_003446655.1 Thauera sp. | reverse complement strand
CTAGGCACGGGCTTCTATCGCACCGAGCTGCAAACCCTGCTCAACCGCTGGCAGCAAGCGCCTGACCTGCGTGCCATCGAGCAGGTGATCCCCTCTCTGCAGTCGGACACGCTGAAGGACGAACTGCGCGCGCTGATCCTGAAGGCCGCTGCAGCGAAGGGCAGTGCGGAGGACAGCGATGCTTAAGCCCATCCGGCGCGTGGCGTGCTTACCGGCCCTGGCCGCCTGCCAGCAGTTGATGCAGCGCTTGGCGCTGTGGCTGTGTGATCACCAGGTGTCCAGCGTTTCCGTCACCCAGGCGAACCTTCGGGCGAACATGGGCAGCGCCATCGAAGGCGACTGGCTGTGGCACCTGCTGGCTGGCACCAGCGGCACCAAGGCACTCTTGGACAAGGCCAAGCGCATCGCCGACCTGCCGCCGGCCGACAAGACCGGGCTCCAGCAGTGGATTCAGGCAGTGAACGCACTTGCACAGCACTTTGGCCCGACACCACCCGCTGCCTTGACGGTGAATCCGCCCAACGGCTGGGGCAGTCGGGACGAGCGCTGGACAACTTTCAAGGCCCTGATGGTGGCGTTCTATGAGGAGGGCTTGCGAGGCGGCCTGCCTTACGCGCCCAACGGCGGCCCCACGACCGATGCCGCACTGCGCGTGAGCTACGACCAATTTTTGCAGGCGTTTCGCGCCGCGCACCGCCTCGATCCCCACCCGGATGCCCGCGAGATCTGCGTGCTTTGCGGCGGCCCCCTGGTGCTGCCTGCTGTGGACCACTGGCTGGCCAAGACGGCGTTCCCCCTGCTGAGCGTGTGCGCGGACAACCTGCTGCCCACCTGCGGGGAATGCAACTCCACGCAGAACAAGGGCCAGAAAGACGTCCATACCGGAGGCACGTTCACCGATTGGTTTCACCCCTACCTGCGTCATGCCAACGGAGCGATCCGGCCGCACTACGACGATGCCGCGCTGGGTGTGCGTGTCGAGAGTGCAACGCCCGCCGATGCCGTCAAGGTTCAAAACCTCGACAGGTTGCTCAACCTGGGCCAACGCTGGACGCGGGAGTTCAAAGCAGAGTACCGGCGCCTGCAGCGCGAGGCGCAGCGCCGACAAATTAGCAACGTGCAAGCGCTTCAGCAGCGCCTCATGGAGTACCGCCAGGATCTATCGGCAGCCGAGCCGCACCACGAGATTCATGCGCTGCTGGCCGAAGCACTGCTCGATCCCGCACGCTTGCAGGCATTCGCGCAGATCACCCCGTAGGCCGCTGTAACGCTCACCAGTGCTCGTAAGCTCGGGCGGCACGTTTCCGTTGGGTAAGCTACCGTTACACAAGGCATCAGTACGCAAGCAGTACAGTCACCAGCTTCACGTGCCTGATCCAGACTACGCTAACTTACTGATTATTAGATACAGTGACCTTCACTCGATTGCGCACAGCTTCTCTTTTCTTTCAATAACTTATTGACTTAAAAGGAAACTCAGCATCCACCCCGGCGCACCCAGTTGCAGCAGCAGCCAAGGGAGCGTGGTCTTGGCGCTGGCGAGGCGATCGGCGAGGCTGGAGAGCGTGTTGGCGACGAGGGTGCGGAAGAAGTTGCCTGGCGACTCGCGGCAGGCGGCCTCGGAGATGGCCGCGCACACGCGGCCCTCGTCGTCCTCGGCGAGGCGCTCGTAGAGGCTTTCCATCCATGGGGGGTGTCGGGGCATCGGCTTGCTCCAGTGCTGATGGCGCTGCGCATCCGGTTTTACGCGCAGTCACCGGCGCGACGCAACGGCGCGGGTGCATTCCCGAATCATGCACGCACCGGCCACGCC
>DMCZ01000181.1:0-3098 GCA_003446655.1 Thauera sp. | reverse complement strand
GCGCAAGGCTCAGATGACCCAGGACCAACTGCTGATCCTCCTCATCCTGTCCGTCACCGTGGCGATGTTCCTCCACGGCCGCTGGCGGCACGACATGGTGGCGGCCGGCGCCCTGCTCGCCTGCGTGCTCGCCGGCCTGATCCCGCCCCAGGAAGCCTTCGCCGGCTTTGCCCACCCGGCGGTGGTCACCGTGGCCTGCGTGCTGGTGCTCTCGCGCGGCCTGCAGGTCTCGGGCGCGGTCGACGCGCTCGCCGCCAGACTGCTGCCGGCCAGGGCCGGCATCCTGCTCAGCCTCGCCGCGATCGTCGGCCTGGGTGCGCTGCTCTCGGGCTTCATGAACAACGTCGGCGCGATGGCCCTGCTCATGCCGGTGGCGATGCAACTGGCCGCGCGCCTCGCGCTACCGCCCGGCAGGGTACTGATGCCGCTCGCCTTCGGCACCATCCTCGGCGGCATGACGACCATGATCGGCACCCCGCCCAACCTGATCGTGTCCGGTTTCCGCGCACAGACGGGCGCGGGCAGCTTCGCCATGTTCGACTTCACGCCGATCGGCCTTGCGGTCGCGGTGACCGGCACCCTGTTCATCGTGCTGCTCGGCTGGCGTCTGGTGCCCGCACGCGAGAAGGCGAGCACCGAGGGCTTCGAGACCGGGGCCTACGTCACCGAGGTCCGCGTCGTGCCCGACAGCAAGGCCGCCGGCATGTACCTGCGCGAGATCGAGGCCAGGCTCGACGAGGCCGGCGCACAGATCATCGGACTGGTGCGCAACGAGGTGCGCATGACCGCTCCCCAGTCGAGCCGCAAGGTGCTGGCGGGCGACATCCTGGTCATCGAGGCCGACATCGAGGCGCTGCCCGAGGTGCTGTCCACGCTTGGCCTCAAGCTCGAGGAGGCCGGCTCATCGCGCGAGGACCCGGCGCAGCAGGACGGGGAAGATGCGCAGCCGCAGGGCGGTCATGATGAAGACGAAAACAAGGGTACGGGAGGCTCGCCTGACGAGGGTGAAAGCGGCGCACACCAAGCGCAGGAAGAACAGGAGAAGGACACGGCCCGCTCAACCGCCGACGCCGAGATCACGCTGATGGAACTGGTCGTTCGCCCCGAAGCCGTGCTGATCGGTCGCTCGGCCCGCGAGCTGTCGCTGCGCACCCGCTACGGACTGAACCTGCTTGCCGTGTCGCGCAGCGGCAACCGATCGAAGTCGCGCCTGCGGACGCTGAGGATCCAGGCCGGCGACCTGCTGCTGATGCAGGGCCCGCTCGAGGCGCTCACCGAGTTCGCCGCGGATTCGGGCTGCGTGCCACTGGCCGAGCGCGAACTGCGCATCCCCGACCGGCGCAAGGCGTGGACGGCCGGCGCGATCATGCTGTTCGCGGTCGGCGGCGCCGCGCTGGGCCTGCTGCCCGCGGCCATCTCCTTCGCGATCGGCGTGCTCGCCTCGATGGCCCTGCGCACAATCCCGCTGCGCTCGGTCTACGAGAGCATCGACTGGCCGGTCATCGTGCTGCTCGCCGCGCTGATCCCGGTGGCGGGGGCGATGGAAGCCACCGGCACGGCCGAACTGATCGCGCATGCGCTGCTCGACGATGTAGCGCAGGGCAACGCGATTGTCGCCCTCACCCTCGTGCTTCTCGTCACCATGTTCCTGTCCGACCTGATGAATAACGCAGCGACCGCCGCGGTCATGTGCCCGATCGCGATCGGCACCGCGACTGCGCTCGGGGTGAGCGCGGACGCCTTCCTGATGGCGGTCGCGATCGGCGCCTCGTGCGCCTTCCTGACCCCCATCGGGCATCAGAACAACACCCTCATCCTCGGCCCCGGCGGCTTCCGTTTCGGGGACTACTGGCGGCTGGGCCTGCCCCTCGAAGTGCTCGTGGTAGCGGTATCGATCCCGCTGCTCGTCCTCGTCTGGCCGCTCTGAGCCCCAAGCCCACGCGATGACCACGACCTCCGCACACGACAACCCGACCCCGATGCCGCTCCGCTGGCAAATCGTTGCGGCCAGGAACGACGAAGTCCCCACCGATTCACAGCCGGCCACGCTGCAAAGACGCTGGCGGGCGCTCGGGCGTGTGCTGCCGGGCGCGGACGACGCCGACCCCCTGCGGGCCGGGGCCGACCAACGCCCGCTGCCACAGGTATCCTTGCGCGCATGAACGACGAAGCGAGAAGCGCCGGCGCCAGCGCGGACGGTCAACCGCGTTCGCTCAGCGACCAGATCGTCAAGGCGCTCGCGGAAGGGCGCAACAAGCGCGTGCGCAAGCTCGTGCCCCGCATGCATCCGGCCAAGATCGCCGCCCTCCTCGAGCGCCTGTCGCCAGCGCAGCGCCTCGCGCTGTGGCAGCAGATCGGCGACCCGCTCGAGCAGCGCGTGCTCGGCCACCTGAGCGCCGAGCTGCGCCCCACGCTGATGCGCGAAACCGGGGACGACACCGAGCACGCGGTCGACGAGGACGCAGGCAAGCCTTCGACGGCGGAGCAGGCCGGCACCCGGAGCGAGCTGCAGGCGCTGATGGACGCGCTTGACGCCGGCAAGCTCAAGCGCGTCGGCAAGCTGCTGCACCGCATGCATCCGGCCAAGGTCGCCGGCCTGCTCGAGGCCCTGCCGCCGACCGCGCGCAGCCAGGCCTGGAGCATGGTCGAGACCGAACGCGCGGGCCGCGTGCTCAGCTTCCTGCACGACGAGATCAGCACTGCGCTCGCCCAGGAGCTCGACCTCGACGATCTGATCGCTGCCGTCCAGCCCCTCGAACTCGACGACCTGGTCGACCTCATCCAGGCTTTACCCGCCGAGCTCGGCAGCCGGCTGGTGCTCGCCACCACCGGCGCGCGCCGCGAACAGCTCGAGTCGATGCTGTCCTATCCCGAGGAGTCCGCCGGCGGCCTGATGAACGCCGACGCGATCGAGGTGCGCGCCGAGGTCAAGGCCGGCACCGTGCTGCGCTACCTGCGCCTGCTCGAATCCCTGCCGCCACAGACCGACATGCTGATGGTGGTCGACCGCAAGGGCCAGTACCAGGGCGCGCTGCGCCTGTCCGCGCTCGTCACCGCCAGCCTCGACACCCCGGTCGCCGAGCTCATGCACACCGAGC
>DMCZ01000052.1:10438-11415 GCA_003446655.1 Thauera sp. | reverse complement strand
GGTCGGACACTTTATCGAGGCCGGATTATTGCACACGCCGCCAGCCTGGCCGTCGGCGCAACCAATGGCGTCTGCCCCGCACGCGGAAGGCGGCGCGGAAATCTGCATGGACTATGCTGACGGGGGAAAGAACGACAGCATTGCTCACCGCGTGTCGTCCCCGACCCCCTTTCCGGCATGGCATCAACCACCGCTTACCCCCCGTCCCCATTGCACCGGAGTCCAACCATGAAAGTCCTGCCGCACGGCCTCTTCCTGCTTGCCGCCGCCACGGCGAGCTTCGCCGCGCCAGCGCCCCCGCTACCCATGCTCAACATCGCGATCGAGGACACCTCGGTGTCGGGGATCTCGTCGGGCGGCTTCATGTCGGTGCAGATGCAGGTCGCCCATTCGGCCATCATCCGTGGCGCCGGGATCGTCGCCGGGGGACCGTACTACTGCGCCCAGGACAGCGTGATGAAGGCCACCACCGAATGCTCGTGCACCGGCGCGCCGACCCTGTCGTGCAAGGTTGGCGATGCCAGCACGGCCGTTCCCGAGCTGGTCGCGGCCACCCGCGCCTTCCATGCCGAGGGCCGAATCGACGACCCGGCGCAGATCGCCCGTCAGCGCGTGCTCACCGTGGTGGGGGGCAAGGATGCCCTGGTGCCGGCCCCGATCACCCGCCAGTTGCACGGCTACTACGACGCCTTCGGCCTGCCGGCGGCCGCGCTCAAGCCGGTTACGCTGGACGCCGCCGGCCACACCATGCCCACCACCGCCTACGGCGGCGCCTGCGGCGCGACCGACGAGCCCTACATCGGCAAGTGCGGCTTCGAGGCCGCACACGCGATCCTCGACTGGATCTACGGCCCGGAGGTCGCCCCGCCGCGCACCACGGCCGCGCCGGCGGGCCGCTTCATCGAGTTCGACCAGCGCGCCTACATTCCCGAAACCGGCTTCTTCAGCTACCTCTGGGGCACCGGCCTGGACAAGAC
>DMCZ01000052.1:2210-10170 GCA_003446655.1 Thauera sp. | reverse complement strand
CTCTACAACGGCACCACCTTCGTCAGGAACACCGGCTACGACCGCTGGGCCGACACCAACCGCCTGGTGGTGCTGTTTCCGCAGGCGGTGTCGATCCCGTGGAAGAACCCAAACGGCTGCTGGGACTGGTGGGGCTTCACCGACAGTGACTACGCCACCCGTGACGGCATCCAGATCCGCAGCGTGCGCGCGATGATCGAGCGGCTGAGCGCCGGGCGGCGGGACTGAAGCGCGCGCCGGCGCAGCGTGCAGCAGGTAGACTTGCGGCCCCGTCCTGCATCGCGAGAACTGCCGTGTCCGCCCTGCCGATCCGCTACGTCGAACCCGTGTTCCGCCCGCCGAGCGAGGCCGAATCGCTGATCCTGCCAGTCACCGACGGCTGCTCCTGGAACGCCTGCACCTTCTGCGAGATGTACACCGCGCCGCAGAAGGCCTTCCGCGCCCGCGACGAGGCCGAAGTCATCGACAGCATCCGCCGCACTGGCGAACGCTACGGCGCGCAGCTGCGCCGGGTATTCCTCGCCGACGGCGACGCGCTGGTGCTGCCCACCCGCCGCCTGCTCGCCTATCTGGAGGCGATCCGCACCCACCTGCCCACGGTGCACCGGGTGTCGAGCTACTGCCTGGCGCGCAACCTGAAGAAGAAGTCGGTCGCCGAACTGAAGGAACTCGCCGCCGCCGGCCTGACGCTCGCCTACCTCGGCGCCGAGTCGGGCGACGACGCGGTGCTGGCGCGGGTGAACAAGGGCGAGACCTTCGAGTCCACCCGCAGCGCGCTCGACAAGCTCGGCGAGGCCGGCATCACGCGCTCGGTGATGATCCTCAACGGTCTCGGCGGCGAGGCGCTGAGCGCGCAACACGCCGACAACTCGGCACACCTGATCAACGCCACCCAGCCGGAGTATCTGTCGACACTGGTGGTGACCCTGCACGACGGCGGGCGCCGCTTCCTGCAGGCCTGGCCGGAGTGGCAGGCGCTGTCGCAGCGGGGATTGTTCACCGAGATGGAGCGCTTCCTGGCGGCGCTGGAGCTGCGACGCACGGTGTTCCGCTCCGACCACGCCTCGAACTGGCTGGTGCTCAAGGGCACGCTGGGTGCGGACAAGGCAAAGCTGCTGGCGCAGGTGCGTGCCGCCATCGAGCACCCTGCATCCGCCCCGCTGCGTCCCGCCTGGCTGCGCGGACTCTAGGCCGCTGCCCGCCGCGTAAACGACAAACGGGGCGGACCGACCGCATGGTCGACCCGCCCCGCTCGTGCTTCACCGGCCGCACGTGGCGGCCGGTCGCACATTACCGGCCTCAGGCCGCGCGTGCGCCCTTCAGGATCGCGTTGAGCGTGGCGCTCGGACGCATCACCGCCTTGCACTTCTCGGCGTCAGCCTTGTAGTAGCCGCCGATGTCGACCGGCTTGCCCTGCACCTCGGCGAGCTCGGCGACGATCTTCTGCTCGTTCTCGGCGAGCGCCTTGGCGAGCGGGGCGAACTTGCCCGCCAGCTCGGCGTCCTCGGTCTGCGCGGCCAGGCGCTCGGCCCAGAACTTGGCCAGGTAGAACTGGCTGCCACGGTTGTCGAGCTGGCCGGTCTTGGGCGAGGGCGACTTGTTCTCGTCGAGCAGCTTGCCGGTGGCCTCGTCCAGGGTCTTCGCCAGCAGCTTGGCGCGGGAGTTGCCGGTCTTGATGCCGAGGTCCTCGAGCGAGACGGCCAGGGCGAGGAACTCGCCGAGCGAATCCCAGCGCAGGTGGTTCTCCTGCACGAGCTGCTGCACGTGCTTGGGCGCCGAACCGCCGGCGCCGGTCTCGTACATGCCGCCGCCGGCCATCAGCGGCACGATCGACAGCATCTTGGCCGAGGTGCCCAGCTCCATGATCGGGAACAGGTCGGTCAGGTAGTCGCGCAGGATGTTGCCGGTCACCGAGATGGTGTCCAGCCCGCGCACCACACGCTCGAGCGTGTAACGCATCGCACGCACCTGGGACATGATCTGGATGTCGAGGCCGCTGGTGTCATGATCCTTGAGGTAGGTCTTGACCTTCTTGATCAGCTCGTTCTCGTGCGGACGATAGGGGTCGAGCCAGAAGATCGCCGGCATGCCGGAGTTGCGCGCGCGGGTCACGGCGAGCTTGACCCAGTCGCGGATGGGCGCGTCCTTGACCTGGCACATGCGCCAGATGTCACCTTCCTCCACGTTCTGCGTCAGCAGCACTTCGCCGGTGGCCAGATCGGTGATGTTGGCGACGCCATCCTCCGGGATCTCGAAGGTCTTGTCGTGCGAGCCGTATTCCTCGGCCTTCTGCGCCATCAGGCCGACGTTCGGCACCGTGCCCATCGTGCGCGGGTCGAAGTTGCCGTGCCATTTGCAGAAGTTGATCATCTCCTGGTAGATGCGGGCGAAGGTCGACTCAGGCATCACTGCCTTGGCGTCGTACTGCTTGCCGTCGGCGCCCCACATCTTGCCGCCCTGGCGGATCATTGCCGGCATGGACGCATCGACGATGATGTCGTTGGGCGAGTGGAAGTTGGTGATGCCCTTGGCCGAATCGACCATCGCCAGCGCCGGGCGGTGCTCCTGGCAGGCGTGCAGGTCGCGGATGATCTCGTCGCGCTTGGACTCGGGCAGGGTCTTGATCTTCTCGTACAGGTCGACCATGCCGTTGTTGACGTTGATGCCGAGCTCGTCGAACAGCTTGCCGTGCTTCTCGAAGGCGTCCTTGTAGTAGATCTTCACGCAGTGGCCGAAGACGATCGGGTGCGAGACCTTCATCATCGTCGCCTTCACGTGCAGCGAGAACAGGATGCCCGCCTCGCGGCAGTCGTCGAGCTCCTTCTCGTAGAACTCGCACAGCGCCTTCTTGCTCATGAACATCGAGTCGATGATCTCGCCATCCAGCAGCGAAACCTTGGGCTTGAGCACGATGGTCTTGCCCGACTTGGTGATCAGCTCCATCTTGACGTCGCGCGCGCGGTCGAGCGTCATCGACTTCTCGCCGTGGTAGAAGTCGCCGTGGTGCATGTGCGAGACATGGGTCTGCGACCACTGCTTCCACTCACCCATCGAGTGCGGGTTCTTCTTGGCGTAGTTCTTGACCGCGGCCGGGGCGCGGCGGTCGGAGTTGCCCTCGCGCAGGACCGGGTTCACCGCCGAGCCGAGGCAGCGCCCGTAGCGCGCACGGATCTCCTTTTCCTCGTCGGTCTTGGGATCTTCCGGATAGTCGGGGATCTTGTAGCCCTTCTCCTGCAGTTCCTTGACGCAGGCCTTGAGCTGCGCGACCGAGGCGCTGATGTTGGGCAGCTTGATGATGTTGGCGTCGGGCTCGAGCGTCTTCTTGCCGAGTTCGGCGAGCGTGTTGGGCACGCGCTGGTCTTCGCTCAGGTACTCGGGGAACTCGGCCAGCACGCGGGCCGAGACCGAAATGTCGGCCTTCTCGATGTCGATGCCTGCGGGGCCGGTGAAGGTGCGGATGATCGGGAGGAAGGCGCACGTCGCCAGCAGCGGCGCTTCGTCCGTGAGCGTGTAGATGATCTTCGATTTCCCTGCAGACATTGATTTCCCCTATATGTTTTAGATCTTGTCCCGACTACCCGATGGCGACCCGCTGTCGCCTGTGCGGCGTGAGGCCCACACGTTCGCAGTCGCCGGGAAAATACCACTTATCGCCCTCGCCGGCATCGAAACCTGCATTCGCATTGCGAAATCGGCGGGGATCGATCCGGCCGTGCTCGACGGGCCGCGGTGCCAGGTGCGCGGCAGTGAATGTCGACAGCGCCGGCGAATTGTCCGATGCTGGCGGCCTTGCTTTCACATCCCGCCACCCGAGGCTTCGACCGCATCATGAGTGCCCTGTTCTCCCCCTTCGAGCTCGGCAGCCTGCGTCTGCCCAACCGCATCGTCATCGCCCCCATGTGCCAGTACTCCGCGGAGGACGGCCGCGCCACCGACTGGCATCTGATCCACCTCGGCAACCTCGCCATGTCCGGCGCCGGCCTGCTGATCATCGAGGCCACCGCGGTGTCGCCCGAGGGCCGCATCACCGCGGCCGACCTCGGCCTGTATTCGGACGACACCGAGGCCGCGCTCGGCCGCGTGCTCGGGGCGGTGCGCCGCTACTCCGCGATGCCGATCGGCATCCAGCTCGGCCACGCCGGACGCAAGGCCTCGAGCCAGGTGCCCTGGGACGGCGGCCAGCTGCTCACCCCCGAGGCCGGCGGCTGGCAGACCGTCGCCCCGTCGGCGGTTCCGCATGCCGCCGGCGAACAGCCACCGGTCGCCCTCGACGCCGCAGGGCTGGCGCGCGTGCGTGATGATTTCGTCTCCGCAGCGCGCCGCGCCGCCCGTCTCGGCATCGACCTGATCGAACTCCACTGCGCCCACGGCTACCTGTTGCACCAGTTCCTGTCGCCGCTCTCGAACCAGCGCGACGACGCCTATGGCGGTTCGCTCGAGAACCGCCTGCGCTTTCCGCTCGAGGTCTTCGACGCCGTGCGTGCTGCGCTGCCGGCCGGGCTGCCGCTCGGCGTGCGCTTCTCGGCGACGGACTGGGTGGAGGGCGGCTGGGACGTGGAACAGAGCATCGCCTTCAGCGAGGCGCTGCAGGCGCGCGGCTGCAATTTCCTGCACGTGTCGAGCGGCGGCCTTTCGCCGCAGCAGAAGATCCCGCTCGGCCCCGGTTACCAGATCCCGCTCGCGGCCGCGATCCGGCGCGCAGTGCGCACGCCGGTGATCGGCGTCGGCCTGGTGACCCAGCCCGAGCAGGCCGAGGCCATCGTCGCCGACGGCCAGGCCGACCTCGTCGCGCTCGCCCGCGGCATGCTCTACGACCCGCGCTGGCCGTGGCATGCGGCGGCAAAGCTCGGCGCGCAGGTGCAGGCGCCGCCGCAGTACTGGCGCTCGCAGCCGGCCGAGCACAAGGCCTTGTTCGCCGGCGCCCGCATCGGCCAGCGCTGAAGACCGGTGCGCATGGAAGGCGTCGCCACCTCGACCGCAGCCGGCCGGCTCGCGCCTGCCGCCAACAACACCCTCGTGTTCCGTGGTCACCAGCTGCTGGTGGACGAGCGCGGCGGGCTGGCGCGCTCGCCACACCGGTGGCTGGCAAGCTTGCCTCCGCGCTGCGCGCTCGACTTCCTCGCACCCGAGGGTCAGCCGTGGGCGGTGATCGAGGTGGATCGGGCGCTCGAGCCGCCGCCGGGGCATGAATTCCGCCACCTGAAGACCCTGCTCGACACCCTGCCGCCAGCAACCCGCAGCCTCGCCGCGCGCGCGCTCGAACTGCTGGAGTTCGACCGCGCGCACCGCTTCTGCGGCGCGTGCGGCGCCCCCACCGTGCTGCACACACGCCCAAGCCCGATGCGCCGCTGCACCAACACGGACTGCGGCCGCGAGCATTACCCGCGCGTATCGCCGGTGGTGATCGTCGCCGTCGAACGCGGGCCCGAGATCCTGCTCGGGCGATCACCGCACTTTCCGCCCGGGCTGTACAGCGCGCTCGCCGGCTTCGTCGACGCGGGCGAATCCGCCGAGCAGGCGGTCCATCGCGAAATCCTCGAGGAGACCGGCCTGCGCATCGGCAACCTGCGCTACTTCGCCAGTCAGGCCTGGCCCTTCCCGCATGCGCTGATGCTGGGCTACCAGGCCGAATACGAGGGCGGCGAGATCCTCTGCGCGCCCGACGAGATCGAGGACGCGCGCTTCTTCCACATCGACGCGCTGCCGGCGGTGTTTCCGACCCGCTACGCCATGGCCAACCTGCTGCTGCGCGACTTCTGCCTGCGCCACGGCCGACCGTGGCCACCCGCGGGCTGAACGTGCGCCGGCCCGGCGCGCTCAGCCCGCGGCGTCAGCGGCCGAGGCACGCTGCAGCACGTGCGCATCGCGCCTCTCGATCAGTTTCAGCACCACCAGCAGCACCGCACCGAGCACCATCGTCGCCGCGGCGAAATACAGCCCGCCGGCGTAGCTGCCGAAGGTGGCGCCCAGCCAGCCGGTGACCGCCGGGCCGAGAATCTGCGCCACGCCGTAGGAGATGGTCATCTTGCCCATCATCTTCGCCGGCCGCGTCGGGTAGTAGCGTCCGGCCATGGTCAGCACCAGGCTCACCATGCCGACGAAGGTGCCCCCAAACAGCAGCGCGCCAGCGATCGCCCCCAGCATCCCGCCCATCACCACCGGCAGCAGGATGCCCACGACCTGCACCACCGCAGCCAGGATCAGGGCGTTGAGCGCTCCGGTGCGGCGCGCGATGAAATCCCACACGATGCAGGCCGGCATCGCCGCCAGGCCGATGGCGAGGAAGCTCCAGCTGCCCTGGCCCTCCAGCCCCGGCAGGCGATTGACGATGGCGACGATGAAGGTCGCGCTGACCACGAAGCCGATCCCGGCGCAGAAGTAGGAGGCCATGAACACGCGCATGAACAGCGGGCTGGGCGGGTTGTCGTGCATCGGCGCCCCGGTCCGGGTGACCCCGCTGGTATCGGGCGCCGGCAGCCACTTCAGCGCCGGCACCAGCAGCGCGCAGGCGATCGCGGTGAAGGCGAACCACTGCTCGCGCCACTCGAGCCACTGACTCATCAACGCCACCGCCACCGAACAGCCGGCGATACCGAGGCCGATGCCGGCGAAGTGGATGCCGAGCTCGTGGCGGTGGTTGTGGCGGATCAGCCAGTTCAGGATCAGCCCGGTGCCGAGCAGCATCGATGCCGCACTCGCCAGCCCCGCCAGGTAGCGCGACACCGCCCACACCCAGAAATCGGTGGTCAGCCCCATCATTACCGTGGTCAGCACCGCCATCACCATGCCGATGCGGTACAGGCGGTCCTTGAGCACGAGGTTGCTGATCGAGGCCGCGAGCAGCGCCCCCGTGAGATAGCCCGCATAGTTGATCGCCGCCAGCCAGCCGCCCTCGGCCAGCCCGAGTCCGGCCTGCGCCTGCATCAGCGGCAGCAGCGGCGTGTAGGCGAAGCGCGCGACGCCGAGCGCGAGCACCAGGCTGAAGATGCCGGCACCCAGCACCTTCATGCGTTGGATCTGTTCGTCCATCGTTGTTGTTTTCCGTCTCCTCGAGGTGCGACACGATAGTCGGCGCGCCGCATCCGTTCAAGGACAGATCAACGCGCGGGACAGGCTGCGCATCGGCGCGCGGGTTGCCGCGGCCATAAGCCCTTACGATCCAGCCTTCGATCCGTGCCAGCGCAGCGCGTTAAACTCGGCGCTCGCCAGCGGCCCCCTTCCTGCGCCCGCGCCCCCCATCGCTCATCGACGCTCTCCAGTTCATGCACCTGCTCCGCCTCTTCGTTGTGCTGCTCGCGCTGCTGCCGGCTCTTGCCGCGGCACAGACGCCCATCCCTCCCACCGCGGACGACCTGCGCAGCCGTGTGGCAGCCCTGGCCGACCGCAAGCTCTCCGAAGCCGACCAGCGCGCCGCCCAGCAGGCGCTCGAGCAGGCCCTGGCCAGCCTCACGATGGCCGAGGAGCTGCGCGCGCAGCAGCAAAGGCTGCAGCAGGACATCGAATCCGCCCCGCAACGAACCCGGGCGGCGCGCGCCGAGCTCGCGTCCCTGCAGGCGCGGGCGGATTCCGCGCCGGCGATCGGCCCGAGCACACCGGATGCCGAGCTCGAGCGCCGCCTGGCCGACCAGAACGCGGCGCTCATCGAATGGCGCCGCCGCCTGGACGAGGCCAACACCTTGCTCGTCAATGCCCGCACCGGACCCGAGCGCGCGCAAACCGAGATCAGCGCAAGCCAGGCGCGCATGGCGACGATCGAGACCGCGCTCGGCACCAACCGCGAACCGGGCCGCGACGGGCGACCGCTGAGCGCCGAACGACGCGACGCGCTCGCCGCGGAATGGCACGTCCTCGATGCCCAGGTGGCCTTACGGCGCAAGGAGCTCGAGGGTAACAGCGCGCTCCTCGACCTCGGGCAGGCGCGGCAGGACCTTGCCACGCAGGAAGTCGCCCGCCTCGAGGC